>NZ_BAAFZH010000105.1:0-301677 GCF_054684315.1 Scytonema sp. NUACC21 | reverse complement strand
ACTTTAAAGCGATCGCTCAAATCCTTAACAACTTTATCCCGAATATTCAGGTAATCTAAAATAGCCGAACCAGAGACAGCTTCAATCCGCCGAACTCCAGAAGCTACGCCAGATTCAGAGATAATTTTGAAAACCCCTATCTCTGCTGTATTGCTGACATGAGTACCGCCGCAAAGTTCCATTGAGACACCAGGGAAGTCAATCACGCGCACTTGTTCGCCGTACTTTTCTCCAAACATAGCAGTTGCACCTCTTGCTTTTGCTTCTGCTAAGGGCAAAATTTCCACTTTGGCAGAGTGAGCTTCAGCAATCCAGATATTGATCAGTTCCTCAACTTGCTGCAACTCTTGTGCTGTTAAAGGACGCGGACAGTTAAAGTCAAACCGCAATCTGTCAAAGGATACCAGCGAACCAGCTTGAGATATTCCTTCATCGACAACTTTCTTCAACGCCGCTTGCAGCAAGTGAGTTGCAGTATGGTTGGCTTGGACGCGACGACGACAAGAAGGATCGATTTGGGCGGTCACCGTATCCCCAACTCGGAGAGTTCCGCGTTCAATCCGTCCAAAGTGAACAAAGAAATCAGATTCTTTCTTAACGTCGTGAATCGTGACGAGAATACCATCGCCGGATATATAACCGCGATCCCCAATTTGTCCCCCCGACTCAGCATAAAATGGAGTTTGATTGAGGACAATTTGTACATCTGTTCCAGCCTCTGCTTCTGGTTCCGAGACACCACCTACCAATAACGCTTCAACTACAGATGTTGCTGCGCTTTGGGTGTAGCCTAAAAATTCTGTAGCGTGAATGTGTTCGGCGAGGTTGTCGAGAGAACTCTGCACAGTTAAATCGATGGTTTCGTGGGCTTCTCTACCACGTTGTTTCTGCTTTTCCATTTCCACCTCGAAACCCGCCTCATCAATTATGAGGTTGTTCTCAGCAGCAATTTCTTGAGTCAGTTCTACAGGAAATCCATAGGTATCGTACAAAGTAAAGGCACTTTCACCGCTTATTTGGGTTTCGCCTTTGCTTTTAACTTCAGCAATAATATTTGCAAGCAGTTCTTCACCCCGCTGCAAAGTCTTGAGGAATTGAGACTCTTCTCGTTGCAATTCTGCTTTGATGGCTGCTTCTCGCTGTCGCAAATTGGGGTAAGCTTGCTCGGAAATACCGATAGCGGTTTCAGCCACTTGAATCGTAAATTCACCTTGAATTCCGACCAATCGCCCGTGTCGCACAACTCGACGAATCAGGCGGCGCAGCACATAACCCCGCCCCACATTAGAGGCGCGGATTTCATCAGCAATCATGTGAACGATCGCTCGAATGTGATCCCCGATAACTTTTAAGGAGACTTTGGTGTTTTCATCAACTTTGGTGTAGTCAATCCCAGCAATTTCTGCTGCTTTTTTAATAATGGGAAAAACCAAATCGGTTTCGTAGTTGTTGGATACTCCTTGGAGAATCTGTGCCATTCTCTCCAAGCCCATTCCCGTGTCAATGTTCTTGTTTGCCAGCGGTGTTAAGTTACCCTCAGTATCCCGGTTGTACTGCATGAATACGAGGTTATAAAACTCAATAAAGCGGGTGTCGTCTTCTAAGTCAATACTATCGTCACCCCGTTCTGGGTGAAAGTCGTAGTAAATTTCCGAACAAGGTCCACACGGACCCGTGGGACCGGAAACCCAAAAGTTATCATCTGCGCCCATGCGTTTGATCCGCGCTTCGGGTACGCCAATTTTATCCCGCCAGATTGCAAAAGCTTCGTCATCTTCCTGGAAGACACTGACAACCAAACGTTCCGGAGGCAAATTAAAGACTTTTGTTGACACCTCCCAACCCCAAGCGATCGCTTGTTCTTTAAAATAATCTCCAAAACTGAAATTACCCAACATTTCAAAGAACGTATGATGCCGTTTGGTGCGCCCGACATTTTCGATATCGTTGGTGCGGATGCATTTTTGAGAAGTTGTAGCACGCTTGAACTCTGGTGTGCGCTGTCCCAAAAATATAGGTTTAAATGGTAACATCCCCGCGATTGTCAGCAGCACGGTTGGGTCTTCTGGCACGAGAGAGGCACTAGGAAGGATTTGGTGTCCCCGTTGGGCGTAGAAGTCGAGGAATTTTTGGCGAATTTCGTTACCGCTGAGGTACTGGGGATTTACAGACATAAGCTCTTACAAGTATGAAGTATTAAGTATGAAGTATGAAAGGGGGAAGCTGGGGAACCAAATTATACTACATTGTAGTATAACTAATATTTCAGGCTTTGCCCTTTGTTCTTTATGCTTAATTTTACGTTTATATATTTTTGCATTTTGTTTCAATTTGCGACCACACCATTTCAGATTCTGCCGCAATAGCTTAACCTCCTAACTTTGGTAGGATGAGTGAGAGCGTCCGCGATTTCTAAAATAAAAGTTGGAAAAAAACTCAAAATTCCCCTATTGAGGTAAATTATGGCGTTAAAATTGAGTGTTCCAAATATTTCCTGCGAGGGTTGTGCAGAAACGATTACTAAGTCTATCCAAGTCGTAGAACCAGATGCCAAGATTGATATAGATGTCAAGGGTAAGACTGTAACTGTGGAAGCGAAAGCTTCTGAGGAATCCATAAAACAGGCAATTGTTGCAGCTGGTTACACTATTGAGGGCTATCAAGCAGGCTAAGGGTTGAGGATGAAAGATGAAACTTTCCGTACTTCACTCATCTTTCACATTTAAACTAGCGTTCCTACCACTACCGCCCCAAAAAATTTTCTGCTAACCTTTGTTTTCCTTGTCAATGCAGATAGGTTACTGGGGGTGGTTTTTCTTTTATCGGAATTTTTAATAAATTATGTAGAATATGAAAAAATTGAGTCCGTAAAGTTTCTGAGTTTTTACGGAAAAATTCGGAAGGATGGAAACTTCTTGTAATAAGGATACAAACAAAAATCAAGATTCTACTGATGTGAGAAGTTCATCTTCAATGTATCAAATAGTTTAACTGTTTCATTTTGCATAAACTAGTGGAATCGCTTGAGGAAATTCTAGTACACATCGGTGCAAATAAGGCTACCATTACACGCTTGTTGTCAAGCTGGCAGTATAAGCCTGTTAATTTCATCCAAATGCCTTCATACTTCTCCAGAGGAGACGCTACGCGAACAGCCTTTTTGTACTAGTCATATCTTTATACTTCCATAATATTTTCAGTATTTATACTGCTTAAGATAAATTATTTTATAGGAAACGAAAGGTATCAGAAATTGAAACAACAGCAATTGTAGTTATACAAGTAAAGTAGGATGAGGTGGAAATTTAAAAAATTCATGTTTTAGCTAAGTGTGGCATCAAACAGTGTATTAACACTCCCTCATCAGATGTACAACTGTAAAGCAGTAATCGCAAAGAGCCGGAAAAAGTTAAATTTTATACCTTTAAAGTAGCAATGGGGAAAAAGTAAAGCAATGAATTCCATACTGATCTTTGGAGGTGATAACTTTCTCGCTCAACTTCCAAAGCATATTCGAGATACATCCTCTTATAGCATAGAACTCACCAGCAATTTCGAGCGGGCGGTTTCTTGTATCGAAAGTACTCTACCGGATGTTTTACTGGTGCAGGCTAGTTGGGATGACAGTATGAAATTATGTCATTGGTTAAAAGAACAGCCAGAGTTATCCTGGATTTACTGTATCCTGATTGAAGATCGTCCCCAATTACTGATGCTTAAAAATACCTGTAGTCAGGATTGGGAGTTGGAGATGACATCTTATGCATTACAACAAGGAGCAGATGCATATATCTGGCATATACACACGAGTTATGGCGCGTCTCCAAAAGAGGAAACGGCTCACGAGCGCTTGTTACTTGCTCATTTAAGTTTAGGTTTGCGTAAAGCACAAAAGTACCGAGACTTAGTGAAAACCAATGATTTACTCTCAACCATTGCGCGATCGGATTCCCTTACAGAACTGAATAATCGCCGTGCATTGGAGTGGGATTTACCCAGGCAAATTCAAAAAGCCCGCACTCATGGAATTCCACTTTCTTTGATTATTTTAGATGTAGACTATTTCAAAAAAGTGAATGATACCTACGGGCATTTGGTAGGGGATGGTCTTTTACAGTTACTGTGTAGGCGTCTGCGTCAAAATCTACGATTTCAAGACACTCCTTTTCGCTATGGTGGAGAGGAGTTTGTGATTGTTTTATCAAATACAGGTTGTGATGAAGCCCTTGGTGTAGCACAGCGTCTCAATCGTGTCGTTGCCAATGAACCCTTTGCAATCAATAACAAACTATCTCTAAACATTACAATCAGCTTGGGAGTCTGTTGTCTGCGAGCCGAGGACGATCCCAAGGGACTCAGCCTCCTTTATCGCGCCGATCAACATTTGTTAGAGGCGAAAGCGGCTGGGCGCAATTGTGCGATCGGTTGCAGTGGTCATACACTTTATCATGCTGCACCGCGTCAAACTGTTTCTGTTTCTGGTTAGTGGTTAATGGTGAAAGCTTTGGCAAGACTCAATCACACGATGACACTCTGCTACGGAAGCCCGTTGTCGCATGGCATTGACTAAGGCTTGATATACTGACCAATTTTCTTGAAGTAGGGTTTTTGCTTGGAGGAGGCAAAAGCGTTGTTTGAGATCGACATTGGTTCTAGAAAATCCCAAGCTTGTTAAAACTCCTGCTAGCTTGCTTTTATCGTCGGTACCTCCCTCAGCATTGTTGTAAACCAAGCTTTCTGCCGCAACACCCGCCATCCAAGTCGTGCAATAACGATCCAGCATTTGAGCGGTTATTTTACCTTGTTCCAGTTGAGAGGCTAATTCGCCATCATTAAAACTGACACCACCTTGTCCCGGTTGTTTTTGTTTTAGGGCTTCCCAAGCACTGAGGGTGTAACCAATGACTGGAATTCCCAACAGGTAAGCAACGAGAAAGTGCCCTGCTTCATGGTGAAGGATACGTTCTCTGTGTTCGGGTGAAAAACCAGCCATCCAATCTAATAAAAGATTGCCACCTTGCCCTTGCAAACTGAAAGAATCGAAAGTGGCTATTCCCAAAACGGTAAAGGTTACGAGCGCTGGGATTGTAGGCGACAGGTGAATTAATGGACCCAGCAAGGTGGACATAGTTATAGCGAAGACGGATATTGCTATGAGATTCAGGGCTGTTTTGCTCATACCAAGGTCAGGTCACGTAGCGTAATATTTCTTAACTCTTTTCTAATATTATTATGCGCCGATATTCGTAAATGATACATTGAGTTAAGAGTTTTATCTGGAAGTGGGGGATTGCTTGCTTCTTAGATACTGGTGACGTACCTACGTTAACCTGGAATCAGGCAGTGTCGGTACGTCAAGATTGTACGATATAAGTGAAGTTACCCAGCACTTACAACAACTCATTGTCCTCACTTTCGGCAGGAGCTGCATGAGGGAGTGTAGAACGATCCTCATCCATAGTTTTAGCAGGAACACCTAAATGCTTGCGTGCATCTTGTTCTGCAAGTTGCCAATCTTTTTCGCTAGTAAATTGCCCCTTATCCAACAGATGTTGACTGCTTGCTGCTTGGTCTCGGGTTGGTGGATAACCGTTTTTCCACTTGTACTTAAAGTCCATAACCAATCATACCTTAGCTACAAAGTTTCATTTAATCTAATGAATAGACTGACTAACTAACCTCCAACTGTAGGTAGGTTATTCAAATACGACTGTTCTATTTCTATAAACCAAAACACGGTTTTGCAAATGCAAACGGACTGCCCTAGCTAAGACAATTCGCTCTAAATCCTTTCCTTTTCTTATCAAATCTTCAACTTCATTGCGGTGGCTCACTCGCACAACATCTTGTTCGATAATGGGTCCTGCATCTAAATCATCAGTGACATAATGTGCAGTTGCTCCAATAATTTTGACACCTCGTTCAAAAGCTTTATGATAGGGATTGGCTCCAACAAAAGCTGGTAAAAATGAGTGATGAATATTAATGACCTGAGGAAATTCGTTAATAAATTCTTTACTAAGAATTTGCATATATTTTGCTAGGATAACTAAATCAATTTTGTATTGATTTAATAAGTTGAGTTGTTGGGCTTCCTGTTCTCGTTTATTATCCTTACTAATTGGGATGTGGTGGAAGTCTATGCCAAATTGCTCCGCTACAACTTTTAGATCGGGATGATTGCTCACAATCAGAGGAATCTCAGCAGTAAACTCTTTTGCACGTTGTCGCCAAATCAAATCAAACAGACAATGGTCTTGTTTGCTGACCCAAATAGCAATGCGGGGAACAGTATCAGAAAAGTGGAGTTCCCATTTGGCTTGCAAAGGTTGAGCTATGGCGTTAAATGCTGGTGCAATCAGGTCGCGGGGCAAATTGAATCCCTCTAACTGCCATTCAATGCGGGTGAGAAACAAACCAGCAGCGAAGTCTGTATGTTGATCTGCATGGATGATATTACCACCATAGGTGTAAATAAAGTTGGCAATTTTCGCTACAAGTCCCCGTTGGTCTGGGCAAGATATAAGCAATGTTGCTGTAGGACTAGTCATTATGAGTCATGCTAAGACATAATTAAGGTGGCAAGTAAAAACAACAACAAAAAGGATTGTTGATTAGTTTTCATTTCTTTTAATTAATCCCTCCGGAGAATAATATCCGAATGGCGTAGTTGTAAAACAGAGAGACTGCTACACTCAGTTTTATTGTTATCTATAAATTTATATTATTATGATACAAACACTTCTCCTCGATTTAGCAATTATATTTTACCTATCTATGGCTTACTGTTTTTTCAACAAATGGCTGGATTTTTTTATAGCAGATAAAGAAATGAGTCCAGAGGAAAGATTTTTTTCTTTTACTATTTTGGTTATCTCCACTATTCTATGGCCAGTCATAGTGCCTTTTGCATATTTAGAAGTTTTAAAGTTTCATCAGAAGCATAAGGAAGTTATTGATTCATTGCTAAATTCATCGAAATCTTTAGTGCAGGATGATTAAAAATGAATTTCTTTCCCATACAGGATTTGCTATTTTAAACATAACATGAGTTAGGCGATCGCTGAAACATATTGTTTGTTGGGTTTGGTTTTTGCACCTAACAAATGTACGGTTGTGTTGGGTTTCGTTCCTGATTTTTTCATCATTCATCCTTCATACTTCATACTTTATAAAGTACCTAACAAATTTACGGTTGTGTTGGGTTTCGTGACTCAACCCAACCTACGTTTAACTTATTTTTTTCATCCTTTATCCTTTATCCTTCATACTTTATAAAGTTGGACTCGGCTGAACACTTGGTGTAGGTTGTTTGTTGCTGTTATCTGTTGTTTGTTTCCATTCTGAAAGATTTCTCTTGACAGCATTTTCAAAATCCGTTGAGACTAACAGCACATTTATATTCCCCTTTGCTTGAGTGGATGGATCGGCTTGAGCATAAAGGAAACGACGGTTGAAGTCAGGCTGGCCCAAAATAAGCTGATGTTTTTGTTGATTTTTTAGTTTGATATAGATAATCGCTTGGGGTTGATCTAAGCCAAATTCTGAAAGCTGATTATTTGAAATAGATATAGTGCGATCGCTCGTACCTTCCACCAACAAATTCATCAAATAACCTACAATAGGGTCACTGGTTGGTGCAACTTCAGGAGATTTCATTAACCATTTAGATACTTCAGATTTACCACTGCGTTCCAAATTTATAGTCTGATTTTGAGCCTTGATTGTTAAAGATTGAACATCATCTGCTTTAAAAGAGAAGATTGGCTGCTTGTTGTTCTGAACTTCCTCCTGCTGTGATGTGCCTCTAATTTCATGGAAGTAGACAAAAGCCCCTAAACCTAGTGCTATCAATAGTAAAATTAAAGTCGTTCGCTGTAGTTTCATAAACTTAGTAAGTAGTTAATAGTTAGTGGTTAGTGGTTAAACATACTAACAAATAACTACTAACCACTAACCATTCTGAAAATTATCGTCGTATCCACCAGAGAAGAGCAGCTGCTAATAACCCTATCAGCGGTAAAACAAATAGAGATGATATCTCTAAAAGATTGGCTTGTGCTGTTGTTAGGTTAATGCGACGGTTACTTGCTTCTTTGGGGCTAATCGAAAGGGGCTGTCTATCTTGTTGGCTCAGCCATGTAACTGAGTTTAAAAACACATCTTTGTTGAGCTGTTGTTCAAACAAGTTATTCACAGCAAAAGCTGAATTTCCTATCACCACCATCCGCGATTCAGTGGGGGATGGAGTGAGGGAGGGAGTGGGGCTTGCTTGAGTTGTGGGTGATGGCGTAGCAGTGGGTGTAGGAGTGGGGGTTATCTTTGCTTGAGTTGTGGGAGAATTTGTAGGTGTTGGTTTGACGTTGGGAGTAGAACTAACCTGAGTTCCTGGTGTTGGGGATGCTGTGGGTGTAGGAGTAGGACTAGCCTTAGTTGCCGGTGTTGGGGATGCTGTGGGTGTAGGAGTGGGGTTGGGTTGAATTTGAGGTGCAGCAGTTAGTTTTCTTCGCAATGCAACACCTAATGTCAGAGGTCCCTTGCGATCGCTTTCTGGATTAAACTTCAAGTCCTCACTTTCAAGATCGCTTTCTGCCCAACTATCGGGATAGGGTTTAGTTATGAGTAGGGGAGAAACTTCGACACCAGCCACGGGTACTGTGTCAATTGGTCTTGCTAGAGGATAAAAAGAAATGCCGTTGCCAAAATCTTTGGTAATAGGGTGTTTTCCATATTCTCTAACAAGGGGAGCAGCAGGACCAAGGCCTACGCTTCCAGAGACATCAACTGCCAAACGATTATCTAGCTTTATACCCCATTCAGCAAACAAACTGTTGAGTTTGGGATCGATACTTGGGTCAATCATCAACAGTAAATTGCCACCTCGGTTGAGGTACTGTCGCAAAGCATTAACTTCACTTTCAAACAGACCTCGTTTAGGACCAGCAATAACGATAATAGTAGCATCTTGAGGAACACTAGACTTTTCGGCTAGATTCAGTGGTGAAGTCGTATAACTTCTGTCACCTAATGATTTGATTGCTTGTGATATTCCTTCTTCATTACCTGAAAGTTGGTGTTCGCCGTGACCTTGAAGGAAGTAAACTTTAGCCGAATTAAAGTTTGTGATTTGTTGCAAGCTATTTGTCAGTTTCAATTCTGACAAAGGTTCTTGCGGAGCTACCACCTGTACCAACTGTCTTTTATCGCCAGATTCCAGGTAAACTTCTCCATCTTCTTTGACACCAAATTTGCGTGTTAATCCCGGTCTAGCGCGTGGATCGACGTACTCAAATTTAAACTTTGGGCTTTGTCGGCGGTAATTTTCCAGCAAATCGCGATCTTGGGGATCTTGATTGACATTAAACACCCATACTTTTACAGGTACTTCCAAGGAACGCACCAATTCTCGTGACTGAGGGGAAAGAGTAAACAACTGGGTTTCAGTTAAGTCAGCCCGGAAGTTGTAGCGAGTTCCTAAAAAGTTAACTAACCCCAAAATTGCCAATACTGCTAAAGTAGCAAATAGGGCATTAGTACTAGCTTGAGTGGAACGCCTTCCCCACCAATTATTCTGTTGGCTTTGCCACACCAGCCACAACCCAATGATGACAGTTCCCGTAATGATAAGTACTAGTGGGATGGGTCCCCAATTTTCCGCTACAAACCCAGCTGTTAAGCCCGCAGCTATCAGAAACGGACCCAACCAAACTAAATATTTCCAAAGTTTCTTTTTAGCAATAGTTTTCATTTTTTTAATCACTTGTCCTTGGTCATTTGTCCAGTGTTATTTGTCCTTGGTCATTTGTTCTCGATCGTTTGTCCAGTGTCATTTGTCTTTACTAATGACCCTCCTTTGTATCTCAGGAGCGGAGACACTAAGCGCAAAGCGCATGCTCCGCGATGCTGTAGGCTATGCCCGTAAGGGCTATAGGCCAGTTCACTCTTGTTGGGAAACTCGCCTACAGGACTGGACTCACTCATGACTAATGACTAATGACTCATGACTAATGACTATGAACGTTGGAATCGGAGTGCATCAATTGATTGGGCTGTGAGAAAAATTCCCAGAATGATGTAACTGGCAAACACAATCAAGCTGCTGGTATCAAAAATACCTTGTACTAGGGTATTGTAATGTTTCAGCAATGATAAATGCCCTAATGCTTCTCCCAGAGAACCACCAATATTTTTGGCAATTAAATCTAGAAATAGCAGTAATAAAATCAGTGCAAAGGTTAGTACTGCAGATAAAATCGTGCTGTCTGTTAGAGAAGAAACAAACATTCCTAAGGATAGGATTGCTGCTGCTAGTAAGATTAATGCTAAATGACCGAGTAGGGGAATTGTTGGTGGTATGGGCGGATTTGATGCACTTAATGCGATCGCTTCCAAAGCTAACATAGGAAGAACCATTGTCGTAAAAAATGTTAGCACTCCTAGTAATTTACCGACAGCTACTGCCCAGTTTGTAATTGGTGATGTGGCTAAAAGTTCCAAAGTGCCGCGCTTGCGTTCTTCAGCATAAAGCCCCATAGAGAGAATCGGCAGCACAAACAGTAACAGCCAGCCCATTCTGTCCAAAAAGGCACGCACAAATTCGTAAGGAACATCTATTGGTGGAACAGGGACTCCCAATTGTTGCCCGCGTAAATCATAGGCAGCAACCGTTGGCAGAATACCCTCCGGACCCATCAAAATGAGTACGAAGAACAAGCCGGATAAAAACCAAAAAACGCCAGCGACAGCATACGCTAAAGGCGATACAAAATAGCTCTGTAGCTCTCGGCGATAGATAGCGATAATATTACCTAGTACTACACCCATTTATGCTGCTTCTTCCTCCTTGGCTTGTGCTGTTTCTGTTTCTGTCTCCAAAGTCTTTTCTTCTGTTGTTAATTGTAAAAAGACATCCTCCAGAGTAGCGCTAACACGTCGCATTTCATATAAACCAAATCCCGCACGCACTAACGCCGATGCAATCGCCTCACCCGGTTCAGCTCCCGGTTGCGATATCACTCGCAGGTACGTTCGGTTAGTTTTTAAGTCATGATGACCGGGCATTGCTACTGTAGGAACTGATTCTACCAAACCCACACCAGGTATGTTTTGCAACATTTGTTTGGCGAGGGTTGCTTCTCCTTCAATTTCCAATTCATAACCAGATCCTTTTGTCAACTGTGCCATTAAAGTTTCTATTGTATTGGTTGCTACGACTTTACCGCGATTGATAATTGCTACGCGGCTGCAAGTCATATTCACTTCTGGCAAAATGTGGGTGGACAGAATAATCGTATGGTTACCAGCGAGATTTCTAATTAAATCTCGCACCTCAATAATTTGTCGGGGGTCAAGTCCAACTGTAGGTTCGTCCAGAATAATGGCTGGTGGATCGTGAACAATAGCTTGGGCAATCCCGACTCTTTGACGGTATCCTTTAGAAAGTTTGCGTATGATGGTGTGATGCTTGTCTTCTAAGTTACATTTTTTCAGTGCTGCTTTGATTTTTTCTGCGCGATCGCCTGCCGGAACTCCTTTAATTCGCGCTACAAAGTACAAAAATTCCTCAACCGTCATTTCAGGGTATAACGGGGGTGTTTCAGGTAAATAGCCAATTTGTTGGCGTACTGCTAAAGAGTTGTCATGGACATCAAAGCCAGCAATCCGGGCGGTACCACTTGTGGCGGGTAAATATCCAGCCAAAATCCGCATGGTTGTTGTTTTACCAGCGCCATTTGGTCCTAAGAACCCCAAAATCTCTCCCTTCTCCACGTTAAACGTGACATCAGTAATTGCCGGGGTAGAACCGTATACTTTACTTAAGTTTTCAACTTCAATCATTCCTACTGCCGAGTACAAGTGATAGGGTTTCAAACCATGATAAATCACAGATATCAGTTATCAGTTATCGGTTCTCACTGTTCACTGTTCGCTGTTTACTGTTTACTGATAACTATTCACCGTTCACCGTTCACTGATAATGGTTCACTCTACTCCTGTTGCCACACTCTATGTTGACCCAGTGATGGGAAATGATGCCAATTCTGGAACTCCGTCAAACCCCTACAGAAGTCTAACCCGTGCCCTAAAAGGAACTCCATCACCCAAGATAATTCAACTTGCACCAGGAACTTACAGCACTGCAAGCGGTGAAATTTTTCCGCTTGTCATTGCCGATGGTGTGATGGTAGTAGGTAACGAAGCAACTAAAGGCAAAGATATTTTGATTTCCGGGAGTGGCAAGTATCAAAGCCAAGGTTTTGGCGTGCAAAATATCACACTGTTGTTGCTTGGTCATGCTCAATTAATGGGTGTGACTGTCACAAATCCAATGGCTAAAGGAACTGGGATCTGGATTGAATCTACTTCCCCCACTTTGGCTAACAACACTTTTACAAACTGTGGGCGCGAAGGTGTGTTTGTTAGTGGAACTGCTAAACCAAAAATTCTAGATAGCCTGTTTCTGCAAAATGCGATTGGTGGTTTAGTGATGGCACGCAATAGCAAAGGCGAAGTGTTGCGAAATGTTTTGCAAAAAAACGCTTTGGGCATAGCAATTAGCGATCTGGCTGCCCCTTTAGTCGCTTACAACAAAGTATTAGAAAATCGTACCGGAATGGCTCTCTCGCGAGATGCCCATCCCGTGTTGCGTCATAATATTTTTGAAAAGAATATTCAAGAGGGTTTATTAGTAAATGGTGAGGCAGTTCCCGATTTAGGTAGTCCTCAAGACCGGGCTGGGAATATTTTTCGCGATAACGGTCAATGCGCTCTTCGCAACGCCACATCTAAAAAGTTGGTTTCAGTGGGTAATCAATTAAATCCGACCCAAGTCAGAGGGCTTGTGGATTTTATTGCTGCAATAGAAGATCCTGCTACATTGGTGTCAGTCAGTACGAGTTTCACTGATATAGCTGGTCATTGGGCAGAAGCGTTTATTCAAGCACTGGTCAACCTAGGCTTAACTGGCGGTTTTGCTGATGGGACTTATCAACCGGATAAACCAATGACTCGCGCTCATTATGCAGCTTTAATTGCAGCTGCTGTTCATCCCGCCCCCAAACGCCAAGTTCTTGAGTTTACCGACGTACCAAAAGATTATTGGGCTTATAACGCCATCCGCATTGCAGCGCGGGGTGGCTTTGTCAGTGGATTTAGCAATCGTACCTTTCGACCAGAGCAAAATGTCTTGAGATTGCAGGTTATAGTCTCCCTAGTCAGTGGGCTTTCTCTATCTGCAAGCTATAACGACGCTTTGCTTGGCTATAGCGATCGCAATACCATTCCTGAATCTGTTCGTACCGCAGTTGCCACAGCGACCAAAAATAAAGTTATTATTAATTTTCCAGATACCAAGCAACTTCAACCGAATCGAGAAGCAACACGTGCTGAAGTAGCAGCGATGGTTTACCAAGCATTGGTTGCGATAGGGAGAGTACCTGTTATTCATTCGCCCTATATCGTTTCTCTTCCCATATTAGAAGTAGAATGAAAGACACCTGTTTATGTACTGGGATACGCTTGGCAAACACAACTCTAGCTCAAAATACGACAGGCTATATGAGAGGGGAGCAAAATTTAAGCCTATTGCCAGAAGTCGATAGTCAGATGTTTACTCCAGCCCCGGTAACCTTTGCCGACTTGGCAATAGCCTTATTAATTCACTATAGTTTTGACCTCAGTGGCTATAGCGCCGTTGAGCTAGTAGAACTTTGGCAAAAGCAGTACCCAGGAAACTGGTTGCATTTAGCTGTAATTGAGGCACTATATCAAGGGCGATACAAAGCAGTTTCAGTGCAACAAATCTTAACTTGCTGGCAAAGGCGAGGACAGGCAATCTTTCATTTTAATATGGAATTTGAACGCTTGATTTGCAGCAAATTTCCCCAAAACTTAACCGCCCTTCCAGTATTACCCCCAGCCCCCGCTTCCACTACAGGACACGAGGAGCAAAGACAGTGGGTGACAGAGCTACCAGCACCGCAAACGAGTTTTCCATCGCCAGCAAGTGGTGTTGGGGTGACTTCCATTGAAACCAGTAGTGGTAAAGTATCTGTTGACACACAAATAAGGGAACACGAAGAAATAGCTTTATCTGCCCATTCACCTATTTGTCTACAAACTCACCAAGAGGATAATTCCCTCCCAGTTACAACAAACAATCCTCCCATCGAGCAGTTCACTCCAGAAACACAGGTAGGTTCGGAGTCTTTTACATCAAAATTAAAAGCTATTTCCTATGAGACATTACCTTCTAGAAGACTGGTAACCGGTCGTGTTCGCACTCGGGTTCGCTATGAGAATGACTAAAAGCTTAACGCGATCGCAATTGAGCTACCAGCCAAGCCCACAAGCGAATTCCCAACCAAGTTAATACCGCGGCTAAAATAGCTGCACCAACACCATATATGAGT
Source organism: Scytonema sp. NUACC21 (assembly GCF_054684315.1). NCBI lineage: Bacteria > Bacillati > Cyanobacteriota > Cyanophyceae > Nostocales > Scytonemataceae > Scytonema > Scytonema sp. NUACC21. Next base: position 287,266 of record NZ_BAAFZH010000105.1, on the reverse strand, counting down.
GGAATCGCTGGTTCAAACCACCAAGTTTTTGAATTTCCCAGAGATTTGGCAAGGACAGTCCTAACTGGGTCAGTTTTAGCCTCACCCAATTTTTCTAGAGACGCAACCATCGAACCAGCTGCCAATCCCACACCCACGATAGCGACAGTATCTTGGAAGTTTTGACCATTTTGGGCTTGACCAACTTCCACCTCGGCTCGAATAAAGTTGACTGCTATCTCTAACATTTGCAAGCCTTTACTGAGATTACGATCGTCCTTTTGTAATTGTCTCAGGTATTTTTCTTGTCCCTGTTGGCTAAATTTATTCAAAAACTTTAAGTCATTTTGAATTTCCCTTGTACTTAACTCTTCCAGTATTGTCTTCAAACGCTGGGAGTAATTATACAAATTGACTTCAATAGTATTACATTGATAATCCAAGTAGTTTAAATCAATTGCATATTGAGAAAATAAGTTTTCGGCTTTATCTAAATTTTGCTGTAGTTGCTTTAAGGTAATTTTTTCTGATTCTTTTTTTCTTAAGAGTAAGACATAATTTTGAATATCAATAAAATCTTTTTTCAAATATGTCTTTAGCTTCCGACTTTCATTATAAGCCCAAATTATTTTACTTCTATAACAGAAAAAACGCAGCCAGTCATCAATCAAATTACCTGCTTTTTCCGCAGTTTTTGTATCGGGATAAATTACGATGATAACATGATGATTATCCTCTATTCTGTCTTCAATCGTTGCTGGAGTTTCCAAATTTATAGAATTAGATTGCCAGAGTTCAAAAATATTGCCTCCCAAAATATTGCCTTTCCCTTGGAGGTTTTTTTCCCAGCTAGCTTTAGGAATTAAGGCATGGTAGCATTCTTTAGCAATGGCTTCGGGATTTTGGCTAGAATTTATATCTGGAACGGTACCAGAAATTAGCCAAGTCTCACCGAGATTAGCGCTCTGGTAATTAATGCTTTTGTAAATCAGGTTTCGCAAAGTTTTGATGCTACTAACTGAATAAGGAGACGTTTTATCTGCAACCGAACAATCTACCAATAAACCATAGGTATCGCTCAATCGGACTGGGTAATAATAACCTTCATAATCTTGAGATTCTAAATTTAAACTGACAATTTGTTTTTCACCAAGTAATTCAAGAAACTCAGCGTCTGATTCTGCTTTAAAATCCTCATCCTGTTCTAAAACCAGAGAATGAATACTAGCTGGAAGTTTTTGAAAAAACAAATCCCGATTTTCTAGAATTTTTTCGTAATTCTGTCCCAGAGCATCTCGCAGATCGTAGAGAAACAAATCGATAGTGGGGTACAGTAGATGAGCCATGAAACTGGTAAATATCCTTTTAAAAGCGGCTAAAGATTTTTTTGAATACGCTCAAGGAAGCTGAGCTTTTTAGCTTCCTCCGTGGGCTCTTCGCTTCTTAAAATAGGGACAACAATATCATTAATAATTTCATTGTTGTTATCAGCTTTGGCAAACTTTGGAGGTTTGGCACCACGTACTTCACGGTGATTATCATTTGCTAGCTCCTGTGGCAGCTCGCCTTGATTGGGTAATAAGGAAACGAGTCGAGCGCTGTCCATAAGATCGAGCTTGGCTTTACTTGCTTGATATCGTTGATATAACGAGATATTCGCCGAAATTACCTTCATCAAGCGTGCTTCAATGTCATGCCAGCGTTGAGGAAAGTCGAGAGCAAGTTGATCCCCAATGGTTTCTAACTCAGCAGTTTCAAAAGGAGTCAAAGTGACATCGAAGTCCTTGAGAGCCAGTAGTAGAGCTAGTAAAGTTGTGTTAGCAGACATAAATACAAAAATCTTAAGAGGACAAGAGTATCAAAGTTAATAAATGAATAAAATAAAGATAAAGTAAAGCACAACTACGAATAATGGTCGATAGATTCATGCCTACGTGTAGCCAAAATATAGTAAAATACCTATACGGTATGCAAAGCATATACAATTCGTTGTAAAGCTATTCCGGAAAATTTGTTAAGACAAAAACTGCCATCCTTCAGGTTTTGCCCGTGCATGGGTACCATTACAGCGGGGAACGAGGGCGCGAACAAATTAAACAGCAACCTGAAATTTACTTTTGTTATGAAGCGGGAAGCCTTAGTAGTTGGTATTAATCGTTATCCTTACATGGGACATCTCTCGCAACCAGCAAAAGATGCGGAGGCAGTAGCACGGCTTCTAGAGGAATATGGCGACTTTGAGGTGCAGCGATTGCCTTTTCACCCAGGGATGCGGAAAGTAGATCCAAAAGGCTTGGTAGATAAACCAGAGCTAGAAGAAGCGATTAAGCGGCTTTTCCAACCCAAAAGCAGTATAATTGCTAACACGGCATTAGTCTATTTCGCGGGTCATGGTTTACTTAAGCAGGCGCAAGAAGAAACACAAGGTTTCTTAGCTACAAGTGAAGCAGATCCAACATATGGGAAATGGGGTATTTCACTGAAAGATTTACGGGGGATTTTAGCAAATAGCCCGGTGAAGCAACAGATAGTCTGGCTTGATTGCTGCTACAGTGGCGAGTTGTTGAACTTTACGGAGACAAACTTATCTAAAACACAAAAAAAACGCGATCGCTGTTTCATTGCTGCGGCTCGCGAGTTCGAGGTAGCATACGGGCAGGAATGTGGAGAATATGGAGAACTGACGAGTGTACTCCTACAAGGTCTTAACCCAAATCATAGAGAAGATGGTTGGGTGACTAACTACACGCTGACAGATTTCGTTGAACAGGCGATGAAAAAAAATGCTCCTCAGCATCCTGTTTTTAGCAACTCTGGTAGCGAAATTATCCTGACTGGCATAAAAGGAGTTTACGGTAAAATCTGCCCCTACAAAGGGTTAGAATGTTTTGACTTCAATCCGGAAGCACCAGAACAAGCAAAAGACCCTGATTTTTTCTATGGGCGATCGCACTTAACGAAGCAGCTCTTGGACAAGGTAGAAAATAGCAATTTCTTGGCAGTACTGGGGGCATCTGGGAGTGGCAAATCTTCTGTTGTGAGAGCTGGGTTACTCTATCAATTGTACTTAGGTGAGAGAATACCAAATAGTACGCAGTGGAAAATATACAAACCCTTTACTCCTGGCGAGCATCCGCTACAGAGTTTAGCAGAGGTATTTTTGAAGCCTACAGTCACCCCAGAAGAATTTATCGAGCTGATTGCAAGTGTTAAAGCTCCTCGCGTAGTGCTTGTGATAGATCAGTTTGAAGAAGTTTTTACCCTCTGTCAGAATAAGAACGAGCGGCAGGAGTTTTTTGAATGCTTGATGGCTGCAGTCGATCGTCTGGGGAATAAACTTTGCCTGGTGGTGATTATGCGATCGGACTTCCAAGGCAATTGTGCTGAGCAGGAATATGCGGGATTAGTCACAAAGATTGACCGGAATCTGGTGAGAGTTATGCCAATGAAGCCAGAGGAATTACGGGAAGCAATTACTCAACCAGCCGAACAGGTGGGGATCGCAATTGAGAACCCACTGGTTGATAAGATGATTGCTGATGTGAAAGGAGAAGCCGGCGGCTTGCCCCTGTTGCAGTACGCACTGACAGAACTGTGGAAACAGCGACCTTTAAAGAGGTGGACTCTGTCAGATTATTATGACATTGGTGGGGTTGAAAAGGCGCTGGAAAAACGAGCGGATGAAGTGTATGAATCTCTTTCAAACGAAGAGCAACTGGTTGCCAAACGAATTTTTTTGGAACTCACTTATCTGGGTGATGTAGCAAACACTCGCAGACGGATACACAAACAAGATTTGGTCAACAGACAGCAAACTAACACTCCTCTGCTGGAAAGGGTAATCCAAAAGTTAGCTGCACCAGAGACACGATTAATCACCACAGACAAAGGGTCAAAACCCGGTGATGTCATTTTAGATATTGCCCATGAGGCTCTAATTCGCTACTGGCAGAAGTTGCACGGCTGGGTAAGAGAGTACCGGGCAGCAATGGAGATAGAACGCAAGATTGAAGCAGAAGCTAAAGAATGGGAGAAAAGAGGCAAGCCGGACAATTACCTTTTGCAAGAAGCTAGATTGGTTGAAGCTGAGGATTACCTGGAAAATTACCGTCATCTTGGTTTGTTGGATAGTATAGCCCTAGAATTTATTGAGGAAAGTCAAAGACGCCGTGAGATTGAGCGACAAGAAAAAGAAAGGGTTGCTTTTTTAGAACGTACACTAGCTGAAAAAGAGCAGGCACTGATTGAAGCTACACTTCCAGAGCAAGCCGAAAGAGTTTTGAGTTTATTACCAACGCAACCTTCAAATGCCCTCAAACAATCTATAGAGTTAATGGGTCAGAATTTAGAGAAACTACCAGACAAAATTCTCACTTCAATTCAGACCAATTTATTAACTGTAATGAACACAGTCCGCGTGTCCAACAGATTCTGGGGGCATGAAGGTTCTGTTGTGTCCGTTGCTATCAGCACTGATGGCAAAACGATTGTCAGTGGCAGTGATGACGGCACAGTCAGGTTGTGGGACAACATTGGTAACCCCATCAGCCCACCATTGCGCGGGCATCAGGGTTACGTTAGCTCCGTTGCCATTAGTATCGATGCCAAGATAATTGTCAGTGGCGGTAAGGATGGGACAGTACGCTTGTGGAATAATGGGGGCAATCCCATTTGCAAACCATTGCTTGGGCATCAAGGTTGTGTCAGAACCGTTGCTATGAGCAGCGATGGCAAGATAATTGCCAGTGGCGGTGATGACAAGACGGTGCGCTTGTGGAACAGTGCTGGCAATTTTATATGCAAACCGTTACGCGGACACAAGGACTATGTCAAAGCTCTTGCTATAAGCCCTGATGGCAAGGTAATTGTGAGTGCGGGTGCTGATAACACGGTACGCTTGTGGGACAGTACTGGCAATCTCATTAGCACACCGCTGCACGGGTATAAAGATTATCTCATATCCGTTATCCTTAGCGCTGATGGCAAGATGACGATCGTCACTGGCAGTAAGGATGGAGTTGTACGGTTGTGGGACAGCGCTGGCAATCCCATTGGTAAACCCTTGCGCGGACATGAGGCTTACGTCAATGCTGTTACCATTAGCACCGATGGCAAGATGATTGTCAGTGGTAGTGCTGATAACACAGTGCGGTTGTGGGATATCTCTGGCAATCCTATCGGCATACCTTTACGCGGGCATCAGTCTTTTGTCAATGCCGTTGCCATCAGCAGCGATCGCAAGATAATTGTCAGTGGCAGTGATGACAAAACAGTACGGTTGTGGGATGTCTCTGGCAACCTCATTGGGGAACCTTTGTGCGGACATGAGGATTACGTCAATGCCGTTGCCATCGGTAGCGATGGTAAGATAATTGTCAGTGCAAGTGCTGACAGTACGGTACGGTTGTGGGACAGCACTGGCAATCCCATCGGCAAACCTTTAAGGGGGCATGAGGATGATATAAATGCTGTTGCTATCAGTAGCGATGGCAAGCTCGTTGTCAGTGGTGGTGCCGATAGCACGATACGCTTGTGGGATAGGACTGGCAAACCCATTGGTAAACCCTTGTGCGGGCACGAGCGTTCTGTCAATTCAGTTGCAATTAGTGCTAAAGGCAAGATAATTGTGAGTGGCAGTGACGACAAGACTGTACGCTTGTGGGACAGCATCGGCAGAAGCATTGGCAAACCGTTTCGCGGGCATAAGGGTTATGTTAAATCCGTTGCCATCAGCGCTGATGGAAAGACGATTGTCAGTGGGGGTGCTGACAGTACAGTGCGTTTATGGGACACTGCGAGCAACCCCATAAGCACACCGTTACGCGGGCATGAGTATTTTGTCAATGCCGTTGCCATCAGCGCTGATGGAAAGATGATTGTCAGTGGCGGTGCTGATGGTACAGTACGTTTGTGGGACGGCGCAGGCGACTCCATTGGCGAACCGTTGCGCGGGCATGAAGGTTCTGTGATATCCGTTACTATTAGTGCTGATGGGCAGATGATTGTCAGTGGTGGTGCTGATGGCACTGTGCGATTGTGGGACAGCACTGGCATTCCTATTGGCGAACCGTTGCGCGGACATGAGAGTTCTGTCATATCTCTCGTTACTAGTGTCGATGGGAAGATGATTGTCAGTGGCGGTGCTGATGGCACTGTTCGCCTGTGGCGTGGCGGGTGGCGGGCATGGCTCGAAATTTGCTGTCAGCGTTTCATCTACCATCTTATTTCAGAAAATCCGGAAATTGATTTGACTCAAGGCACCTGTGGCATCCGTCTAGAAGAAATTTTGAGCAATGCAGATTTAGCGCTAATTTTAATAAGGCAAGGTAACGATTTGGCACGATTGGGACATTTTGACAAAGCAATTGTTAAGTTTCAGCAAGCTGTTGAACTAGACTCGACCCTCAATCTCAATCCCCAAATTGCAGCCCAATGCTGGCTGCGCTAAATTTGCGCCACCTAATACTTCAGATTATACTTTCCAGGTACCATTCAAAGTCAAAAATATAAGCCATACTGGTTAAAACAGAAAATACTTACGTACACAAATGAGAAGAACCCATTTTGTTTTGTTACTAGCATCCAGCCTGTTAGTCATTTCAGGGTTAGCAGTAAAATTGACATCTGTGTCTAGTGCTTCTAGTACTGGTATTCCAAAGGAAGCAAAAGAAGCCTACGAGAACAGTAAAAAAGACACAAAAAAAATTGAGGAGCAATATAAGGACAATAAAAACCTGACAAAAGATAAGTTAATTCGGGAAGATAAGGCTATTGAAAAGGCAGCACCAGGAGGTACTCTGGTTAAAACAAAACTCACAACTTTAGGGTCAACTGAAAAAGAATTAGGTCTAGCTAGGGCATACTATGCAAACGAAAACAGACAGGTGTGGGTAGTTGAAAAAGAGCATTTAGATGGTTTTTTAGCTCCTGGAGGCAAGTATAAAAAAGCCAAAGTCTACAGCCTTATTGATGCAGAAACAGGAGTCACTATGGGAATAGCTGTAAAGAGCAACAGGGATGATTTTAGCCATAATATGGAGGCACCCACTCCCGTTAATCCTGAACCTCCAAAACCCGGAATCTAAAATTTAAAAAAGCTTAAATAAGGATTTAAAGAACCAAAATCATGATTGAGAATCTTAAACTTTTTCTGGTTGCTCTTCCTTTAGTAGTTATAAACAGTCAGACATCATTAGCTTACCGTATTGAGCCTCACGCCTATGCTGAACACTCGGTTTTTGCTCCAGATATCCAAGGTGTGAAAGCTGTCTCCAATAATAAAGTGGATTTGATTGCTCCCACAGGGAATTCTTATGGCTCTTTCATTACTAAGGAGATATGGATTAGAATTGAAAATACTGGAGTCGGAGAATTTATTGAGAACGGTGCTTTAGCTGGGCAGTGGGGTAATTGGGACGGCAGTGGGTTTTACCCTTTTACGGGCCACTTTTATGGTTATCGTTACTGTGATGGAACGGGTAATTCTAACTGTACAACTTACTATGGAAACCCTTACGTTAATAATCCTCCTCCAGGATACAATGCCTATGAAATAAGAAAAATAGGCTCAACTTGGTATGTTATTACTGATGGAAATATTATTTCTTCTACTCCTTTTAGCAATTATCAAAATGGAAAAAGAGGGGATGTTGGTATTGAAAGCAGTGATACTGATTTTTCCTTTGTAAGTGGAACAGCTTTGTATAACTACTCTGTTCGATTAGGAGATTACAATGAATTCGTAGTGGCAAGCGGTATTTACAACACAGACTACAATACTTATAACGGAATGAGATCGGCGTTTAGTTACAACTCTGCAACTAACGAAAACGCAATCAGTCTTTACCACAACTAAAAACTAAAAAAGTCTCGGTTACATAACCGAGGCTTTCTTTACTATCTTATTTTTTTCTTCAAAATGTACAAACCTATGACTCCTATGCCTATAATGCTAGAATGTTCTGGGACAGCTTTTGTGACAAATCCTCTTGGTGGTTCAAGATGTCCTGTTGGTATGTAGGGCGAAACAGATTTTGGTGTTTGTACTTGTAAATTAAGAACAAGGCTTATAGCTAATAAACTTTGCATATCGCTCTCTTTAAATTTGAGTTATCTAATACTATATTATTTGGAAATTTATTTTAAATAATTTAAATAAATTTGAAGCCAGTTAGCATGAATAAAGTTCAGGAGTTAATATTGTTTTTGGTCATTTATTATTCGTAACAAGTGAGGATTTCTGCTCTTTCCAGGAATTACCTAATTAGCAGTAATGTGAGTTTGAGGAATTTATGCCCTTTAGTAGAGGCAACGATTAATATACTAATTGGTATATTCAGTAAAATCTGTGCTTTCCAAGGAAAGTTTAACTATCGCTCAAAATATGGAAAAGGTCTTAGATAGCATTACTGACGGATTTGTTACCCTAGACAAAGAATGGCGCTACACTTTTGTTAATAAAAAGATAACCCAAATAGCAGGGATGCAAAAAGAAGACTTTTTGGGCAGAAGTATTTGGGAGTTATTTCCAGATACAGTTGGTAGTTCCTTTGACACAGAATTACACCGAGCTATCGCAGAGCAAATCACGGTGCATTTTGAATATTTTTACTCCAAATGGAATCGTTGGTTTGAAAATCGAGTGTATCCATCAGATAAAGGGGTATCAATATTTACAATTGACATTACCGAAAACAAACGCGTTCAAAAGCGTTTAGCTGTGCATTATGCGATCGGTTGCGTCCTCGCTGAAGGCACCAAACTTGCTGATGCTGTTCCAGCTATCTTACAATCTCTATGTGAAAGTTTGGAATGGGAAGTCGGCATCTTTTGGAGTGTAGATCCTCAAGCTGATGTTCTGCGCTGTGTTGATATTTGGCATACATCAGATATCAATTCCAAAACTTTTAACCAGTGCAAAACCTTTTCCTTTGGAGAAGGTTTACCTGGTCGTGTTTGGGCAAGCGGTCAGCCTGCTTGGATCGAGAATATTAATGAGAATGATAACTTCCTTAGAACAGACGAAGCAGTAAAAAGCGGGCTAAAAACCGCCATTGAGTTACCAATTATATCGGGTAACAAAATTTTAGGCGTGATTGAGTGTTTTAGCAATCGTATTCAAGAATTTGATGCAGAATTGCTACAGATAATAGCAGCAATTGGCGGTCAAATAGGACAGTTCATGAACCGGAAGCGCACAGAAGAAGCTTTACAAAAAAGCCAAGAACTCTTTGACAGCTTTATGAGTAATAGCCCTGCTACAGCATTTATCAAAGACCAAGAAGGACGCTATGTTTACGTTAATCGATTAGTAGAGCAAACTTTTAACCGCAATTTAGAAGATTGGGTTGGGAAAACAGATTTTGACCTTTTTCCCATCGAGACGGCGCAGCAATTGCGTAAAAATGACTTGATGGTGTTGGAACAAGGACAGACTATCAAGCAATTGGAAACTGCTCCCCACGAGGATGGAGAACACCATTACATCTCCTTCAAGTTTCCTATAGGAAATGCTGTTGGAAAACAACTCGTGGCAGGGATGTCTGTAGATATTACAGAACGCAAGCAAGCCGAAGAAGCTTTGCGAGAAAGCGAGTTAAATTTCCGCACTTTGGCAGACACAATGCCGCAATTGTTTTGGACAACTCGTCCCGACGGCTACCATGAGTATTTTAACCAGCGCTGGTATGAATACACTGGTATGACTTTGGAGCAAACTCAAGGTTGGGGGTGGAGCCATTTGTTACACCCAGAAGACAAACAAAGGTGTTTGGATGTCTGGAATGAATCCTTAAGGACAGGTGAAAAGTACAACATTGAATATCGTTTTCGACGTTCTAGTGATGGGCAATACCGTTGGTTTTTGGGTCAGGCATTTCCTTTGCGAGATGCAGATGGACGGATTATAAGATGGTTTGGCTCCTGTACGGATATTCACGACCAGAAATGTGTAGTTTTTGAGCGCGACCAGGCGTTAGAACGAGAACGAGCCGCACGTGCTGCGGCTGAATCGGCTAACCGTATTAAGGATGAGTTTCTGGCAGTGCTTTCTCACGAACTGAGATCGCCCCTCAATCCAATTCTCGGTTGGGCAAAGCTGTTGCAGAAGGGTAAAGTCACTCAACAAAATCTTCGACGCGGTTTAGAAACTATTGCGCGGAATGCGGAATTGCAAGCTCGATTGATTGAGGACTTGCTTGATGTGTCTAGAATTTTACGTGGGAAGCTCACTCTCAGTGTTTGTCCCGTGAATCTAGAATTCATTATTTCAGAAGCTTTAGAAACGGTTCGTTTGGCAGCCCAAGCAAAAAAGATTCAATTAACGACGGTATTGGAGCCAGATGTCGGTCAAGTTGTGGGTGATGCGGCTCGCTTACAACAAGTGGTTTGGAATCTTTTGTCTAACGCCATCAAGTTTACCCCTCAAGGTGGGACAGTAGAGGTTCGATTAGAGCGAGTTGGTACAATTGCCCAGTTGCAAGTCATAGATACCGGCATTGGTATTAGTCCAGAATTTTTACCAAACATATTTGATGACTTTCGTCAAGAAAATAGTTCAACAACAAGGAAATTTGGTGGATTAGGGCTGGGACTGGCAATTGTTCACCATTTAGTAGAACTACACGGTGGAACAGTGCAAGCGGAAAGCCTTGGAGAAAACCACGGTGCAACCTTTACTGTCCGTTTGCCTTTGGCGAGCAATCGCGCTGATACTTTGATTAACAGTAAGCCACAAGATGAGTTTTTCAATTTAAACGGTATTAAAGTTTTAGTCGTAGATGATGATGCTGATTCGCGAGATTTTATAGCCTTTGCACTAGAACAATCTGGGGCATTGGTTACCGCAGTATCATCGGCATCTGAAGCACTAGAAGTTATGACAAGGGTAATGCCAGATATTTTAGTCAGCGATATAGGGATGCCAGAAATGGACGGTTATGAAATGTTACGACAAATCCGGGGTTGGACAAAAGAACAAGGAGGGCAGATACCAGCGATCGCACTAACCGCATATGCAGGAGAGTGCGATCGAAAACAAGCACTTGCCGCAGGTTTTCAGGTACACATATCAAAACCCATAGAAATTTATACTTTAACAGCCGCAACGATCGGATTACTGAGAGGCAGTTACATGTAGCTAGGAACTTACTTTTACAGCCGCAACCCTACTTTCAATCTCCTTGCGGGCACTCCTCCCACAAAGTTGTAATCTCTCGCAAACTTTGGTGATTGCCATCCCCTAAAATAAGATGGTCTAGCAAAGGAATACCTAACAGCTGTGCTCCGGCTAACAACTGGCGCGTTAATTCAATATCTGCTTGACTGGGTTCAACATTTCCAGAGGGGTGGTTGTGTGCGACTATGAGCCGAGTTGCTCCCTGTCGTATGACTTCCCGAAAGATCTCTCGAGGTGGTGCTAAGGTTTCTGTAGCAGTGCCAATTGTAATCACTTGCGTTCCTAACAAGCGGTTTTTTACGTCCAACAGAACAACAGCGAATTTTTCCTGATTTTGCCACATCAAGTCTTGACTGAGAGCCGCCGCCGCCGCCGCCGGACTATCAATGACTGTTTTTTCTCCCGGACGAGCGTGAAAGGCTCGTTTACCCAACTCAACTGCCGCTAAAATAGTCGTTGCTTTCGCTGGCCCAATGCCAGGAATTTGCATTAACTCAGTGGCGCTAACATCTCGCAAAACGACTAACGGTTCTCGCTGATGTTTGCTCAGTTCGTTTAAAATATATTGCCCCAATCCTACAGCAGAGAGTTTTCCGGGTCCCTGACCAGTTCCTAGCAGAATTGCTATTAACTCGGCTGTGGCTAAAACTTTGGAACCGTAAGTTAGCAAACGCTCTCGCGGACGTTCAGTCTCAGGCATATCAGCGATTCTGAGGCAATAAGTCATACACGCATACAGGTAGATAAGGATGATACATTTACTTCTTCCTAGAAATCCCCTGTAAATTTTGAAACTTATACTTTTTTGACAAATTATTTAATATTTGCCTGTTCCTCAATTGTTTCTCTGCTCTGCTACTTAATGAATTTGTGTAGCCTTAAGCATATGATAGGTAATCAGTAACTGAGTGAGGGCAAGTGGGTAACTTTGGATTGTCTCCCCTGTTGTACCTGCTACTTTGCCTAATTCTGGGTTCCCTTCGCGATCGCATATATTCTGTAAATAGGGCATATCAGAACAAAGAATATGTTCGAGCTTATTCACCTGTTCTAGAGTTGCATGACCATCGACTTCCAAAACATCCACTGGCTTACCCATATCCCTATCTAATCCCAAGCGGATTGCTGATTCAAAATTCCCATTCCCGTAGTTGATAATTTGGGTGAAGTCAGGGTGAGGAATGGTGGGACGAAGTACCAGACGGACATTCAGGTGTCCGTTAGTTTGCTCCAAATCATTACTAGGAGGGTAGAAACTCACCACTATATCAGACCATTGCCGTTGGGGGCGGATAAACTCTTCTGAATCTGGTTCGCGTTTTCTGAGTTCTTCAAGAACTTGTTCTTCCGTATAGCCTCGCTTCTGTGTGTCTCGCTTCACTTTCCACTGAGCGCGAAGGTCTTCAGGGGGTGCAAGGTAAACTTTTACATCATAACTCTCACGAGCGACACGAGTAGAATAACCTAACAAGCCTTCAATAATGACAAATTTCTTCGGTTTTATATATGTAGGAGGCTCAAATGTACCGGTCTTGTGGCTGTAAACCGGTTTGAGAATCGGCTGCCCTGTCCGCAGTAGCGACAGGTGCTGCTGCATGATATCTAGATGGTTGCAGTCATGATGCAGTGCAGTAATATTTATCTCCGCACGCTGTTTGCGATCGTACTTATGATAGTCATCAGTACATATCACCGTGACATTTTCTGGTCCAAGAATCTGAGCAATTCCCTTACTTAATGTTGTTTTTCCAGCGGCGCTGTCACCAACAATACCAAGTATAATAGGACGGCTCATAATTTTTCCCCCAGTAGTACAGTAAATCGCATTTTTAAATTGTATGATACTTTACTAAATTTTAGATTAATAAGGAAACACTATTCCAAAAAGAAAACCCTTCTTGACAACCCGTGTCACCTCATTTTTGTCACGAAATCTTGATAAGAACATCAAAAAATTAGGGTTTTTTGTTATTTAACTATACAGCTATTTATATTTATAACTAATTTAATACTTTTATTAACAAAATATTTAATGGCAACAAAAACCTGGTTTTTCCAAGCAACCAGGTTCCTATGTGAAATGTGATTCAGAGGATTTGAAACGAAAAATCAGTCTTTTCAGACGCAAAAACCGAATTTTCCTTCAATTTTGATTAAGAAACGAGTGCTCTAACAAGATTTGCGAACGTAACTGCAATCGAAGTATTCTAGCGCCTCTGCAGTAGAGTCAAAGTTACCCATAGTGTAAATCGGTTCTCCTTGTCTGCCAGATTGCCCTTCCCACACCTTCAAGTAGTAACTTTTATTATCTGTTGTTCGCCAAATTTCGTAACTGTAACCACCACCTGCCCCATTCAGGGTTAATGAATCAGCCATTACAGCAGTCGATAAGGTTAACAGGGACAATAATGTTAAAAAAGTTACTTTAATTTTTAAGCCAAACATTGTTAGACGTGATAAATTACACTTCTTTGATAACCCTTTTGATTGTAAAAAATAGTAAAGCGTTTTTGTTATAAGAATAAAGAGACCTTGTTTTTTTGATTGCTCAAGAAACAAGTTGCTTGATAATAATCGTAATATTACTTACTCTAAGTATTACTGCTTGAGTTCAAATGTATAAAACATTGAAAATGTCCTTTGCCCTTTGCAAATGACAAATGACTGAGGACAGATAACGACAAATTATAGTTATATTTAATTCGCCTGCTAAGTTAACCTTACAATTAACAATTAGCAATGAGCAAAATATGACAAATCAAACACTGGGACTGGAAAAAAATCTTTATGAGTACCTACTGTCTGTATCTGTAAGAGAACCGGAGATATTAACAAAACTCAGGCAGGAAACAGCACAGCATCCGATGAGCCGAATGCAAATTGCTCCAGAACAGGGGCAGCTTCTGTCATTATTAATACAATTATTGGGGGCAAAAAAAACGTTAGATATAGGTGTATTTACAGGATACAGTTCGCTGGTAGTGGCAATGGCATTACCACCAGGAGGTAAGGTCATTGCTTGTGATGTGAGTCAGGAGTATACAGCGATCGCCCGTCGTTATTGGCAGCAAGCAGGCGTGGCAGATAAAATCGAGCTACATATCGCCCCAGCAGCGGAAACATTAGACCGCTTGCTTGCACAAGGAGAAGGGGAAACATTTGATTTTACTTTTATCGATGCAGACAAAAGCAACTACGATAATTACTACGAGCGAGCTATAAAGTTGGTGCGACCGGGCGGGCTAATTGCTATTGATAATGTACTGTGGTCGGGAAGAGTTGCAGATTCTCAAGTGCAAGACAATAGAACAAACCACATCCGGGCTTTTAATCAGAAGCTGCATCAAGACCAACGAGTTACAATCAGCTTATTGCCAATTGCCGATGGTTTAACTTTGGCACTAAAGCTTAAGACGGTTAGTGGTTAGTGGTTGATGGAAAAACTATTAACCGTTATGTAGCTTCTTTTTTGCTAATTCTAACTGTCGTTGTTTTTCTTGCTGACGTACTTTTTTCTCTTCGGAGAGACTATCAAAACAGTAAGGGCAGGAAACTCCTTCTTGGTATTTAGAAGAGGTTTTATCAGCCTCAGAAATGGGATGTCCGCAGCTGGGACACATATCATAAGTACCTGGTTCCAAACTGTGACGAACAGCGATACGTTGATCGAAAACAAAACATTCGCCTTCCCACAAACTCTCAGACTCTGGCACTTCCTCTAAATATTTAAGAATTCCGCCTTTTAAATGATACACTTCTTGAAACCCCTGGGAAAGCATGAAGGACGAGGCTTTCTCACAGCGAATTCCACCCGTACAAAACAAAGCAACTTTTTTGTGTTTTTTGGGATCTAACTGATGGCGAACGTATTCTGGAAATTCTCGGAATGACTTTGTATTGGGGTTTTGCGCTCTTTTGAAAGTTCCGATACTAACTTCGTAGTCATTACGCGTGTCGATAACGGTAACTTCTGGATCGTTCAGGAGGGTGTTCCAATCTTTAGGATTGACATAAGTGCCTACTTGTTCATTTGGGTCTACCTCAGGTAACCCAAGGGTCACAATTTCCTTTTTCAGACGCACTTTCATGCGTTCAAAAGGTGGGGTGTCAGCCTCAGACTCCTTAATTTCCAAATCGGCTAGGCGAGGATCGGAACGCAGAAAGGACAAAATTGCATCAATGGCTCGACGGGAACCTGCGATCGTACCGTTAATGCCTTCTGCTGCTAGCAGAACTGTTCCTTTAACGTCTTGTGCTTGGCACAAAGACAACAAAGGGTCTTGTTTGTCAGCAAAATCTGGCAAACTAACAAATTTATAAAGTGCAGCAACAACTAAAGCCATTTTTTGATTTATCCCCTTTCCGTAAACCAGCAGTTTGAGTTATGATACTTTCGTCAGGACAAATAGGTTACTTTCTCCATGTTAAGGGGGTATAGCTCAGTTGGTAGAGCGCCTGCTTTGCAAGCAGGATGTCAGGAGTTCGAGTCTCCTTACCTCCATTAGTCATCTTCGTATTCTACCCAAGAGTTTGGCGTCTCTGAGACCGCCACTTTTAATTGCACACCGGGCGGTACCCGTTTCTTGGTTTCATCATAAATATATTTGGCAATCATCTCAGCAGTTGTCTCATACTCAGGAGGCATAACTTCGTTGAGAATACCGTGGTCAAGCCCTCCTTTTGTGACATCCTGCTTAGCCCAACGCAAGGTTCTGAAATCAGCTACCATGACTGGATGGGGACAGTATTGCGAGGAGTGCAGCTTTGATGAGGTTGCTTCAATTCTTACCTTATAAGTGTGTCCGTGCAGGCGACCGCAAGGTCCATCATAATCCTTAATGTAATGGGCGCTATCAAATGTAAATTCAGTGCTCACTTTCCATTTAGGCATTTTTATATCCTTTTATAGCAACACATTTATTAACTAGCATTTTTGCTATGCGATCGACAATTATCTTGACAAGAAAATAGAATAATTTTCCTCAATAATTAAATTATTTGGTATAAATAGTTATTGTAAATAATTTATAAAATTTGCCAATTCCAATTTCTTTAAAATACTGAGTTTCTGATATCTCGCCCTTCAGATTAATTGGATAGGATAGCTATAAAAATTAATTTTCATATTTGTTTAACTTTATCATTAATTTTTTGACTGTATTTTTATTTTTTTATCAATTCAAGAGAGTTTGTTAAGCAAACATTAAAACCTCGTAGGTTGGGTTGAGGAACGAAACCCAACATTTTGCTGTACCGCATGAAAAACGCTCGCAGTAAAGGAGAACAACAGGAAACAGACTCATTAGATGAATCTAGGAGAAACGTTTCTCCTAACTCAGAATCTACAGAATCCGAGTGAAAGATGACGAACTGCGAAAACAACTCTTGTCAGAAGCAATAACAAACAATTGGTCTTTAAGCCAAATCAAAGAACAAATCATCGCCTACTCTTCATTTGAAACACCATCAACTAAAACACCTAACCAAATACCAGAACGGCTGAAAGATATCACCCAGCGCATAAAAAAACGTCAGCTATGGAAAGAACCCAGAAAACAAAAACAGTTAGTAAACCTTCTAAACAAGCTGGAAGCATTACTTGGGGACGAGTAATAACAATTCGCAATTCGCAATTAAAACACTCAGGTATTATCTGGGTTCTAGAGGTGGATATGTTTCATTATTTTAGCGAAATGGTATGAATTAGGGTAAATTATTAAGCAATCTCTATTTCTAGAGTTTTAAAACCAGTAATTCATAATTGGGTTCTTTGGGAGAAACAGAGATGGCTGAAGATTTACAGATTCGGCAATTACTCAAAGCTTGGTTAGATTACATCCACATCGAACATTTGAGTAATGCCAAAGTAGAAGCTGACGACTCAGAACACCCAAACATCTGGGATTCTCAAGTAAATCTGGTAGGGGATAAATTATTAATAGACGAGTCTTTATTTAAAAACATCAAGCAACAGTTTAGAAATTCAAAAAACCAAGGTCAAACAGAATTACCAAGATACAAGTTACAAGAAAAACGGCTGAAAGTCCCTAAGCCTTTTTGTTCCTTACTGATACCTCAAATTGGTAGAAATCATCTGGTGTTGATGGTGTGAAGCCAGGTACATCACCACAGTGCCACTAGTAACTACTAACACTAAGGCTGATGGAACGAGAGGAAGCCAGATGCCTTGGACGAAGAGGAACACACAAATAAAGTATAAAACGAAGAATGCGCTAACTATTGCCAGTATGAGATACAGTCTTGGCCAAAAACCCAAAGCAAGCGTGCCTCCAACGACAGCCCAACCCCAAATCCAAAAGACCTCGCCCCAGAGAGGTAAAATTGACATTAAAGGTCGTCCATCTTTCGCCGCGCTTACTAGCTGACTTACCATTTGCGCTTGCAAAATTACCCCAGGCATTTCCTGGTAAAATCCCTGTCCAACACTGTAGGGGGTACTCATATAATCATGGGCACTTTCCGCAGTAACACCAATCAGGATTATTCGATCTTTTATTTCTTTGGGGTTGACTTTACCTTTGAGAACATCTGCAAGCGTAACAGTAGGGGCAATTTCTAAAGGAGAACCTTGATGAGAACGGTAATTAAGCAATATTTGGTAGCCTTGTGTATCCTCTTGCTGATAGCCGCCCACGGGCGATCGCAACCGTTTGAGAACAACTTTACCTAAGTGCAATTCCCCTTGAGCATTCTTGGAAAGAATGTTTTCTTTTTCTAGATAGTGAAATGCCAACTGGGTACTGAGGGCGTAAGGTGAAGTGCAAGGGGATGCAGGATCGGTCGATTTCATTGCTATCAAATGACGACGCACAACCCTATCCGAGTCTTGGACAACATCACTAAAGCCAAGGCGTGATTGTGGAACTTCTGGAGGGGATGAAGTTCCTGGATGGTTTTTTGTGCGATCGCTGACTTTGCAAATGGCAAAAAAGCTGTCATCAGTTTGCAGACGAGTGACTAAAGCAGCCTGCTTGGATTCTACTGGAAAATCACGGTAAACATCTAAGCCTATCGTCCGTGGTTGGAACTGTGCTAGTTTTTCCAACAGTTGCGCCAGTGCTGTATCTGATAGCGACCCAATTCTATGCTGCTGTTCTGGCAGTTGAAAATCTTCTTCGGTGATTGTGACTATTAACAGGCGCGAATCTTGACTTTCCTGGGGACGCGATCGCATGAGTCTGTCATAAGCCTGTAACTCCCATGTTTGAAGTACTCCTTGGTATCGTACTCCCAGCACGCCGACGGTTACCAACAGACTAATAAGTAGAGAAGTTCCAAGGCAGCGACTGTTAAGCAAATGCCGAGGCTTTGGCCAAGTTATTGGCACTACGCCAGGGTGTTCGCAAATGACAGGCAACCAACTTGCACTCGGGCATTCTTTCTCCAATCCTTCGAGCCTTTCTCTAGCAGTCCGAACTGCTGTATAAATTGACTGTCCTGAAGAAAAAGCCACTAAAAAATGCCTGAGGAATGTTTGAGCCACCAAGTCCGGTACTGGTTCCCGCATGACAATTATTTGCGGAATGTGCAAATCTTGTAGTTCTCGCGCTAATCCCAAACCATCACAGGAGTTAAAAATTGCTAAGTGCAATCCGTTAGCAACAGCATTTCTCAAGGCATACTTGAGTTCGGGAATTGTGAGGCTTTCTGTCTGATTGATATAAATCCGACCTGTTTCACCCTCAGTCTTGCTATGACCGGCGAAAAATAGAATGTCCCAAGGCTGGTTCCACAGTTGGTCGTTGATTTCTTGAGGTTGAGGCTTTTCCAGAAAGGTGATAGCAGCATTTGGTAATTTTTTTAGCAATTGACGGTCTTGGTCTAAATTAATACCGTTGCTATCTCCAAAAATTGCCAAAATTTTAATTTTATTCCTTTTTCCTGGTGTCTGCGATGCAGCTAATCCTTCTGACTCTGGAACACTCAAGGCGACTTCAGCTTTGCGATAATCCCGATCCACCAAATCCCACAAATGCCAGGGAAGTTTATTTAGCTGCAAACAAGGAGTGCGAATGAGCACTCGCACTTCGTCCTCAGGCGTTAAGTATTTGAGTAATTTCTCCCGAACAGGACGAAAAGACTCACACAGCAGCCAGTTATTCAGGTGCTTACGCAACTCATGAGTTAAGTTGTAGCAATCCTCGCGTCGCTGCGAGATAGAACCATCATAAACAATTTTTTTTGCCTTAATGCGGCTAAATTGCCATAGACTGCGGTATGTTGACTGCCAATGGTTAATTGCTGTCACCATGTTTGAATTTGGGGGCAGATTACCAGTTATTTCTGTAGTGGGACGTTCGCCCTCAAACCCAATCTCTAGAGTTACCCGCACTCCCTCTTGCAAATTGCCATCTAGTTTCAGCACAACCAACTTTCTCATTGCCCGCCCCCGTGTTGTTCGCTTCAGATGACAAAATCTTCTACATTGCTGATATCCCCCAGTGCCAGTTTAATACTGAAACGTTCTCCCTCCTCAGCGCTAAACTGCAATTGAATGTTCTTATTGGTGCTTCTTGTTTGGGCTTCCATAACAGATGTTCCCTCAAAGTCAAGTACCATCAGTTGGAGATTTGATGGCAAATAATTTTGTTGACTTGTAGGATGTACTTCCACGATAATGTCCATTTCTCGGTCATTCTCTGGTGTAAGGGTAACTACTAAAATGACTGCTTGCTCAGTTATTTGGTTTCCCAAAGTAATTAACTTGCCCCTGCTAACAAAATCACCTTTAATACTTCTCAGACTGCTAGCTGCATACACTGCTTGAGTGCCTAAGAGAGCTTCAACTTCTTGCCAATCAGCAACAAAAATATCCTCGAACCATTGCCTTAATCTAATTAAATTTTGACTGATATTAAGCGATTGAAAATCTAAATCTGCTGCTTTCAATTGAATCAAATCAGCTAAATATTCCAGTAAAAACTCTAAAGATTGCAGTTGACTGATTGATACTAAATCGCTTGATAGCTCCTTAACAAATCCTAGCAGTTTTGCCTCTCGAAATGATTTACTAATTTGTACAACAACATAGCCAATTCGGTCTGAATGTGCTTCAATTGGCACATAAATAAACTGTTCTCCTTCCAATACCGGACGACACTCTAACTTGCCCAAATTCTTTAGCTCCAAATCGGCTACATCAAAAAGTATTTGCTGCAGTGTATTCCAACTATCACTAGCTTCCAAGTCTGTCTCAAAACCCATGAATTGCAGATACGAATTCACAAAAGATACAGATAAAGTATTCAGACGAACTTGTTCGCTTTTCTCTTGTGTAGCTTGTTGTCGGCAAAACTGTTCGGCTAGCTGTCTGGCTCCTGGAGATATGGGACCCGTATATGTTAAAAAAACTGTTTCGTTCATCATAATTCTTTGATAGACTATAAAATAATATGAAATCTACAAATACTCTCGTAATTTAGGAGCAAATTTTTTCACACACCTTTGATAAAAGTTATGTAATGTCGTAATTCCAATTTTTCCGTCTTGCGAAATTTTTTTCCAAGAAACTCCCGAATATCTTTTCCTAGCTATTGCTTGAAAATTGGCTTCAGGATGACCTTTTATATGTTCTTTGATAAAGATTCCTTCTGGATCGTCTTCTATACATTTTATGATTTGTTCGTATAAAGATATAGATTCAGATGAGGAGAGATTTTCTAAGTGTGAATTTTCCAAATTTATTTCGTTTTTGTTACCAATAATTCTAGGTATAGCCTCTGGAAAAAATCTTTTAGTAAGTAGTACATTCACCCAGGTTATGACCTCACCGCGTTCTGGGTTATATTTGCTAATATTTTCATCTTGACAAATGTAGAAAAATAAGCTTTGTACTGCTTCTTCATAAATATCTTCATAAAGTAGTTGAAATTGACCGCTATAGGGACGACTAAGTTTTCCCGACTGCCAAATGGCATTAATCAACTGTGTTAAAGCCATTCGTCGCTCTTTGGTTGCCTGAGGGGATTTTTGGGCAAGAAGCGCTAATTCTTTAAGTTGTGTATCTAACTGTTTTCTTGGATCGTTAGTCATAAAAGACCTCGAACGCTATGGCACCTCATCGCGAATCTCTATCTCTCTGAGTAAGGCATACGACTTTTACGCAGGCTTAGAGGAATTGTTACAAAAGTTTACTTAATTCCTAAAATAAGTTGTTCTTGGACACTTACTAGGGTACAACAACGCTCCTTCTCAGAAAAACACAAGGATGCTAGTGAAGTTGTATTACAAGTGCTTTTTCTGAGGTCAGACAATGAAGTTCAAATATATTGTAGTTCCATTGGCTACAACTGGAATCGTATCTGTATCCGCAGCCTATGCAAATACATCTTATTTCTTGCAATTCCTCAAAAATCCTCATGGAATAGTCAAAATTCTTCAACACGGGCAACTAGAAGCTAAACTACCACCCAATCGGGGAGTACCTACAACTGGTCGCGAAAGTGGCAGTAGCCGTAGTTTAAAGTAGAGTAATGGAATAACTAAAATTTGATAAATTTACCGTATTTTTATTGAATTTAAATCCATATAAATAGTAGTTCTTAGCTACTATAAAGTCAATCTAAGCAACCAATTAAAGGCACAAAATATCATCGAATTAGCGTGAATTAATTATTAGTAAAAAGTGCTTTTTATGAAAATCTAAACAAGAAAATATGTGTTACATTGAAAATGAATTAGCAAATATGAACAATTCAAAAGTCAATATACAGCATTTTTCAGGTAAATGAAGTACATCGGTAGGGGCATAAGCCCTGGGGATAGGCTACGCCAACCCTTAGCGTGCCGACACTTATGGGCATACGGCTGTTCTCCGTTAGAACCTCCTCTACTTCACACTTGTTGCAATCTGCTGTATTCAGATTGACTTTTGAGGTAAGGTTTTTGATTGAGTTAGGAAATTTTCAAGCCTAGCTCCACTTTTTCATGAATTTTCTTATCACAACCTGAGATAGAAGGTATTTTATAAATTTTGAGTTAATCCCATGAAAATAAATTTTAGGATTTGTAAAACAATCTACGCGAAAAACGCGAGAAAGTGGTTACTAGCTCTTTCAGTGGCTTCTTATGCATTAGCTAATAGCACAGTTGCCACTGCTGAACCACCGCATCTAGTTACTGCAACATCAACTTACACAGATACATTTGTTCGAGAAGCCACTTATTATTTCACAATTGCAGTTCCAGCCAGTGCAGGAAAACCCCTTCAGCAAGTAAATTTTACTCAAAAACAAGGTCTTGAGCAAATTCAATTTGATGGGAAAGACAGCCGTGCTTTTGAAGGAACACCCAATCGTAAAGGACAAAAGCTAGCATTTCAATTAACAAGAAGCGATAAACAGAAAGATACTGTTACAGTAATTTTTGACCAACCAATCCAACCGGGTCAGACAGTGACTATTGGTTTAAAACCATATCGCAATCCCAGTTACGAGGGCGTTTACTTATTTCAACTCACAGGTTTTTTCTCCAGACAGCAGGGTGACAGCCAATATCTTGGCACAGGTCGTTTGCAATTCTATAGAAGTGAATAAAATCCTGTTTTGTATTGAGAAACTAAAGAACCTTTAAATTACATAAAGTCCTCGACCAAATTAAAGAAGTTCGCCCTGACTGTCTTTTAGGTGTTGTTGATGTTCTCTAACTAAGACTGCCAACATTTCCGGTAGTAATTTCATCTGCTCTTGGGAAAAATTCCCAGCCTTTTGCATTAACTGAGCTAATTGTTGAGCATTTCCTTCATTCAATAAGTTAGTAATGGGAGTTTGAGTATTTTCTGGAGATAAAGCTTCTGCTCGTTGGTGCCCTTCTTCAGCCTCTGAAATCCAATAGCGCTGTCGCTGCCAAGGATAAGTTGGTAAACTCAGACGTTGTCGATTATAACCCCTGTCAAATTCAGACCAATCTATAGGGACTCCACGGATGTATAATTCTCCTAAACTTTGGAGTATTTGTTGCCAATCCTGTTGTGACTGATTCAAACTTGGTAGCCAAACCCCTACTTTTTCTGGCAAACATTGTTCAGCCATTTTTATTAAGATAGGTTTTGGTCCAATTTCAACAAACACCATATTATCAGAAGCATTGACTGTCTTGAAACTATCGGTCAATGCTACAACCGAATGCAAATGATTCCACCAATACTCTGGTGTAATACCTTTTTCAGTTAATCGTTCTCCCGTAAAGCCAGAGATCAGGTCAATTTGGGGTTTTGCATAAGTGACACTAGCAACGACTTGCTGGAATCGCTCCATTGCGGGTTTGATTTGTTGAGAATTCATATCCTTCTCATCAGCCAACCCTGCCAGCATCTTTTCTTTTTGCTGCAAACTTTGCACAACTAAAGCACGTTCGGCAATCAACTTTAGGCCATCTTCTAAGTTAAAGACCCCTGCAGCACAGGCAGCTGCGTATTCTCCAATTCCGTAACCTATCAGGACGTTCGGTTTAACACCCCAGGATTGCCACAACTGGAAGAGGGCATATTCCAAGGCAAATAGTGCAGGATGGGCGTAGGTAATTTCATTTAAAGGTGAAATTTCATCTGCCTGAGGATATAAAACACTTAGTAAAGGTTTATGCAAATAAGAACGTAAAATATCCTCACACTCATTTAGGGTTTGCTGGAAGATAGGGTGAGTTTGGTACAACTGGTATCCCATGCCTACATGGTGTGACCCTTCATGAGAGAAGAGGAAAGCTATTTTCGATCGCTTCCGATTATTCACAATTCCACTTATCAGCCCTGCAGGTTGTTTGCCATCAAGAAAATCACTGAGTGCTTGCTTTAACTGCTTGGTTGATGGGGCAACAACAGCAAGTCTGTGGTGAAAATGTGCCCTTCCTGTATTTGCTGTAAAGCAAACATTCGCCAGTTCGGACTCTGTCGGCAAAGTCTGAATATAACGTAATGCTAGCTCGTGTACTGCTTTATCATTTTTTGCTGATAGGGTGAGAATGTGTAAGGGACGCTCAATATTATTGATTAACACACTGGGCGCTGGCGCTTGTTCCAAAATAACATGACAATTAGCGCCACCAAAACTAAACGCGCTAACGCCAGCTACTCGGGGTTCTGTGCCAGTAGACCAAGGTTGGCAGTGAGTTGGAATGTTCAAAGAAGTGCCTTCAAGAGGGATATATCGGCTTCTTTGGTTCAAATGTAAGTGAGGTGGTATTTCCTGATGTTGTAAAGACAGTATTACCTTAATTAAACCAGCGATTCCAGCCGCACCTTCCAAATGCCCAATATTAGTTTTTACCGATCCAATCCAACAGGGCTGGTCAAGTGAACGCCCTTGCATCAATACCTGTTTTAAGGATTCAACTTCGATCGCATCTCCAAAAACAGTACCAGTAGAGTGAACCTCGACATAACTAATTTGTGCTGGTTCTATCTGAGCGTTGTCTAGAGCTTGGCTAATCACTGCTTGTTGAGACAATCCATGAGGTGCGCTGATTCCATTGCTCAAACCATTGTGATTCACTGCCGAGCCTCTAATAATCGCTAAGATATTATCTCCATCTCCCAAAGCATCAGACAGGCGTTTGAGAACAACGACTCCACAACCCTCTCCACGACTAAAACCATTCGCCTTGGCATCAAAAGTTTTACAACGACCATCAGCTGCCAGCATTTTTGCTGACGACATAATCATGGTTGATTCCGGGCACAGATTTAGGTGAACTCCTCCGGCTAATGCTAGATTAGACTCTTGAGTACGCAAACTTTGGCAAGCAAGATGCACTGCAACGAGTGAAGCAGAACAAGCCGTGTCTACTGTCATACTCGGACCGTGTAAATCCAGTAAATGAGAGAGACGATTAGCCAACAGAGAACGGTTAATACCTGTGCCACTGTGAGCATTCAATTTAGTTAAATTTCGATGTATTAAGCGATCGTAGTCACTATAGGTATTTCCAATAAACACCCCAGTTTGACTACCACAGACCTTATCCCATCTCAACGCTGCATTTTCTAAAGCTTCCCACGCTACCTCTAACAACAATCTCTGCTGAGGATCTATCTGTTTTGCCTCTTCAGGTAAAATCTCAAAAAATTCAGCATCAAATTGGTCTACGTTTTCTATGAAGCTACCCCATTGACTGCTAACTTTTGCTGGCTTTGCGGGTTCTGGGTCGTAGAAAGCGTCAACATTCCATCGCTCCAGAGGTACCTTAGTAATCAGATCGCGACCTTCCCTTAACGCGTACCAAAACGATTCTGGGTTATGACCACCCGGAAAACGACAGCCTGTGCCAATAATTGCTATGGGTTCCATGTTAATTCACTATTTTGTTCCACTTTTTGTGGGGAGTGGAAACATTTTTAAAAAAAGGGTATATAGCGGTTCTCAGTTGACAGCACTACATGATGCATATCTTGCGGGATGCCTATCTCACCCGTCTTAGGCAGACGGGATGGTTACACCACAAGAGCTGCATTAGATGCAAGTAAAAAGCGCTATATAACACCAACTCATTCCAGCCATTTTTAATAGACTTTGTAGCAATGATTTTACACTCAACATTGACCACAACTCAATGTTTTACGCAGTGACTCTCTCAACTATAATTCTTACACGGGTCACTAAAGCAGCGATCGCACCAAGTGCTGTGAGTATTGGAAAAAAGGCTGTACCCAGCAATCCCCCTACAACTCCCAATGACAATGGAATTTCCAGTAGTGTATATCCATCTTGTGTCTGAATGAGGATTCGCCGAATACTAGCTTGATGGATAAGGTTCAAAACTGTTTGAACTAAAGCATCGCTACTAATCTTCAATTCTTCTACATGAACGTTTGTTCTTGAGACATCTTCTTGACTGCTAGAAGGTGGATTAACATTGACATCCACATCAAAGTTTTCATTTTTAGTTCCGGTATTTTCTACGGGAGTATTCTTTGCCTCTGTCATTTGCTATGCCTCCGTATTGAGTAAACCCCTGCTCTACATTTTAAGCAATTCCATCACATCTTGACCAGTACAATCATATCTTTTTACACTGTGTCTATTTTTTCTTTAAAGACGATCGCATTTCTCCAACAGATAAGTAGGTCAGCACAATTAAACGTCTCTGTGTCAATAAAAATCAACAAACCCAAAACCTCTTTCCTATTGCCAGTAAGGCTTTTGTAGGGCTTCAGTCTTTTTCTTACGGTTTTTGACTGCTATACTCAAACTTCATTAAAGCTCATCAGTTCGCCCATTGCGACTAAAAGCTTTCTTTCTCCAATATAAGGATTACGCGCATGAGCAGTTAATAGGTTGTCTAGCATTAATAAATCCCCTGTTTGCCAAGAAAAGCTAATTTCTAACTCCTGATAGATTGCACAGATTTCTTCCATCACAGATTCTTCAATAGGAGAGCCATCACCGTAATAGCAATTTCGCGGTAAGTCTTCTTCCCGAAATGATAACATTAGAGCCTCTTGTACTTCCATATCTAAGCATGATATGTGCCAGTGTTGAGGCTGGGCAAACCAGGTTAATTCGTGAGTTTGAGGATGCTTTACGACAGCAGGGCGTACCGAACGAGTTCTTAAACCTCCGTCATCTTTCCATTCATAATTTATAAAAGAGTTTCTACAAATATTTTCTACTTTTGCTTTATCTGTTGTCTGAAAAACCTTTTGCCAGTCCAATCCAACCCCAGAGTTGTAGTTGCGGAGATACATCACCTTCTTTTCTATGAATTTCTCTCTAATTTTGGGATCGAGGAGTTCAAAAACCTTGCGGCTGTCAACAATCGGTGTCTCTCCTCCCTGCTGTGCTGGTTGAGAACAGCCAAAAAATATTTTCCTGGGCCAATGATAGTTGAAGGAGTTTTCGTTATGCCACAACAGTTTTTTCTCTCTAGGGTAAAAAACTGGAGTATATACATTACTGCTAATATTCTCGCGAGGATGTTCTCCATTATCATGAAACAAATCTGCAGAAAGCTTTAAGCAAGCCCGCTCAAACGCGATCGCTGTACTTAAATTGAACCCACGCCAAAGTATAGCACCATACTGATTCAACATTTGTGATATAAACTGCTGATTTTCTTCTATCCAATCTACTATGTCCGGGCTGTTTTCAGACGGTTGTATAACAATAGGAAATGTTTGCTGTAATTGTAAAGAATCTGTGTAAACCATTGCTTTTCTACCCTTTTATAATTGCCTTATTTTCTAGGTGGCTTATGATTCAAGTCATGTCAGGCACATTAGTGCGCGGGTTGCAAAATAATGAAACGGTTTTCCCAAATTTTTATCATTTCCTCAGTTAATGTTTCTAATTTCTCCTGAGCTAAATTTAAACTCGTGGCAATTTTCTCAATCGTTGATTGGCGATCGCTGTTCTTCAAAACATTATAAGCCTCAGAACTAATTAACAAAGATTTACCTTTGTCATAGTTAAAGTAAATTTCGTGGGATAAGGAAGCTGGTTCTTGAGAGTTAAAAACACTTGTTTCTCTCAACCGCACTGAAGGAAGTACACCGACCGTCATATTTTGATAGTAGTCCTTCCAGTTAACATCTGACTTGACAATTAAAAAATCATTGATGACCAAGTAATTTAGTTCAGTTGTGAGGAAACAAGTGATAGCATCCGAACATGAATTAACAATTGGTTCTACATTATTATTAAAAGAAGTATTCAAAACTACGGGAACTTGAGTAATTTTCCCAAACTCGTTAATTAAATTCCAGTATTTTGAATTAGTGGTTTTTGAAACAGTTTGAATCCGAGCCGTACCATCTATATGAGTGATAGCACCTAAAAGCTGCTGTTTATCCTCCTTAACCTTCACAGCGAATACCATATATCCAAAAGAAGATGTCTGTTGTGGTAAATCAAAAAATTCGTCTGCAGCTTCAACAAGTACAGAAGGAGCGAAAGGACGATAGCTTTCCCGCTTTTTCACCATTGCATTAATGCGTGTTTTATTTTCGGCTACTCTCGGATCGGCTAAAATACTTCTATTACCTAATGCTCTTGGACCAAACTCTGCTTTTCCTTGTACCCAACCTATAACTGCACCTTCTGCTATGAGTTTTGCAACTTCAGTAGAAGTATTTTCCATGAGTCGAAAATCAATAAATTTCTTCCACTTGTCTAAAACAGATTGAACTTCATCTTTTGAGCCAACATCAGAACCCCAGTAGACATTAGTGAGTGGTAAAGGTGCAAATTGATTATTATGAATTTGGTCTACTATCATCGCCGCCCCAATGGCAGAACCTGCATCGTGAGATGCTGGATGGACAAAGATTCTCTCAAAAAGCTCAGTATAAAGAAGTTTGCCGTTCATAGAACAATTATGTGCGACTCCTCCTGACATACACAGTTTTTTGTGCCCTGTCACTTTTTGCCAATAAGTTAGAATATGCTTGGTTATCGTTTCTAATGTTTCTTGTAAACCCGCAGCAAAATCCTTGTGGTCTTGGTTAAACTTTTCTCCTTTACGTCTGGGAAGAAAACCTTCAGTTAAAAAGAGTGAATGCATATTCCAATGGTCTAGATGGTACCAACCATTTGGCAGTAGCTCATATAAAGCTTTGAAATACGATCTAAATCGTTCTGGATTGCCGTAGGGAGCTAATCCCATGACTTTATATTCATCGAATAAGGTATAACCAAGTAACTCTGTACCAGCTTGATAAAAATCTCCAAGTGAAATTTCTATGGGGTATTTCTTGAGAATTTTTAATTGTTTACCTTGACCATTTAAAACAGTGATTGACTCACTTTCACCCCTTCCATCCGTAACAACAACCAATGCTTCAGAAAAGCCGGAGTGAAAATAGGTAGAATAAGCATGAGCCAAATGATGAGAGGTGAAAATCAGTCTTTCCGAAGGATATTGATAATCAAACTCTTTTTCTAAAAGCTCAATGATTAATTCTCGAGCATATTTTACAGTAGTGTTTTTAGCTTTGATATATTCAAGATTTAACGAGTTATCGACAAATTGTTCATTGAAATAAAATCCGATATAATCAATATCAGACAATTTAACTTGATACTGTTCTAAGCAATAACGGATGCTCTCAAGACAAAATTTGTTGGTATGTTTAATTCGATTTAGACGTTCTTCTTCAGCTGCTGCAACAATTTTTCCATTCTCCATTAAAACAGCAGCCGCATCATGATAATACCAAAATGGTAAATTAGGAATAAAGTCTTGATCGATCTCTGAAAAACAGCCGCTCAATCCAAGAATTAGCATTGTATTTCTCTCTTTATTAAAAAAGTTGAAAAAATCTAACAGCGATCGAGTTCTAGAAAGCAATCACAAGAAATCAGTTAATACTGCCATCTTCACAGTGAGTGAGAGTAAATGCTTATTTCTGTAAGTAACTTAGATGGCTTTACTATCCGACAGAACAAATCATTTTCCATACAGCTTTTAATATCTGCTGCATTATTTATGACAACACGTTTTTCATAAAACTCTTTCGCAGCTTTCTTATTACCACTCATAACTATGTCTCGAGCTTCCAAATGAAAAGAACCCATGGCATTGGCAATGTCAATCTTGCCGTACCATTGATTGGGAAATAAGCCTAAAGTTTCGTACTTTTTCCAAAAGTTCTCAAATCCGTTACAAGGGTAATGAAGAATCAAGGGGCTAGATACATTTGTCTGCCACTGTGGTATTTGTTTTTGCAATATCGGTAATTTAAATCCACAGACCATTATCGGCAATTGAAATCCATGTACACCCCATGGTAAAATCTCCTCACTTAACGCAGCTGCCGTCTTACCATTATTATAAAAAAGAAAGAAATCGTCTGGCAACTGTGGAATTAAGTTAATAATTTCTTTCTGGTTTTTACTTAAGTAGTCCTTGAGTTCTCCTCTATAGGTACTCCTATAATTTTTTTTGAATAACGTTACATTTTTGAAATAGTCTTCAATATCAGCACTCTCAGGAATTGCCTCAAAATTTCTATATCTCGCGTTGAAAATTTTTTTATCTATCAATTCTTGAAAGTGTTCTGATACTGTCTGATGAGGTGAATAAAATAGCTCGTCGCTATCAATGTGCAATAGCCAATTTAAATGTTTTTGTCTTGCTAATTGGATTGCTATCTCAGTATTGACAATCTGTCTGGCCATTACCTCAGAATTAAGATACTCTCGGATTTCCTTGTTATGTTTATATGATAATGTTTGTTTCCATTTATCTTGAAGCTCATCGTTATTAAGAATAACACTCACTTTTGCAAACTTTTTAGCTTCATTAATTGAAGGGTCTTTTGGATCGTCAAAGAAAAGAAAAATATGCTCAAATCCAATAGAGAGATGATAGGTGAGAAAGGAGGTGATACTGTTGCTAACATTTCTTAATGTGGTAACAATTGCAACTTTTTGTGTCATATTTATCTACTGTTTAACTTTCAATTTTGAAACATTCCCATACTTAATAAAGGGTGGCTCTGTAGTAAGTGAGTTAGTCTTTATTAGTAAGTATGGGCTTGAGTGCTAATGAATTCGCTATCCTAAAGACTTAGCTCCACAGTGACTTGTGTTTTACAGCTTTCTTTCTCATCCATAAAGTTAAGCGCTCTAATTTCTATTTCTGGATTATTAAGCACCTGGTTAAAGATGGTTATGAATGCCTGTCTGAGGAAATAGATTGTTTCTTTCCGGAACAAATTGCAGTTGTAAGCTAAATAACCCTCAATACTATCAACACGTTTTTCAAAATAAAACCACAAATCACTGACAGCAATCTTTTGCTCGCGATCCAATGGTATTTGGGTAAGTTTGAGGTTGGAAAGTGTAATTCGATCTAGTTGCGAGCCGATTTCATCCATCCAGGTATAACCCACATCAAAAACAGCATTTCTGCTAGGGTCTCGCGGAATATCTAACTCCTGTACTAAATGATGAAAGGGATATGCTTGATGGGCAAAAGCTTCCAACGCTGTCTGCTTTATCCTTTGCGTCACATCAATAAATCTGTCTTGTCCGCTAATTGTGTCTCTCAAGACAACCGTGTTGAGATAAAGACCAATCTGAGTTTCCCAATCAATCTGGGTGCGTTCAGAAACTGGTGTGGCAACAATGATATCTTCTTTTCCCGTGTAACGATAGAGTAACGTTTTGAGAACTGCCAGAGCGATCGCAAACTGGCTGACTTGCTGTTCCTGGCTGAATTTTTCCAGGTTTTGGAGCAAGTGAGAAGACAGTGTCAGGGGTACGATCGCACCCTTGAAAGTTTGAATTGCTGGGCGTGGATAGTCGGTAGGCAAGTCTAATGGAAGAGAACCGCGTAACTTTTGATGCCAATAGGCTTTCTGTAGCCGCGCCCTGTCACCATTCAACAAAGCATTCTGCCAAGCTGCATAGTCCTTATATTGAAACTCCAAAGGTTTCAGTGGATTGTCCTGTCCGTCTCTATAGGCTTCATAAAGAGTTGTTAACTCTTGCAAAAGCAATCCGATAGACCAGCCATCAAAGATAATGTGGTGGGTATTGAGCAGTAATATATGCTCCATTTGTCCCAACCGCAACAATTGTACCCGTAAAAGGGGTCCCTTTTCCAGGTCAAAGGGTCGGGCTACTTCTTCTTCCATAATTGACCACGCGGTGCTCTTGGGATCGGCTTCCCCGCTCAAATCGCGCTCCCCCAACCAAAAATCTATATCTTGGTTAATCCGCTGTCTCGGCTCACCATTGACACAGATGAACGTCGTCCTTAAAACCTCTTGCCTGCTTACTATGGATTTAAATGCTTTCTGGAGTGCCTGCTTGTCCAATTGCCCTTCCATGAGCACAGCGCCAGGAATGTTGTAGCCGACCGCCGCACCTATTTGAGCGGACAACCATAACTGTTGCTGGGCAGGAGAAAGGGCATAATGGTCTGCAAGGGGTACTTTCTCAATCGCAGTCAATGACTGCATCTGTTGTTTCCCTTGAATCACCTCAGCCAGTTCTTTAACACTCAAGTTGGCAAAGATTTCTCGCCAATTGAGTTCTACTCCCAACCATCGACTCACCCGAGATGCCATTTGAATTATCTTTAAGCTGTTGGCTCCAAGTGCTAGAAAATTGTCTTTTATACCGATTTTATTTTGGTTGAGGATTTCTCCACAAATTTCCACCAGTTGTGCTTCTAATTGCGATCGCGGTGCTTCATACTCATATCCCAAAGACTGCTTGAGTTCTTCAGGTTTTGGTAGTGCCTTTCGATCCAACTTTCCATTTGCCATCAGAGGCAATCGCGACAGACGTATAATGTGCTGGGGAACCATATAAACTGGTAACTTGCGAGTTAAATGAATTCCCACATCTGCTACGTTGAGATCTGTTGGGCCAACAACATAGGCAACCAGTTCTTTATCACCTTCACCCAACTCATGAGTAATAATTGCTACTTCACTAATTCCATCGCACTGTAACAATTGCTGCTCAATTTCTTGAAGCTCAATCCGATATCCTCGGATTTTGACTTGATTATCTTTTCTTCCCAGATATTCTAACTCTCCCTCTGGCAGCCATCGTCCCAAATCACCAGTGCGGTAAATTCGTTTTTCTTCACTAAAGGGATGGGTAACAAATCGCTGTGCCGTAAGTTCTTGGCGATTCCAATAACCTCGGGCTAAACCTTCTCCACCGATGCAGATTTCACCTGTGACTCCTACAGGCAGAAGTTCAGATTCTTCATTTAAAATATAAATTTGAGTATTAGCAATTGGTTTACCTATAGTAGTCTTTTTTACACTACATTCGGTTACCGTACACCCAACTGTTGTTTCTGTAGGGCCATACTCGTTATAAACCCGCATCTCGGGATTGCGCTCTTTGAGTACTTGGACGTGGTTCGGTTTAAGTTCCTCGCCACCCACAATCACCAATTCGATATTGCTAGGGGTCACCGGAATGTAGTTCAATATTTGAATGTGCGAAGGAGTTAACTTGATGGTATCAACCTCCGTGTCTGCCCGAAAACAAGTTTCCAAAACCACTTCCGGAGAATTCTCCTGATAAATATACAGTGTTTTGCCCCGTAGTAAAGGCAGGAATATGGTGGTGACAGTCAAATCAAAGGCGGGTGAAGTAAACAACGCCATATTACCCAGTTTGGGATTTACAGCAAAGTAATATTTGCTTGCCCAGTAGAGGTAGTTCATCAAACTGCTATGTTCTATAGCAACTCCCTTTGGCAATCCAGTCGAGCCGGATGTATACATGAGATAGGCGAGTTGGTTGGGATGGGTAGACCTTTTAGGATTTGTTGCCAGTTTCGTCGGAATCTCCCTAATATCCACTAACTCAACTGTTCCCAGACAAGCCCACAGTTCCTGTTGGCTGGTGTCGCTCAAAATAATTTGACAGCCGCTGTCTGCAACCATATACTGGATGCGTTCAAAAGGAAGTTCCGGGTCGATGGGTAGGTAAGCTCCTCCTGCTTTCAACACACCAAGAATAGCAATAATTAAATATTCCGAGCGTGTCAGAAGCAAACCTACTCGATTTTCAAACTCAATTCCATTGGTTTTTAAATAAGCTGCAACTTGATTTGCTCGTTGATTTAAATCGCGATAGCTTAACTTTCGCTGTTCGCATACAATGGCTACTGCGTCTGGGTTAAGCTCAACCTGCTCCTCAAACCAATCGATTACTTGCTGATGTTGTGGATACCAAGTTTGCGTCGCGTTAAATTCCTCTACCAAAGTTGTCACATCAGATGCAGATAGGAGTTTAACGTTGCCTATTGTATCGTCCGGATGCCAAAGTACAAACTCCAATGCACGAAACACGGTTGCGGCAATTTGGTTAATTATTGTCTCGTGAAACACTCCATCTTTGTAAGCGATCGAGAGGCTATATTTTCCGAGGGATTCTTCAATATGAAACAACAGTGGAACTTTATCCGTTAATACACGACTTTGGTTTAATCCAGAGTAACTAAACCCGACTTGGAACAGAGCATCAGAATCGTAGTTGTCATTCAATCGCCCGAGCAAAGCATCCAGATTGTAGTCGTGATGTTTATGCGTTTTATTAACCGTAGTCTGAATAGTATGAAGGAGACTCCGAATAGTAGCTTCTTGTTGAACTGGCAATCGGAGAAATAGTATGCTATCTTTTTCTTCAATTTTTTGCGAACTAAAGAGTTTAGGAGTCACTAACAGTATTTCTCTCGTTCCTGTATATTTTGACAGGACTATGGATATTGCTGTTCCTAATAATACATAGACATTGGTTGCTATACCTTTGGTGATTTCATTTAATCTGTCATTAATAGATTTGGGAAATGGAGATAAGTGGTACTGAGGTTCGCTTGCTGTGTCTTCCTTGCCTTTCAATGGAACAAACACATAGGGTTCAAATCCTCTTAACTGGTCAACCCAGAAATCTTCAGAGACAATTCTCTGGATATCTATTTCCATGTTAGTGACTTCCTAAAAATCAAGGTTAAATACAAGTTCTGTCTCAGTTTCTTCTTGAGAGGTTTTGATGTTTAAATCGTCAAGTTTCTTCTCCGGAGAAGCAATAATATCTACCACCAGAGCATATAATCTTTGTTTCATCAATTCAATACGTTCTGGTTTCCACAAATCCGTTTTATATTCAATATCCAGTTGAAGTTGTTCATTGGTTTCAGTAAAGTTAAATATTAAATCGAATTTACTAGCTAACACAATGTTCTGAAATACTGATACTAAAAGTCCTTCCCGTTGAGTATCAGTTTGTGGCTGGTTGTGCAACACAACTTGCACTTCAAACAAGGATGAATGGGCAATGTGCTCCATCTGCTGTAATTCAGAGACGAGAGCATCGAATGGGTATAAGGCGTTGTCAAAAGCTTCTAGGAGAGTTTGTCTAACCAGGTGTAAAATCGATAGGAAGCTTTGATGTCCTGCGATCGCATCCCGGAGAACAAGGGTATTGATAAAGTAGCCAAGCTGTCCTTCCAAAGCGGGATGAGGACGGTCGGCAAAGCTAGCCCCCACTATGATATCATTTTGTTGAGTCATGCGGTAAAACAGGGTTTTGACGATCGCAACCAGCATGATGTATAAACTAGCACTATACTTGCGACTCAACTGATTTAAAGCGGCTGTCAGCGAGCTGTCAAAGACAAGACTGATAACACTCCCATTGAATGTAGCGGTTGGGGAACGAGGAAAATCGGTTGGTAAATTAAGGGCTGGTTGGGCATTTGAGAGTTTGTTGAGCCAATAATCTCGCTGTTTGCATACCCTATCTGTTTGCAGAAGCCGATTGTGCCAAGCAGCGTAATCTTTATACTGGATGGGTAACGGGGGTAGTTGGGGTTCGGTTCCTAACTTATATGCTTTGTAGCAATGAAACAACTCTTGCTCAAAAATTTGCAGAGACCAGCCATCTATAATAATGTGATGAATTGTAAATAAAAGAACGTATTTAGCATCTGATAATTTGAGCAATTTTAAGCGCAGGAGGGGTCCTTGTGTCAAATCAAAAGGTTTCCCAGCTTCCTGAAGACTATACTCGCAAGCTTGCAGTTCTGGATTCTCATTTCCTGTGAGGTCAATGAATTCATAGGGAATCGATACTGCATCGTGTACGCGCTGTCTTGGTTCATCCTCCACTAAAACAAACGTTGTTCTTAATGACTCATGACGAGCTACTAATGCCTTAAAAGCGCTATGCAGAGCTTGAACGTGTAAATCGCCTTCTAAAAGTAAAGACATAGCAAGGTTATAGGCAATAGCGCTAGAGTCCATTTGACTGTGAACCCAAAGACCGCGCTGAGCAGGAGAAAGTTCATAATCGAGAAACTGTGGCTTTGCTGTTGATAGATCGGTAGGTGCTTGTAGGGGCACAATGGGAGGCAAAGGTTCCGTTGTTCTTCCTCTAATTTGTGCCGCTAGGCTAGCTACAGTTGGTGCTTCAAACAAATCACGCAAGCTGACATCTACAGCAAGAGTAGATTGAATTTTGGAAACGAGTTGTACTCCTTGCAAGCTTTGGAGACCTAAATCGAAAAAATTGTCATGCACGCCAACCGCAGTTTTTCCTAGCGTTTGTTGCACGCACTGGGCGATGGCTTGCTCTGTTGAGTTTGAAGGAGCCACAAAACTCGTTTGTTTTAGAGAAACTCCTTTGATTTCCTGTAAAGCAGAATAGTCAATATCTCCATCTGGAGTACGCGGAATTGTTTCGACCCGCATGAGAACAAAAATCTCAGGTTCGGGCAGCAAAGTTTTTAAGATATTTTCTAGTTCTTGAAGAACTTGTATCTCGTTTGTTGTTGAAGTGATATAAATTTGAAGTTCTGTCTTTTGCGTCAGGTCAAGAGACTGATTTTTAACCACAACAGCTTCTTGTACTTGGGGGCAAAGTTTAAGTGTAATCTCAATCTCCTTTAAAGTCATTTGGGTTGCGCCAACCCATATCAATTCGTCCAGACACCCGTGAATTTCGATGCTTTTATCTGGCAATTTACAAGCTTGCTCACCCGTCGGAATCAAAATCCCTGTTTGCTGCCATAATGGATGCTCAATATACAGTTCTCCTAACACCCCCACTGGCTGCTCTTGGGCGTAAGAGTCGCGAACCGTAAACCACATTTCACCAATGGGATCACCAAGGGAAACAGGTTGGCTTCCTCTCTCATACTGCTCATTGGATAGTGGCGTGAGTTGCTTAATTGCATTCGTTAGGGGAACGTTTGGCGATTTGTAGACTCTGTATAATTCCACTAAGGAATCTGAGGAAGCTAAAGATGCTGTAATTTGCTTGAGTTGTTCGTAGTTAACCTTGCCGCTATCCAGGATAATCCATCTTTGCTTCTTGCCAATTAATAGTTCTGGGTTGGCTTGAAATGCTTTCACCAAAGGCAGGAAAGTTTCTAAAGATGCGATCGCAACACCGTTAGTCTCATGGCGATAAGCATCA
This sequence comes from Scytonema sp. NUACC21, assembly GCF_054684315.1. Taxonomy (NCBI): domain Bacteria; kingdom Bacillati; phylum Cyanobacteriota; class Cyanophyceae; order Nostocales; family Scytonemataceae; genus Scytonema; species Scytonema sp. NUACC21. Next base: position 250,204 of record NZ_BAAFZH010000105.1, on the reverse strand, counting down.
GGGGTATCTACACTTAAGGAAGCACCAACACTCAGGGCATGGAATAAAATATCAAAATTTTCTACTCTTCTATATCCATTAAGTATGGATACTTGCTCTTTTGCAGCTAAAGGAAGTACTTTCTGCAGACTTGCTATATGACGACTCAGAGCTAAATAACTAAGTGACAAATGGTTTGCCTTGGGAAGTGTTGTTGAGTACCATAAGTCAAGTTTATGATTCTGATTAAGATTATCCTTGCTGTTTTTTGAGATGGTTTGCCAATCGGTATCAATAACTATCAGAGGATTGTTATGGTTAGGTAATGAATCAGCCAATTGTGAATCTGTCAACAACAAACTTCCCGCCCATTTGTCCATCTCTGCCCGCATTTGAGTGGTGGAAAGCCCAGGTTGAATCAATGCTAAGCTCTTTCCTGCTTTAAAAATAGCAAGTATTGCGATCGCTAACTGGATGGGATGTTGCACGTAGAGCAACACGGGACGTGCGGTCGTTTCTTGGGCTGTTATATACCGTGCTAGTTGATTAGCCCGATGATTTAAAACTTCATAGACAATAGATTCATTCCCAGATGCGATCGCAGTTGCATTGGGGTTGCGGTTTGCTTGGCTTTCAAACTGCTTGTGAAGAGGCTCAACATCCCATATCGTGCTTGCTAATGGTAAGACATTGGAATTCTTATCTTGTTCTGAAATGAGTGGTAATTCATACAATCGGCTTTTGGGTGCATTGATGATACCTTGCAACAAGGTAACAAAAGAGCGGCACCAGTGAATAATAGTCCGATCATCAAATGAATCAGTTTGATAAAAGAATTCTAGAATAAACTTATCTTTAAACTGAAGACCGTTGAAACTTAAATAATACTTTGTAAAATAAACCGGACTTGGTACGAGCATTGCGTCCAAACCGTGTAGTGTTGGTATATCGGCAACTTTGTCAACGTTAAAAGTGACTAGCACCTGTGGAATGGTGAGTGTTTGAGAATCCAACTCTCCGATTCCGTCAGTAAAAAAGTAGCTTTGGTGTTCGTAGGTATCAAGCAAAGTCTTTTTGAGATCTGCTAAAAATTCGGTAAATATTAATTCCCGAACTGGGTTGCTGACGATTGGCAACACTGTGCTGCAGTGTCCTACCAAATCCTTAGCTCCAGATACCACTTGTCCTGCTGTGGGAATCCCCACAACTAGCCTTTCTTGACCGGTCAGCCGTGATAGAAAAACCTTCCAAGCTGCCAGAAGTGTCATAAAAACTGTGACTCCCTGAGCTTGGCTGAACTGTTTTAGCTTGTCATAAAATCTACTGTCTAGCGTAGCTGTTTGACGCTCACCATTGTATTGCCGGACAGATCGAGGATTTGCAGGCAAGGTAAGGTTTGGGATGGAATCCTGCAATTTCGACCGCCAATATGCGGTATCATTCTGCACTTGGGAGCTTGTTGGCAATGTCTTTAGCCAGTCTAAATAACGCTGGAAAGATACAGGTTCTGGTTTGTGCAGCACCGTTTGGGTGCAAAGCGCCGAATAAAATTCAGCTATCTCCTGAACCATGACTTCTATTGACAATCCATCTGCAATAATATGATGGAATACCATGACCATCATGTAGTCCTGTTGGTTCAGTCGGGCTACTTGTAGTCGGAAGAACGGACCTTGAGTTAGGGGAAATGCTTCAGATATAGCAGTTTCCAACCAAATATTTAACTGTTCTTGTTTAGCTGGCTCCGATTCTCTAGAAAGATCCAGGTAAGGAATATCAACTTGCAAAGTTGAGGTAATGGTTTGCTCTTCTCCGTTAATACTGATAATTCGCAAAGCATCCCGCCGGTGAACTAAAGTCTGTAAAGCTGCTTTTAAAAGCGGTAGCTGTAACTCTCCGCGCAATCGCAAAATGACTGATTCATGATATGCTGCTGATTTATCTGTCCCCAAACTTGATAAAAACCAGAGGTTCCTTTGCCCTGGAGAAACAGGAACGGTAATTTCTTCTGGAGGTTCTGGAGTTTTTAATATTTTAATAAGTTCTTTAGAATCCTTGTTTTGTGAAATCTGATTCTCTTGATTCTCCTGTGATTTAATTGTTAACTTCTGACCTTCAGAAGATCTCACAGGATTTTTCCGCAAAGTTTTTTCTATGAGGTCTAATTGCTGATTTATGACCATCAATTGCTGCTCTATTAAGTTTTGTGCAGCTAAGTTTAGTTTTTTGTGTGAATTTTCGTATTTCATATTTTAACTCAGCAACGTTTTTCTAATAAAGCTCGGCTGACTGGTTCAGCCATACCAACCAGTATTTGGCGCGAACCAGAGTATGGTCTGCGTCCGTGAGCTGCTAGCATATTATCTAACATCAGAAAATCTCCCTTCTGCCAAGGTACTAAAACCGTTTCTTCCTGATAGCATTGCCGCAGTTCCTCAACAACTGAGTTTTCAATCGGCGTTCCATCTCCGTAAAAACTGTTAGCTGGTAGTTCGTCAGGTTTAAATAACACCATCAAACCTGCCTGAATTTCTGGCTCAAGAGTGCTGAGATGAAAGAACATTGTATGATTGAACCACACTTTTTCACCCGTTTGAGGATGTTGTAGGATAGGTTCGCGAATGACTCGTGTTCTGAGGTTTCCGTCCTTTTGCCATTCCACAATAATGTTATTTTTCTGACAATACGCTTCGACCTCAGCTTTGTCGGTGGTTTGGAAAACTGTCTGCCAGGGCAACCCCATGAAATCGTAAAAGTTGCGGACGTACATCACCTTTTTCTCTATAAAGCGTTGGCGGAGATTTGGTGTTATCCGACTTAAGACCCTGCGAGTATCGGCAATTGGAGTTTCACCTCCAGTAGCAGCTGGCGTTACGCAATTAAAGAAAATCCGCATTGGCCAACTTTCTTGGTATGAATTTTCACAGTGTAGTGCGATCGCTTGATTAGCTGGATGTTCTGTGGAAGTATAAATTTTACCAGCAATAGTACTGCGTGGAGAAGAGCGTTCCCGGTATTCTAGGGGTTCGCCTGAAATCGTGCGAATTAAGGCTTCTAGGTTCGATGAACCATCTACATTGAAATTCCGAAATAGCAGACCGCCATATCGCAATATCTGAGATTCAATAAACTCCCGATGATTGGCTACCCATGAATGTAGGTTAACACCTTCATAAATAGGTTCAATCACCAAAGGTAAATTTTTATCAGGTTCTAAAAATGAGATTTTGACCTGTGTTTCAGAGACAGGATGAAAAACTTTTGATTGATTTGACATAATTTATATTCTCATTGTATTTGAGGAAATTGCCAAATTGCGGTTTAGAAAATTTGCAAATTCACTCAAAGTTTTTTGTAACTAAATTCTACAAATTACCTTCCTGCTTTCTTAAAAAAAACTTAACATCTTCTTCCAATTGAGGTTTGAGGAAGTGTCAGGAGCTACCCTGTCCTCAAGCTAAAGGCTAGGGTAGGGTAGTTGAATCCCTTCCACTCCACGCACATTAGCTGGAAGTCTGCTGAATTTGCTCTAAAATTCCATCGATCAGGAGGGCATTGTACTGCAAATGCTCATTGATAAGCAGATCGCCGTGCTTGCCCGAAGCATTGTAGGTAAACACCTTTCCTGTAGTCAGGTTAGCCCATTGCTCCACGTACTCCGACACTGAGTGATTCTCGGCTGCTCGCAGCAGGTGGATATTAGCCCTGATTTGACCATCGTTGATTCTATTATTCCAGTAGTGGATGTGGGCTGCGGTTTTTGCCTTGAGCTTGGCTTTAAAGTATGGATTCCTCAGCAGCATACTTAAATCCTCATCGTCTTTGACATAATCGGAGTAGTAGGCAATTTCTGCATCAACTTGCTTTTGAATTGCTGCATCGCTCTGAGAGCGAGTGGTTGTTCGGGGAGCAGAATCCAACATAATTATGTCTGAAACTTGACGACCGCGACGCTCCAATTCTTTCGCTAGCTCAAAAGCCAAATTACCTCCGACACAATACCCTAATAATATGTATGGGCTTTCTACTGGGGGGAAATCAAGCAATTGTGCATAGTCCGCAATCGGATCTCCGTCCTCAATAAAGTCTAAGCCATAGACTGAGTAGGACTTGAGATATTGAGCCAGTCCCTTAAATGCAATACCATAACCAAACATGGTGGGTAACGCAAAAACGTATCTCCCGGATTCGGCATTCAGTAATGCGATCTGGTGTTTGCCGTGGCGATCGTTATACATCCCGATGGAGGAAATATACTCGCTTAATGCTCGAATCGTTGAAAACTCAAAGACAGACTTGAGGGGTATTTCAACCCCTAAGCTCTTGCGAATCCTAGAAAGCATGACAAGCGCATTCAAGCTATGACCACCAAGGGTAAAGAAATCATCATAAACTCCCACCTTTGGCATCCCCAGCAAATTCTGCCAAATCTCGGCTAGCGCTATTTCTGTTGGATTATTGGGTCGATCGTTGACTTGATTTTGCCTTTGTATGAGAGCAGTTTTTTCAAGCAATGCTTTTTTATTAAGCTTGCCATTATATGTTAAAGGAAAACGATCTACAAATAGTAAATCATTGGGAATCATGTAATCAGGAAGTTGACTGCTTGCAAAAGAACGGATACTCGCCACCAAATTATCCAGTTGTACCCCTTGGTTCTGTGCTTGAACATCACTAGGTATAAGATAAGCCTTTAACTGCTGCTCTCGTTCTTGAGTTTCACAGATGAGGACAACAGCATCTTCAACCCCTGGGTGCTGCTTGAGCACGGTCTCGATTTCGACCAATTCTACTCGGTAGCCCCTGATTTTCACCTGGTCATCTTTGCGACCTAAGCAAATCATTTCGCCATTTTCCAGCCATTTGCCTAGATCTCCTGAGCGATAGAGCTTAGTTTTTGGCTCTAAGGGATGGTCGATAAATTTTGACGCACTGAGGTCAGGGTTTTTCCAATAACCCTCCGCTAAACAGGAACCCGCAATGTAAATTTCACCTACACATCCAATGGGAACTAGTTGTAAATTTTTGTTGAGGATATAAATCCTTGTGTTATCTATCGGCTTACCAATAGTAATGAACTCTGGCTCTCTGACCTGACTTACAATACATCCGACGGTTGCTTCTGCTGGACCGTATTCGTTGTAAATTTCTATATTTGGATTTAGAGCCAGTAAGGTTTCGACTTGCTCTTGCTGCAATCCTTCACCACCGACGATTGCCATCCCTATGGCAGTTTGCTTTATTTGAAGGTGTTTTAAAGCTGAAATATGTGATGGTGTAAGTTTTATGATATCGATCTGGTCTCCTAAGTCAAAAATCTGCTTGAGGGTATCGTCGATTTCCTCCCTGTCTAGAACTACTACTGTCTTACCGTGAATCAACGGACAAAAGAGGCTAGTGATAGTTAAGTCGAAAGCAGGAGAGGTAAACAGAGGCATATTGCCAAGATCTCGCCCTCTGAAGTAAAACTTCGAGCACCACGAAATGTATTGATAAAGACTGCGATGATTAACTGCGATCCCTTTTGGTTTTCCAGTTGAACCAGATGTAAAAATTACATAAGCTAGGTCTTCCGGTGAGGGCAAATGGACTGTTGGTGCTGTAGCGGGGTCAGCAATTGGAACGCTATGTTTATTTCCCATGACAAAAATGCTGCCTGGGAAGTTTTGCAATTCTGCACTGAATGTGGTGTCTGTGATGACTACTTTGGCACCAGATTCTTTGAGAATTGCTTGATTTCGTTCTATGGGTGCTTTAGGGTCTAGCCCTAAAAATCCACACCCTGCTTTCATCACACCCAATACCGCAATCAAAAAATTTTCAGAAGGATTTTGCAAAATTCCAATTGCATCGCCTCGGTTTACTTGAGCTTCCGTACATAGGTATGACGCGATTTTGTCAGAAGCAGCGCTGAGTTCGCGATAACTGAGGCTTTTGTTAGCGAAACGTACTGCTGTTGCATTCGGAGTTAGATTTGTCTGTGTTTCAATTAGGTCAATGATGGTTTGTTCTTGGTTACAGACGGCATCAGTATCGTTAAATTCTGAGAGCAGCAGTTGCCTTTCGCGATCGCCGATAATTTGAATATCACCAATAGCAATATCAGGTGTTTTCAATATTGTCAATACTATATTATATAAATGGCTCTGGAGGCGTTGTAGAAATGCCGTACTGAATGCTTTCTCATTATATAGGAAACGAAATTTGAGTTGCTCCCCTAGATTGACAACTATTCCAAAGTCGTAATTACTCTGTTCTACCACCTTGACATTCTCAAACCTAAACCCATAGTTATCGATTTCGAGTGCTTCACATACTTGCTCTTGTTGAGGGTAGTTTTGAAATACAAAAACATGATCGATCGAGTCCGATCTGTGCTCGCTTAGTGCTTGAATATCTGCCAAAGAATAATATGTATATTCTTTACTTGCGATCGAATCTTCTTGAACAAGCTTAATAAGTTGAACAAAGTTTAGCTCTGGGTTTACGCGAACACGAACGGGAATAGTATTGATAAACAGACCGACCATCTTTTCAACATCTTTAATCTCAGGAGGTCGCCCTGACACTGTTAATCCAAAAACAACGTCATTGACATCATTGTACTTAGCTAAAAGGATAGCCCAAATACTTTGAAGCAGGTTACTTAGTGTTACTTGGTAGTTGCGAGCTAACTGCTCTAATTGGCTGGTAATTTGCTCGTTTAGTTCAAAGATAAACTCAGATGTTTTGTAACCTTTTTCAGGAAACTGCGCCCTTGGTATCCTAATTGGATAATCGTAACCCTGCAAATACTGCTGCCAATAATTCCTAGCCGCTTCTGTGTTTTGCTGTCTTAGCCACTGAATGAACTCACTATAGGGTGGGGCTATGTAAGAATTTATGCTTCTGCCATCAACCAATGCTTTGTAGATTTCAAAGAGTTCATCAAGCACTAAGCTACAAGACCAACCATCCATAAGGATATGGTGATGAGTCCAAATAATTTCATACCTGTCGGGTTGCGATTGAAAAAGCGTGACCCGCATCAACAAATCCCGATCTAAGTTAAACCCTCTTTCTAGGTCTTGCTGTTGGTAATTCTCAAGAAACTCTCTTTGTTGCTGTTGGCTCAGGTGCTGAATATCTTGATAATAAAAATCTATTTCGCATTCCTTCAAAACCATTTGTAGAGGTCGTGCGGCTTTTTGAGGAATTAATATTGTTCGCAAGATTTCATGCCGCTTAAATAGTTCGTTCCAACTTTTTTCAAATAAGTTAACATTAAAATTACCAATAATCGAACAAAAAATTTGCTCTAGGTAAGTGCCCGCACTTTCATCGTAGAGAGAATGAAATAGCATTCCCTCCTGCATAGGTGACAATGGGTACAAGTCTTTTAAGTTTTCCTTACCTTTTATTGCACTATTGTGTTTATTGCCACTTATTAATGTCATGCTATTTTTGGCTCCTTGAACAGAATATAAATGTGTAAGTACCAGAAGTTTGGCTATTCCTCAGCAAAAATTTCTTCAAATTCCTCTAGGCTGAGATTGCCATAAGTTAAATCGGAAGGAGTCATTTCAGTAGTTTGTTGCTGCAGGCAGTGCTTAAGAATGGTTTGCAATGCTTGTTGATAATGGTCTAAAAGCTTTTGAATGGTTTGTGGCTGAAATCTCTTTCTACTAAACGTTACAGAAATTCTTAGCCTGCGATCGTAAACTATTCCCGAAAATTCTAGTTCATGTGTACGTCTCGACTCAGAACTAATCAAATCCCCATAGGACTCAGACGCCATCTCAAACACACTGGAGTTAATGTCTTCATCAATACGTCCCAGATAATTAAACATGATGGCTGGCTGAAGCTGAGTCAGCAAACTGCGGGAATGTTCTTCTCTAGGTAATAAGTAGCGCCCGATATTGTAACCAATGCCCTTGTGGGGAACTCGTCGCAGCGTTTCTTTGGTAGATTTAAGATGATAACCCAACCCAGCTTGCGGCGCTAAATCAAGTAACACTGGGTAAATACTCGTAAACCAACCCACAGTCCTGCTGACATCGATTCCATCAATATCATCTACACGTCCATGCCCCTCCAGGTCAATCAAAAAACGACGACCACCACACCAGGCATTGAGAGCAAGAGCCAAAGCAGCGAGCAAGATGTCATTGATTTCAGTATTATAAGGACGGTGAACTTCAGTCAACAGTGAGTTCGTTTCTTCTGGGGTGAGGCTAAAGCCTAAGTTGCCAGCATCTCGAACCAGATTCTCCGAATCGGGGACATCAACTGTCAGTTCATCCACTGCAATCTTGCCCATTTGCTGCCAATACTCAAGTTGTTGAACCAATACTGGAGTTGTGCTGTATTTTTGCAATGCTGTTGACCATTGCTGATAAGAATCGGTTTTTAGAGGAAATTGAATTTCCTCACCAGCACAAGCTTGTTCATATCCTTTCGAGAGATCCTCTAGTAAAATTCGCCAAGATACAGTATCAACAATCAAATGGTGAGCTGCCATGAGCAGTCGGTCTCCTCGATCCAAATGGAAAAGAACAAACTGTATCAAAGGTCCGTGCTCAAGATTCATACTGCCTTGAACCTGGTTGGCAAAAGTCTCTAGCTCGCTGATGGCATCAACTCGTCCAATGAGGTCAACAATTTCAAAACACAAGGAACGATCTGCACCATCGTATTTTTGCACAACCTCACCGTTGACAAACTGGAATCGCAACCTCAAGGCATCGTGATGCAGCAGAAGTTTTTGACAAACCCTACGTAAGGCATCGGCATTCCAACGAACTGGGGAGGCAAGCATGAGAGACTGATTGAAATGATGTTTATTATCTGAGTAAGTGGAAAAAAACCAGGATTGAATGGGAGTCAGGGGTACGTTCCCTGATACCAAACCTTGCTCAGATAGATGGTAGCTTTGGGCTACTTGCCGAGATAGTTGGGCAATAGTTGGGTATTGAAAGATCTGCCGTTCTTTAAATGTCAAATTGTGTTGTGCTAGGCGGGCTATGACTTGGATAGCCTTAATCGAATCGCCCCCTAGTTCAAAGAAGTTGTCATGAATACCGACCACTTCCAATCCCAAAACCTGAGTCCAGATATCGGCGAGCATCTTTTGAGTGGGAGTGCGTGGTGGCACAAAATTAGATTCGGCAGTTCTGCTGTGGAAATCTGGCGCTGGCAAAGCATTGCGGTCAATCTTGCCGTTGGGCAGCATCGGCAACGCTGGCAGTAGTACAAAGGCATGGGGTACCATATACTCAGGCAGTTTTTCCCGCAGAAAATTACGTAGCTCCCCAGTGTTGAGTGATTCTGCCTCAGGCACAACATAGGCGACTAATTGTTTGTTGCCTGGTTGGTCTTCGCGGACAATCGCCACCGTTTGCCGGACTTTGGGATGCTGAGCTACAGCCGCCTCAATTTCTCCCAACTCAATGCGAAACCCCCGCAGTTTCACTTGATAATCCAGCCGTCCCAGGTATTGAATATTGCCATCGGCTAAGTAACAGGCTCGATCCCCAGTTTTGTACAGGCGGTCTCCCGGCTCATGGGTAAAGGGGTTGGGAATGAATTTGGCTGCGGTCAGTTCCGGACGATTCAGATAACCACGCGCCACTCCCACACCTCCAATATACAATTCTCCCGGCACTCCAATTGGTACTGGTTGCAATTGGGGATCTAAAATGTAAATCTGCGTGTTAGCGGTAGGACGACCGATGGGGACTACCCCCCAATTGCTCTCAGGCTGGCATTGCCAGAATGTGACGTCAATCGCTGCTTCTGTCGGACCGTAAAGATTGTGCAATTCGCAGCCCAAACGTGCATGGAAGCGCTGTTGTAATTCCATCGGTAGGGCTTCCCCACTGCAGAATACCCGCTTCAAACTCGCACAACCTTCCAAACTTTGCTCTTCTAAGAACACCTGGAGCATTGAGGGCACAAAATGAATTGTTGTGATTTTTGCCTCGGCAATCAACTTCACCAGATAGCTACTCTCTTGATGTCCACCGGGTTTGGCTATCGTCAGACACGCCCCAGTTAACAACGGCCAGAAAAACTCCCACACTGAGACATGACAAATGACAAATGACAAATGACAAATGACAAACGACAAATGACAAACCAACCAATTATTATTGCCCAAGATGTTCAAAAATGGTATGGAAAATTCCACGTTTTACAAGGTGTTAGCCTAACAGTAAATCGTGGAGAAGTTGTGGTTTTGATGGGACCATCGGGTTCGGGAAAATCCACTTTTATTCGCACCTTTAATGCTTTAGAAGAATATCAAAAGGGACAAATTGAAATTGACGGTGTTGCCCTTACCAATGACTTGCGAAATATTGAGACAATTCGCCAAGAGGTAGGGATGGTGTTTCAACAGTTTAATTTGTTTCCCCATTTGACTGTGTTGCAAAATATCACTTTGGCTCCTATTTGGGTGCGGAAGTGGTCAAAGGTTAAAGCAGAAGAAGTGGCGATGCAATTGTTGGAACGTGTGGGAATTTTGGAACAAGCACAAAAGTATCCGGGACAATTATCTGGAGGACAACAACAAAGGGTTGCGATCGCCAGAGCATTAGCCATGCAACCCAAGATTATGCTGTTTGATGAACCCACCTCAGCTTTAGATCCTGAGATGGTGCGAGAAGTTCTAGACGCGATTAAAACCCTTGCTGCTGATGGTATGACAATGGTAGTTGTTACCCATGAAGTAGGTTTTGCACGTGAAGTTGCTGACCGAGTGATTTTAATGGACAGTGGTTTGATTGTTGAGGAGGCTACGCCAGATACTTTCTTTCAAAACCCCAAGCACGAACGGACTCGCAAGTTTTTATCTCAAATTCTTTAATTGTCATTTGTTATTTGTCCTTTGTCCTTTGTCATTTATTATTTGTCCTTTGTCATTAGAGATGTCCAAGAAATAAATTATCCATCTTGTGATCCGGGCGTCCCCGCCCGTCCCGTACAAGTGGCGGGCTGGAAGCCCGCACCACAAGAGAAAGTTGGATATTTTTTTATCTGGAAGTCCCTTAGCGCAAAGCAAAATTCTTGTCCCAACGAAATGTCCTCGGTTTTGTGGAGCTATAGCGCTTCTCACTTGAATCCAACACAGTGATATCAAAACAATGTAGGGGCGAACGGTTGTTCGCCCTCCTATGTACAGCAGATTGCAACTAAATGAGGTACAGATTGTTGTAAGAGCGTAAGTCCTGCGGACAGGCTGCGCCAACGCGTAGCTTGCCAACGAAGGAGGCATACGGTTGTTCACCCTCCTATGTATATTACAAGTAACTGAGAACCGCTATAATAGCCGCTCCCCAAGAAATTGCACTAAAATTGTTCAAATGCATCCAAGAAGAACAATGCAGCAGCACGGGAAGCTTCACGCTATCTTCATTTTTTGTATCTAGAGTAATAATTATTTCTAGCAGAGGTACGGGTGAACCGAACGTATTATTTACTCCATCGGAATCGTGGGTACAGTAACTTTAGACAACTGTTTATAATTTATACCTTAATAGTCATTGTCAGCCACACAAATTCCTTTACATTTAATACCGTTCGTAACTGTGCGCTGACAATGAGAACATAGAACTTTATAAAGGATTTAGAACCAGATGGCAGGCATAGAGGGGAAATTGAGCGTGGCAACTGAGCATTCAAACATCTTATCGGCAGATAATCCTTTAACAGATCCGAAGGATGACAGATTAGGATATGCTCCATTTGCCAAAAATCTTGCAGACAGCATTTGCAAGATGTCTCCTCCAGAGGGCTTCGTTATGGCGGTCTACGCTCCTTGGGGTTCGGGCAAGTCAACTTTATTGAACTTCATAGTTCACAATCTTGAGCAGAAACCAGAGAATGAACAGCCAATTATTGTGCGTTTTAATCCGTGGTGGTTTTCTGGAGAGGAAGATATCTCAAGACGCTTTTTTGAGCAATTACTAGCTGTTTTAACGAAAAAAAGGCGCTTTTTTCGAGAAGGGTTGATAAAACAGATAGACAGTTTAGCCGAGAGAGTTTCCACAATTCCCGATCGCAACGCTAAAATCTTCGCAACAGTAGTAAAAACAATCAGACAACCAAAAGATGTTTACAAATTAAAAGAAGAAGTTGAGACAACGCTGAAGAACCAGCAAAAACGGATATTAGTGGTGATTGATGACATTGATAGACTGACTGTTGAGGAGGTTAGGCAACTGTTTCGCGTTATCAAAGCAGTTGCTAATTTTTCTAATACTATTTATCTTTTGCTTTTTGATAAAGAGGTTGTTATCAAAGCACTGGCAGAGAGCCAGAAGATATCTGGGGAAGCCTATCTTGAAAAAATCGTTCAAGTTCCCTTCGAGTTACCCCTTCCCGATCAAGTGGCGCTTCGCAGACTATTTAGGGAGCAACTTGATGTAATACTTGTTGACACACCAGAGGAATTATTTAAGCCATCCTATTGGAATGAAGTTTACTTTAACGGTATAGAGCATTTTATTACTACACCTCGTAATATTGTTCGTCTAATAAATACCTTGAAAGTAACATATCCAGTAGTCAAGGGGGAGGTCAATCCTGTTGATTTTATTGCTATTGAAACACTCAAAGTGTTTTGTCCATTCGTATACAACATTATCCAAAAAAATTTGGAAGTGTTCACAGGTCACATGAGTGACTTCACATTGTTAAGTTACATGAGTAATGATGAGCAAAAGAATTTTCATACAGATTGGATTAACCAAGTCAATGAAAAAGATAGAAAATCAGTTAAAATCATTTTGAAATCAATTTTTCCTAACTTACAAAATGCTTTTGGAAACCAAGGTGTATTTATTGGGTCGCAAGAGCTAGAAAAAAGACGAAAGCACCTCCGTATATGTAGTGAAGATATATTTCCTGTTTACTTTCGTCTAGCAATACCTGAAGGAAACATATCCTATGCTGAAATGAAAGTAGCACTAACTTTGGCAAACGACTCCAAAAAGTTTGCTGACAAACTTCTGGAACTCTCTAATCAAATCCGTTTTGATGGAACGACGAAAGTCCAAATATTTCTTGAACGTCTTAAAGACTATGCCAATGAAGATATTGTTTTAAATTTTCTGCCCTCGATTTTAGAAGTTTTTTTTGAAATTGGAGATAAGCTTTTAAAATTTGAAGATGAGCGTAATGCATTTTTCAACATGGGCAATGAATTCACAATAGAATATCTGATTAATCAATTTTTAGAGCGAGTTGAAAAACCAGAAAGGAGCAAAATTTTAAGAGACGCGATGTTAAAAGGTCATGCGATTACAACAATTGTGTGGCAAGTTATTTCTCTTGGAGAACAGCATGGTAAGTATGAAGCTATAAGACATAAACCAGAAGAGGAAAGACTAGTTAATGTACAGCAACTTGAAGAACTAGAAAAACTCGCTTTGGAGAAGGTGCGAGAAGCAGCACAACAGGATTCTTTACTGAGAGTACCAAAATTACGCATTGTACTTTCTTTCTGGCGAGATTCTGGTAGTAAGCAAGAAGCTAGAGAGTGGGTTCAGAAGATAATCCAAAAAGACGAAAATCTAATCCATCTGTTAGAAAATTTTCTTGTGATTGAGTCAAGTTACAGACTTGACCCTCAGTGGTATGCTTCTTACTTGGAACCGTCAGAAATTATCATTCGAGTTAGAATCTTAGCCGATAAGAGTGGGCTAACAAAAAACCAGAAAATTGCACTCAAGCAATTCATTAAAGAGTACGACAAGAGATAGCAAGGATAAAACCAATTTACTCATTTCCTTTAGGACGTCTTAGGATGAAACTTATGACTTGAAGAAGATTCTGGTCACGTTTGGAAGAAGAAGTTGGGCAGAGCATAAGCGAACGGTGCATGACAAGTCATTGCCGTCGTGGAGGTTAAAATTTCTTTTAACTAATGAAATAGCTTAATAATGCTTAAATAGCGTTTATTATTTTTTTGATTCTCTTGTTAAGGACACAATTAAAATGCAACTTTTCGTTTATATCATTGAATCATTACGGACAGAAGATATTAGAAATCGTAAAAATCTGGCTTTAGGTCAGGTGTTAGCGCAATCTCTAAATTTCATGGATATTCCTAGGGAATATATTTCTGTAAACACTAAAAGTGACTTTATTAACGCAATTACCTTAAACCTTTATCATGTTATTCTAAAAAATGAAGCATTTCCTATTCTTCACTTTAGTATGCATGGAGATGAACACTGTATAGAGTTTTCTAACAGGGAATTTATAACTTGGCAAGATTTGCGAGAAAAGCTAACTTGTTTAATAAACATAATGTCAAAGCATTTAATTATTAGTATGTCTAGTTGTTTTGGTTTTTCTGGATGTCAAATGGCTATGCATCTTGATGACGGAGAAACTTTTGGTATCTTAATAGGAAATGACAATGAATTAGGATTTAACCAAAGTTTCATAGCTTATCAAACTTTTTATTATCATTTATTAGAAGGTGATACAATTGAGGGTTCAGTTGAAGCAATGAAAATTGCGTCGGCAGACAAAAACTTTAGATTTATTTCAGGGATGGATGCTAAAAAAGTTTATTTAGACTATATTAGAAATCAAGCTTATGAACTAGCTAGAATGCGGGTTCAACAGGCAGAATCTCAAATTAATAAAAATTATTTTTTAGGGGATTTTTCTAATAAATAAGTAAAATTATATTGGCTTTTTAAAATGACTGTGGTACTGGTCAGCTTTAACTTTCCGGTGCTTTTAATTTTTAGTCTTTTATCTATCTTTCTAGTTGACTCAATCCTGTAAGGTTAATACCTTGCGGATTTGACATATTTATAAGCGGATTTTTTGGAAAAAGAGAGATGAAGTTTAGTCCCTAAAATAGGGTTTCGAAAAGCCAGTCTACTGACTATACATTTAAGCTAAGCTCTACCAACACCCGTTTACCAATACCTTACAAGATGTAACAATGGATAACTTATTACCAGGGACAATAGTTAGGCTTAACTTTCCCTTCGACCCACCAGAGAGAACCTGGAGGACGGCTTATGAATCCGTATATAAAACCCTGGGACTCCAGCTACCCTGGAGTGGATTTACTCATGGTATATTTGTAGGGTATTATCCGCCAAAGAATGCAGTACTTTATCTTTATCACGCTGAGGCTTGCTTATTGTACACCTCTATTGACGACTTAAACCCAGTACCTATTGGATATGTAGTAGGGTTAACAGAATTTGTCGTAGAACGCGAATACAAGTCCTAAGCTAACGCTAACCTTTGCAGGAATCCTGTGAGGTTTCGGCGTATATCGCACCAATTTCCTCTATATCCATTAACTAAAGCAAGCAGATTATTACTAGGCGCATGAGCGAGCAGGGAATACTGAAAGCATTACGAAGAAGGGGTGAAAGTGCTGGTGTTGAACCATTAACACCGCATGACTTGAGAAGAACATTTATTAGTGACTTGCTGGATGCAGGGGCAGATATTGTTACCGTATCGCAGTTAGCTGGGCATGCATCCCCTAGTAAGACGAGCAAGTATGACAGGCGTGGGGAAGCTGCGAAGAACCGGGCGATTGATTTACTTAATGTTCCTTACAGCGGGCGGCACATATCACCATAAAATCAATGGTACTGAAAACGGCAAATGAGTGTATGCCGATCTAGTGAAAACGTCATATTTATCAATAGTTTTAGCTGAAATCCTTAGTTAACGGTGTCTGCTCACTTACGTGAATTTTGTTTCCTCTTTTGAGAGAGTGCTTTGTTTCTTTTAAGAATCTTTCTTGTTAGAAAGTACAAGCTTTTATCAAAGAACACTTCCATCCATCTCATAACCAAGTCATTGCTATCAGAACCTAAATAAATGCGTTTCACATATCGTTTATATAGATAACCTGAAATAAAGTTTGTCATTAGAATTCCCATGAAAGCAGAAGCAGAAATAGCCAATTGATTTGTCATAGAAAAATCTGAACTCGAAAAAACGTAGAGACATACAACAATTAGTACAAATCCTACAAATACATTAATAATCAACAAAGCAATTACAAGAATTCGTTTTGCTAAAGGATCTGAATTAGACTTCGTCAGAACATTAAGCTTAAATAGTTCTATAGCAGGAATTATTGCGGCTATTAGAAATAAGTTTCTCACCCAATCATCAAATGGATTAGGGAGAATAGCAGATGTTATAGCAGCTAACCCTGTCAGAGTAGATAAAAGGGTTTGAGCACGAGAAATTTTTTCTTTTAGTAAATAGCGAGGTTGTATTTCTGCTTCAATTTCTTGTGTTACTTCTTTAGGAAGCTGCTGTGGGTTTCCAAGCCTTTCAAGTTCTTGTTGGGTTTGTTTAACATCACGGTGATACTTCGTAAGTATTTCAATTGAAGAGTTCAATCTATCTAAAAGGACTGCTCTTCTAGCTTCAATAGGAATTTCTTTCTTGATTTGATTTTGGAGCGAAATAACTTTATCAGATATATTATCCAATACCTGTCGTTTCTTCGCAATTTCTTCTTCTGTAACACTTTTATCTATATTTAGTTCAGCTACTTTAAATAAATAACTTAATTCTTTTTTTGATCTCTGAGAATCTTGCCAAGCAATAACCGATAACCATATACCAACGAATCCTAAAATTGTACCAATGATACCGGATATTGCTAATATTACTATTCCTACTGGATTTTTAGTAGCAAAGTCTGATAATTGATGTACTAAATTAGTCATTAGCTTTACTTATAAGATGAGAGATTAATAAGATTATTTAAGTAAGTCGGTACAATAAAACCAATGTATGTTTTTTTTAACCTATGAAATGACCAATATCTAAGCTGTTTGCTAATTATATATTTCGTTACATAGATTGTTTTTTCACACTAACTTATTGATATTATTAATAACCTCAAAGCAAGCATGATCTTACGGAAAAGGTTAAAATAACTTTACATTAACGCCACTAAGGGAAGTCTTGCGAATCTGGTATTGCACCATTGCTCGCACCACTCTACTTGTTCAGTAAGACTCAGCGCTCTCCACGAAAATCCTGCTGTGGGATTTCTAATTGCATATGATGCTGCGCGAACTGCACAATACTAGCTGCTAAATCTGATTCTCTAGCTGATAACTAGCAAATACCACCAGCATAGTCTGCTTCATGCTGCTTTATATATTGAATCGCCAGTTCAGTTTTACCAACACCGCCCATACCAGCAACAGCTGAGATAGCTACAGCACCTGTTCTTTGAAACTTTTCATGCAAGATAGTCAGTTCATGTGCTCGCCCTACAAAGTTGGCTGTTCCTGAAAACTGAAGATTATTTGGAGGATTTAACTTTACCCCAACTATAGTACCAACAGCGATCGCTCCAGCAGTCAGTGGCTCCATGTGCTACCTTGTAAGTGCGATATTCTTATTGACTTATTACCACACAGTTTCTGTTCCAAATTCCGCAATCAAAGTCAAAAGATTATAGTTATCGTCTCGATTCATGGTCGTATAGCATTCCACAAAAGGGCATTTTCGTGGAATGGAAGGCTTTGGGACGAGTAAACACTTGTTTAGAGTCAATGCAGTGCCACGGGGATTGCGAAAAGGAGGAGTGTTAATGCGGGTACAATTCCTTTGTAGCTAGCAGTGAGCGATAGCTTTGCTACTGCCTTCGGCAGATCGCTATACCTCCAACCCGAAGAGCGGATCGCTACACCTAGGGAGGTCAAAAGAACACTAATGAGTTGAAGCAGCTTGCCACCAACCTAGGAGAAGATGATTTTTATGCGGGAAATAGCGCCCTTTTTCCCGAATTGCATTGAGTACATCACGTAGTGTTAATAAGTCAATGCCTGTTTCCTCCGACCAATGCTTGATTATTTCTAGAGTTGATAGAAGCTGAAGGTGTGGAGCCTCCTGCTGAACAAAAGAGATTGCCCGCTTGTCGTCAGTCGCGATTGCCCATCTTCGGTAAACGGCGATCGCACAGGTACCAGACTCGCCATCATGCCCAAGAATTGCAGCCATATTTACAAACGATTTCGCCTCCTCGCCTGACTCAAAGTCCACAACTGTTAGTAAACTCTGTACAATGGCTGCCTCGAACTGGGTAACACCCTCGTTCTCCTCATCCTTGAGCGGCTGCACCCAATCGGTCTTGTGTGTTAGCTTCGGTAACAACGACACCTCATAACAACCCATTTCGGGTCATTATCAAATACAATCTGCTACCGGGTTTTTCAGTATGATACTTGTTGACTTCACTACCTTGAGCCCATCTTTATTTTTACATTATAAATGACCTCTAAATCGGGGTTCTGATTCAGTTGATAATAGAATTGTATCTGAGTACAAGAAATTAAGAGTAGAGGTAAAACTATGAATCTTGAACAAACAGTTTTAGAAAACTTCCGAGAATTACCCACAGATAAACAACAAGAGGTTTTAGATTATATTCAATTTCTCAAATATAAATTATCAGCTAAAAAAACACTTGCTATATCTAATAAGCAAGAATTTTTAACAGAAACTCAAGAAATTAATGATTTTTGGTCAGCTTTACAAGACTTTAGACAAAGGGTAGATTTAGAAAGTATTGATGATGATACTTTTGAAAATTTACGGGATAATTCACCAGGAAGAGAAGTTAATTTATGAGTATCAGATATTTACTAGATACTAACGGTTTATCAGAGGCTAAACGCCCTCAACCGAATGAGAATGTCATGAAAAAGTTAAAATTATATAGACAAGAAACAGCTACAGCTACCGTAGTTATCCATGAGATGTTATATCTTATCATATCATGTTCGGATGAACACTTACACTAGGTTTGTCGTTACAATGCATGCGCTGAAGCGCTACTACGAACATATTATTTTATAAGTTATTAACCGAACATGATATTATTCCAGCATTTGGCGTAGGTCGAAATTAGTGATTGACTCCATCAATCCGCTTGAATCCTCCCGCAGTGCTTCTGCAATACGACGGGCTTCTAAGCGGTCAACGCCAAGGAAATCCGCAAAGCGCCCTTCTGTAATCAAACCCCGATCCAATGCCTCAAGTGCCAGGTGCTGATAGACTGCTCTGAACTGCACCTCAAGAGGTTGTACCACGGGTTGCGGTCGAACGAAGTGGCTGACAGACCTTCCATAAGCACGCGCCAGTTTAATCAGTTCAGTTGGCTTCAGGCGGTGCTCTCCTTTCTCAATGGCAACAAGAGTGGTGCGTGCAGCATCAATAATCTTAGCTGCATCAGTCTGAGTGATACCACATTTCTCACGTGCCTGTTGAAGGAGCTCCCCCAATGTCCGCAGGTCGATGTTATCAAGGATGTTACTAGCCATGATGTTTTCCCTCAACCTTATTGAGTCGATATACTTCTTCTAGAGATAATGAGTTCTGAAATAGCATTGACTAATGCTTCTGGCTCAACAGGCTTGGGAATATGTTTCTGGAAGCCGACTTTGAGAGCTTGCCGTTGGTCGTATTCTCCAGCATAGCCGGAAAGTGCGATCGCAGCAACGAGCCCACCCTTCTCTGGAGATAGCTGACGAATTTGCTGCATGAGCATATAGCCATCCATATCTGGCATTCCAATGTCGCTAATAAGAAAATCGGGCGGTTGGCGATCGAAGAGCATCAGCACCTCAGCAGCAGTTGTAGCAACTGTCACTTGTGCTCCCTGTTGTTCCAGAATGACCTTTACCAAATCCCGCATATCTTCCTCGTCATCCACCACTAAAATTTGCAGTTGACTGAAGTCAACCAATTGAGCCGCCGTTAAAATTTCTGGCTCTGACGCTACCCCATGCGCCATCAAAGGCAACCTAACGGTAAATGTAGCTCCAAGTTCTTCACCAGGGCTAGCTGCATCAACGGTACCGCCATGCAGTTCGGTCAAATGCCGCACAATCGCCAAACCCAAGCCAAGCCCACCAAATTTACGAGTGATTTTACTGTCTTCTTGTCGAAAGTAGTCAAAAACGTAAGGTAAAAAATCAGGATTGATGCCTTTCCCGGTATCCTTGACTTGGATTTGAGCATGGTTGCTAATTCGCTCTAAGTAAATTTTAATCTCTCCACCTTCGGGAGTAAATTTAACGGCGTTAGATAGCAAGTTCCAGATAATTTGCTGAAGTCGAGCCCCATCACCTGAAACTTGCATATTATCAAGGCAGAGAAAGGTTTGAATTTGAATTTGTTTTGCCTCTGCTGCCAGACGCACTGTCTCTAGTGCAGATTCAATCACAGCAACCAAGTTGACGGGGCAAATGTTTAAGACTAGCTTGCTGCGTAAAATTCGGGAAACATCCAGCAAATCCTCAATGAGTTGGGTTTGCAACTTGGCATTTCGTTCGATGGTTTCTAAAGCGCGATGGGTTGCCTGTACATCTAATTTGCCTGTTTGAAGTAGTTTTGTCCAGCCTAAAATTGGGTTAAGGGGCGAGCCTCCTTCGGAGGAGCTTCGCTAACGCAATTCATGAGATAGCACTGCCAGAAACTCATCTTTAATGCGGTTTGCTGCTTCTGCTTGCTCGCGGGCGGCTTGTGCGTTTAACAGCAGTTGTTCCCGTTCGGCTTCTGCGCGTTTGCGATCGCCAATTCTCCACCCGAACTGCCAGAAACAAAGATAAATGGTACATCAGGATGCAGAGTGCAGGTAATTTCTAGGGCAGAAATGCCATCAAAACTAGGCACTACATAATCTTCGAGCATTAGGTCAAATTCATCTCGCACCCTCACAAGTCGGAACCAGCACCCGACCACGAGGTAGCTTGTGGTGCTAGTGTTGTAGTTTAATAAATGGTAAAAACGAGTGGTCTAGCATTGGTAAACAACTAACGGTAAAGGGGATAGTTAAATGTTAAAAGAACTTCACCTCCAGCAAGTTGGTCCAGCCGACCATTTTGATGTTGAATTCGCTGATAGACTCAATATATTTACTGGAGATAACGGTTTAGGTAAAAGTTTTTTACTCGATGTTGCTTGGTGGGTACTTACTGGAAATTGGATAGACCGACCCCCTTATCCCCATAGACCTACAGATGAATTACCAAAAATTTTCTCCAAAATTGATACACAAAATTGGGGTATACTTATTCATGAAATAGACTTTGAGAGCCACTTTGATTTTCGCGAGCAGAAATGGCAAGGGAATTGGTCTTTGGATAACTTTTCCAAAAGTTTAGTTATTTACGTGCGCGTTGATGGCGGTTTTTCAGTGTTTGACCCCGCACGTCAACGGGATAATGCTTATAATTTTAATCCCGATACCCTTTGGAATGGCTTAAAGCAAGATGGAAAAGTTGTTTGTAACGGTCTAATTCAAGATTGGGTAACATGGCAAAATCAACCCAAAAAATATCCTTTTCAATTATTTGCTAACGTTATTAAAAAACTAGCACCTCATCCTGATGAGTGGATAGAAATTGGAGAACCTACACGAGTTTCTGTGGAAGACGTGCGCGATATTCCTACAATTAATTTGCCCTATGGTAATGTTCCTGTCACTCAAGCCTCAGCCGGAATGAAGAGGATTTTGGGACTTGCTTATTTACTTGTGTGGACTTGGTACGAACATAAACAAGCTTCTAAACTGCGACAGCAAAAGCCAACAAATCAAATAGTTTTACTAATAGATGAAATTGAATCTCACCTTCACCCTCGCTGGCAAAGAGTAATTTTACCAGCTATTTTAGATGTGGTGAACGAATTACAAAATAGTATGAAAATACAAGCTTTAGTAACTACCCATTCTCCACTTGTGCTTGCTTCCTTAGAACCAAATTTTAATGAAGAAGAAGATAGATTATTTTTATTTAAATTAGAAGATAGAGAAGTTACTCTCAATGAAATACCTTGGTCAAAACAAGGCGATACAGTCGGCTGGTTAACCTCAGAAATTTTTGGACTCAAACAAGCCCGCTCCAAAGAAGCCGAAATTGCCATCGAAGCCGCAGAAACTTGGATGCGGAATGGTAATATGGATGAGTTACCAGAAAACTTGAGAAATCACACGCAAATACATCAGGAATTGCAAAGGGTCTTACCAGGACATGACCCATTTTGGGCGCGTTGGATAGTCACATCAGAAAAAAGAAATTCTGGGTTATCAGGAGAATAACACAGATGATACCGTTTGACCCTCTACCAGAACCACCAGATTTTGATAAAAAAGTACGACAACCAGGAAATGCTTGGTTGGCAAAAAATCCAGACCCAAAAAAAGGAACTAGAGATTATTGGTCGCCTTTCAAAAGTAATTTAGCCGATGGGTTTCGTAATCTTTGTGCATATTCAGTCATGTACGAACCAGTTGGTACAGTAGAGCATTATCTCTGCCGCGAAAATTATCGCAGTTTAGCTTACGAATGGAGCAATTTACGCTTTGCTTCGGCTTGGATTAATAGTTGCAAAGGTACGCTTGATGACCAAGTGCTTGACCCGTTTGATGTGGGAGAAGATTGGTTTGAAATTTTACTTCCTTCCCTACAGCTGGTGTTAACTGATAAAGTTCCTCCCCAACAACGCCAAAAAGCAGAATTTACCTTAGAACGGTTACGGTTACGGGATGATGAGCGAGTACTGCGCCAGCGTCAATCATGGTATCAACTTTATTTAGATGGAGATTTAACTCTACAAGGATTAGAAAAAAAGGCTCCTCTTATCGCCCGTGCAATTAGAAAACAACAGCAGGGAACTTCTGAGCAAGAATGACATAATTTTCTATACCTCCCCAAACACCTCTAGCGATTCAAGGGTAAATCAGCCATGAAAGAGGATTGATTTCCCTTAACCTTATTGAGCCGATATACTTCTTCTAGAGATAATGAGTTCTGAAATGGCATTGACTAATGCTTCTGGCTCAACAGGCTTGGGAATGTGTTTCTGGAAGCCGACTTTGAGAGCTTGCCGTTGGTCGTATTCTCCAGCATAGGCGGAAAGTGTCTGGGTTTGTGAATCGACTCACCAAAAGAAACCAACTTGCCAATTAAAACCAGGCAGTACATAATCTTCGAGCATGAGGTCAAATTCATGTCGCACCCTCACGAGTCGTAACCAGCACCCGCCAAGCTAAGTTAAAGTCGCCAACAACGGCTCTATTTCTTCTGGAGATAAGGGTGAAAAAAACCACATACCTTGACCAAACTCGCATCCTAATTGTTGCAAGCATTGAAATTGCTGTTGAGTTTCAATCCCCTCAGCGATCGCAGCTAATCCCAGTTGGTTACTTAAGGCAACAATTGTTTCAACAATTTTACGATTTCTTTCAGTTTCCTGCATCTGGGTAATAAAGGATCGGTCTATTTTTAAAGTATCTACCGGCAAGCGATGAAGATAGCTTAATGACGAATAACCAGTACCGAAGTCATCGATGCTAATATGAATTCCTCGCGTCTTTAGCTGCGTAAGTAAGTCAATTGTAGCGGCAACATTGTCGATTAACATACTCTCGGTAATTTCTATTGTTAGGGACTTGCTATCCAAACCTGTTTGAGCCAAAGTTCGCTCAATATATTCAACCATATCGGGTTGTCTCAAATCTTGGGCAGAAAAATTAACGCTAACTTTTAAAAAAGAATTGTTGGGAAATCTGGCTTGCCATTGAGCAAATTGGCGACACGCTTCTTGGAGTACCCAACTATCTAAAGGAACAATTAGCCCTGTTTCTTCTGCAACAGTAATAAACTCACCAGGCGCAATAAATCCGCGAGTAGGATGTCGCCACCGTACTAATGCTTCAAATCTAGCAATTTGCCCCGTATCCAAGCTGACAATCGGTTGATAGCAGACAAAAAATTCTTGGCTTTCTAGGGCTTTGCGGAGGTCATTTTCTAAATGCAGCCGATTTATGGCATTGGTATACATTTGGGCATTGAAAATCACATACCGATCTTTTCCCTTTGCTTTGGCTTCATACATAGCGGTATCCGCATCTCGGATCAAGTCGGAAGCTTGCACGTAGTTTTGTGTTCCTAAAACTATGCCAACACTCGCAGTCACAACGACTTCACGCCCTACTAGTATTAACGGAGAGCGGAGTGTATCAAAAATCCGCTCGGCAATCTGAACTGCTTCCTGAATGCCTTCAATTTCCTCTAATAAAACAATAAACTCATCACCACCCAGTCGGGCTGCTAAATCAGTAGATCGAATAATCGATTTGAGTTTTTGAGCGACTGTAAGGAGCAATTCATCCCCAGCCAAATGTCCCAAGCTATCATTGATGACCTTGAATCGATCTAAATCCAGAAATAAAATAGCAAATTGATAATTATTGTGCTGTCTTGCGCGGTTGATTGACCACTCAAGTCGTTTCATTAAGAAGTTTCGGTTGGGTAAATTGGTTAAAGTATCATGTAAAGCATTGTAAAGTAGCTGTTCTTCTGCTTGTTTGCGATAACTAATATCTTGAAAGGCTGCGATCGCACAAACGACATGACCATCATCATCCAATACAGGTGTTGCCCGAACTTCTAGAGGAACCACTCTATCTTCTGTATGGATTTCAATGTCATCGGTTTGAACCATTTCACCTGATAAGGCTTGTACAATTGGTAACTTATCTGTTGGGCAAAATTGCTGTGTACTAGTCAGGTACACTTGATAGGTTTCGGCAAGTTGTGAAGTCGCTGCTTTCGGTATTTTGTCAATCCCAAATAAACTTTTGCCAATCTGATTTATATATAGTAATTGTCCGGTTAGATCGTGAACTGTCACCCCTACAGGTAATGCCTCAATCAGCTGATTCAGACGGTTTTCGCTATCTGACAAGGCTTTATTTAATGAGTGCAATTGGGAGAAGGAAGTTTGCAATTGCATGACCATTTGATTGAAAGAATGCGCTAATTCTTCAACTTCATTGATGCGATCGACACTCACTGTCTGCTGTAAATTTCCTTGAGCAATCTCCTTCGCCGCTTCATGCAACCGCGAAAGCGGCAGAGTTATCCAACGCGCTGTCAAAGTACTGAAATAGATGGCAAAAACAAGCGTACCAATGCATAAATAGATGGTGAGGCGTGTATTTGCGTGAATCTGTTCCATAAAATCCGATTCTGGAACAACAATGACAATGAGCCAGTTAAGTCCCAACCCATCTGAAAAGGGTGTCACTTGCAGAAATTGCCGTTTTCCGTGACGGAAGAATTCAAGCTGCTGCACTTGTTGAATGTGATTCAAAGAGCCAAAACGCTGAATTAGGTATTCTGCTGAGTCTCGAACGAGTCTGTTGTTACTGTCAGTTGCTTGACGGCGTTTTCGCCTCTCCTGCTGTCCCTTGCGAGCGATGTCATAAAGCTTCTCGCCCGTAGAACTGGCAACCAGATTTCCAGAACGCTCAATGATATATGTCTGTCCGGAACGACCAATTTTTAATTTTTGTAAAAAGTTACTAATTTGCTGAAGAGAGAGGGTTGCATTTGTAACTCCTACTAGTGCTCCTGTTTGGGGATTGTATATGGGTCTGACCGCACTGATAATTAAAAATGGAAGCGTATTATTAGGATAAATCTCGCTCCAGGTTGGCTTTCGTGCTGTGACGGCTGCTTTGTACCAAGGACGATTCTTAAGATCTAATTCCTCACTCTTGATGATATGTCCTCGCAGACCGCGATCGGCTTCGCTGGAAGCTTTTGCGTCATCGCGAATGGTATAAGTATACAGTCTGCTTTGTTTGCGATCTGCCCAAAGGGCAGGAGCGAAGCTATCGCGTGCTCGAATGACCAAACTCCCATCGTTTTCAATACCAACCGCAGAGACATTACCTGTTTCACTACCAAACGCCGTAATGAAGAATCCATTGTGGCTTTTCATTTGATGCCAAAGATAAGGCTCCAAAGTTGTGGAATTTTCTAAATTAAGAAGACCGAGTTGGGCATACTCTGCTGTATCCTCAATAACGTGTTGGGGTCTTGACATATAGGTAGTAACTTGCTGAAGAATTCCTGCCGTCAGTTCACTTCGCAATTGCGTTGCAACATCATTCACCGCTTTTTGTCCATTTTGCAAAGATAGCCAGCTTATGAGTCCAACCGCCGCTGAAATTTGTAAAACAAATGGAAGAATCAGAACAACGCGTAGGGGAACTTTGTGAAATATTTTACCAGTTCGATTCCCAATATTGCCGTCTTTGGTATCGCTGCTGTTACTACTCATAGCTATGACCCTTGAGTTTCTCTATCTTACTTAACTTTAGATAAAGTCTGATTGAGAATAAAAGCAGGAATTGCGATGGCGATCGCTCGTGCGCCCCTACCCTCCGCTGACTACCAACCTGCCCAGAGGGCAGATCGCTTTCAGCCTGACCGCACGTACTACAAATAATTCTAATATTACATAAATCGGAAAAATAATCTCCTAAATCTATATAGACTTAGGAGATTTTAATTAAGGGGCAATAGTCAACTTAGCTTACCCAAAGAAAATCAATTTTTAATCAGATTTGGCTATAATTCTGGCTTTCTGCCGAATATTAATTTTGCAATTAGAGTAGACTTCCCATTGCTGGTTTTCAAGATTATAGGAACCAACAGCTAATAAAATCAGTTGATTTATAATTCTTGTGGTTAACTTTTTATCGACTTGTTTAAATTCCGCAAGACCAATTGCTGCTATGAAATAACATTCATGCTGATAAAAATCTCCGCACCCATCCTGAAAATTGAGTAACAGATTCAGACCATACTCTCCTTGCTTCTCCGCTTTCCCTCACCGCCATTATGACTTGGAGAAGAAAATGGACAGTTTAGACCTTCAAAATTTTAAGAGTTCTCTTGACCAATTTCGGGGAACCGCATATTCTGGGAAGTTGGTCATGAATGCATGAGTCCCTAAGTTTATGAAAGACTTGTCTTAAAAAATGAGCCTCGTAGGTCAACAGCGTAAACAATTACAAAAGGCTCTAGTAAGCGCCTTTCCAACGAAAGCATCACTGGAGCAAATGCTGTCATTTGAATTAGACAGAAACCTGGAGGCGATCGCAGGGGAAGGAAATTTACAAGAAATTATCTTCAAGATAATACAAACAGCAGAAGCAGAGGGATGGATTCTTGACCTCATTCGTGCAGCGCGTCAGTCAAATCCTGGAAATTCTCTGTTGAGAGAGATTGAAGAGTTGTTAACTTTTCATCAGATTTCTGCATCTGATATTAACAGGACAGATAGTACTCAACAAATAACACTTCAAACGAAGTCACAGACTATTTCCCAAAAGACAGCGATAAAAATTCTCCATCTTGTTCTCAAACCCGTTGGCAATAATTTCGGTGAATTCCGTTTCTTTTGGGATAATCCTAACAATTCCCAGTCCTGTCAGCTTCCCTTAGCTGAAATCAAAGAACTAATTCAGGAAGCACAAAGGAACTACTACACTATACCCTTAGAAGACCATGTTAAGACGGGACAGGCACTTTATAACTGGTTGGACGGGAGCGATCGCATTTTTCAAGCGGCTATCGAACAACATCGACGTGAGGGTATTGTTCTTGCCATTACTGCAACCCAAGGGCAGGCGCATCTACCTTGGGAAATGCTGCACGATGGTCAAAGGTTTTTGGTAGAACGCAGACCTGCCATTATTCCAGTAAGGTGGAAAGCTGACAGCAGACAATTAAGCTGGGAGAATCAGCCAGAAAATCGTGCGCTGAATGTCCTGTTTATGGCAACTTCTCCCCGAGGAATAGAACCAGTGTTGGATTTTGAGGCAGAGGAAGGACGCATTCTAGAGGCAACAAAGCGCATACCTTTATCTTTGACAGTTGAAGAAAGCGGTTGTCTAAAGGAATTAGGTTATTCAGTGCAAGAGTACGAACAGGGCTACTTCGATGTCTTCCATCTAACAGGTCATGCAACTTCACTAGATGAAAAACCCTGCTTCATTACCGAGACAGAATTAGGAGAACCAGAATATAGCAGTGCAGATGACATTGCTAATGTACTGCAATTTAAACTCCCAAAGTTGATTTTCCTCTCAGGCTGCCAGACTGGGTGTTTTTGGGACAAAGGGACGATGCCTTCAATGGCAGAACAACTATTAATGGAAGGGGCAACTGCTGTTCTGAGTTGGGATAAGAAAGTTTCAGATACAGATGCCACTGCAGCAGCAGCAACGTTATATGAAAATTTATCAGCAGGAAATACAGTCACTGAAGCAGTTGCCAAAACCTACCAAACATTAATTAGAAATCAAGCACAAAATTGGCACTTGTTGAGATTGTATGTGGCTGAAATACTACCAGGAGGATTGGTTACGCCTAAGACGACACCAAGACGCAAACCTGCACCTCGCCCCTCTGTTGCTACCGGGTTTTTAGATTCTGAAAAGAAAGTTAGAGTTGCCTCCCGTGAGAACTTTATTGGTCGTCGTCGTTAATTACAAAACTGCTTGCGGATACTAAAGACTCCCTTAGAAGAGATTGGAGTTTTAATTCACGGTATGGGAGGATTAGGAAAAAGTACAATATAATTTAGGAGCCGATATCGCTTTAGAATCCGAACTTAGAAGCGTTCGAGGAGATTTATCAGAAGAAAACCTATGCAACCAATTAGAAAAAAGTTTACAAAACCTCAGATGGGAAGAAGCCGATCGGGAAACAGATTGGATTTTTTATCAGGTAATGCTCTTGCATGATTACAAAAATTTTGAAGAGCTATTTAAAAACTTTCCCTGTGAAACTCTTAAAAACATCAATCAACTATGGCTAAAATACAGTAATGGTAACTTTGGTTTCAGCGTTCAAAGGGAAATATGGAAAGACATGGGGCAAAGTATGGATCGGTACTTTGAACGAGTAGTAGAGAATAGGGCACCTTTCAAAGATATAGATGATATCTTTGAAGAGAAGAACTTAAGACTAAAATACCCAATGAAAGTATTTCACCGTTCAGTTTCTCGTGTGGAATTTCGGTTAATGTCATATAGTTCAATGATAATGTACTTAAGGAGTTTCGCACAGAGACTTGTAGACTGTAACATATCGTAAGTTCAGCCTCTATAAAAATTTACTACCTGAAGCACTTTCTACAAAAACATAAGCTCAGACGATTTTCAATACCTGGCACGAATTTAAACTTCCAGTTGTTGCAAAGAGTGGTGATGTGATAGCAAAAAATGGATTGAAAGTTATGTTTGGGACGGGGCATTGGAAATGAGAAATTTGATATTAAGATTTTCGCTTTTTCCCAATAGGTATTGATGGAATTGTTTTTTATGTCAATTGGAAGTTGATAAATCACAGGTTTGAAAGTTAACGTCTTGCACCTTCGAGTGGGAGGGGACGTGCGGCATAGCCCTACCTACGAAACAGTAAGCTTTTTAGCCTATGATTTTAGATTGCGAGACGGAGGTGCAAGATAGGAGAAAGGCATAAACTTGAAGCAAGCGAAAGATATATTTACTGGATAAATTACAAACTGGAATATGGAACAATTCTTGATGCAACCGCATTGATTGATTTTTGCTGCCTAGGAGAGTAAGAGTGGTTAGAGTTATTTACGCGATCGCAATTTCCTTCTGCTTGAACCACTCCTCCCCTATCCTTAAGCGCGTAAATCCTTAAGTTTGCCAAGGTTTTGAGTAGCGCGATAGCTTCGCTACAGCATAGCGGCAGATCGCGTTTCAATTTCAGAGTAACCGCCCCAATTCCTACAAAAGCCAGACCCAATATTGATGCTGGCTCGGGCACTTTACTAACTTTTAACACCTGAACGCGACTGTTGTAGAAATCACTGACATAAAGCTTGCCATCATTAAAATGTGCGCCAACTGTCCAATTAAACTGCCCTGGTTCAGGGAGAGGCTGTCCTGGTGGAAGGGGTTCTGGGTTGGCGTTGGGAACTGGTGTGCCAAATTCAGACAAGTAATTACCGTTTTTATCAAATACCTGTACGCGGTTGTTGAGAGCGTCACCCACATAGATATTCTCTTCATCGTCCACTTCAATGGCGACTGGTGAGTTAAACTGTCCTGGTCCGTTGCCTAATTCACCAAAGACCAAGATAGGCTCTCCTTGTGGGTTAAGGACTTGAATGCGGTTGTTGAGAAAATCGGTTACATAGATGTTACCAGATTGTTCGGATATCGATAAACCCGATGGTCCCAGAAACTGCCCCGGTGCATTGCCAGAACTGCCGATTGTTTTGATGACATTACCGTCTCGGTCAAATACCTGAATAGTGTCTGCAGTATAATCATTAACATAAAAGTTCCCGCTAGCATCGAATGCTACGCCACCAGGTCCAAAAAAGGGTCTGTCAGTTTGAGGACCAAATTTGCCAAAGGACTTTAGATAGTTCCTATTAGCATCGAAGACATCGATTTCGCTGTTATAGACATCGCCAACATAAAGGTTTCCAGTCAACTTATCAAATGCTAGGTCTGCTGTCTGGTTGAACTGTCCGGGTCTGCTGCCAAGGCTACCAATGGTGTTTACAAAATTACCGTTTTGGTCAAAGACTGAGACACGATTATTAGCAGAATCGCTGATAAAAACATTCCCTGTCCCTTGTTGCACGTCTATACCTTGAGGTAGGAAAAGATTTCCAGCTTCAATTCCAGGGCTACCAATACTACGTTCATAGGTTAATGTTGAAGATTTGGCTTGAGTTGCTGTTGCCAAGACCATTAACGCTCCACTGACCATAGCCATTGACAAGCTTTTTACCAATTCCATAATGTAGGGCTCCTGTTTGTGTGACTTTTAGCAATAAGACTCTGGAGCGATCGCGCTTACAAACGCATAGCAAGACAGCTCCTTCAGTCTGTGGCTGTGGAATTTTACTGAATTTGACTATTTTCAGAATGATGAATACTTTGATGACTACCCTCACCCAAAGGACGTTCGTCAATGAGGTAAGGGAGGCATACCCGTTCGCGCACCGTCTCCGATAGGAGATAGGAACTTTATATGTGTAGCCGCAGGTTTTAGCCTGTTAATGGCAGGCGCAAGATGCAAGGTGCATGATGAACCTGTAAGGTAGAAGGTATATAACCCTCTATTAGTTACTATAAGTAACTTATTTAAAATGTAAAGTAGGTACTTTGAAGTAACCGCGACACTATGAAGAAATCAACTTATGGTGCTATTGCATCTTTAACCCCTGTATGCATAGCAACTTCACTACTTGCCAGCACTAGTTTTTTCTCATGCTGTGAATTTTGAATTGTTTATGACTCAGTCAAAAGAATCTGTAAGTTGCCCGGTGGGTACCCTGTTAAACTTGCTTGGTGGACCTTGGACGTTCTACATTCTTTGGATTTTGCGTAATAATGGACCCACTCGCTTTGGTGCTTTAAAACGCCAAATAGAAGGTATTTCGTCAAAAGTTCTCACTGAAAGATTGCGAATGCTTGAGGAGGCTGATATCATTTATCGGGTTTATGAGCCTACAATCCCGCCTCAAGTTACCTATGGTTTAACTGAGCGCTCGCAAGACCTCATCGTTGTTCTAGACCAGCTAGCTGCGATCGCCCACAAATGGTATGCGAAAGAAAAAGAACCTAGTATTGAGAACCCAGAATTCGGAATTCAGAATCAATTAGTGGGGGATTTAAACCCCTTGTGAGACACAAAAGAAATTGGTACTGACAGAAGTTGCTGATTACATCTCAATGTGGCAATTTGGCAACAACTCCGTTATTAGGGAAAGTATCGTACTCTTCAATCGGTCTTACATAAAGACACGTAGCAAAAAAAGCAGTTTCTGCTTTTACCCGATTCATTATCGGGGTCAAATTATTTGTAACTTTTTATTTGAAACAGACTTAATCCTAGGCTCAGCACCTAGGATTTGGTTTTGAAGTGCGAAAATACCATTTCACCTTAATCGCGATACAGATAAATTCTCTAAAAACGCTTCAAACAACGCGTCTGAGCACTTTTGATTTGTATCATCCTTGCAAATCTCTGCTGTTGATTTCACTATAGGAAGTAAATGTAACAGCGCTCTTCAATGGAAGGGCTTCGACCCGTTGGGTAAAAGATAGAGTGTCGATGGAAGAACAGGTCATTGTGAATTGGTTAGTTTAGTAACGGTTTGTGCTGCTTCGCGTTCTAGTAAGGCACGTTTGCGATCGCACCCCCAGCGGTAGCCTTTTAAAGTATTGTCACTGCCAACAACACGATGACAGGGAATAGCAATGGCAAGCCGATTTGTTGCACAGGCACGAGCCACCGCACGAACTGCTTTGGGATGATCAATCTGCTGAGCGATCTCAGCGTAGCTAGCGGTACTGCCTGGTGGAATGTCTTGGAGTGCTCTCCAAACACGCTGTTGGAAGGCAGTCCCCTGAATGTCAAGGGGGAGGTTCAGTTTTTGCTGAGGCATCTCTATAAAGGCAATAACCTGTTCAATCCAAAGCGCGAAAGTGGAGTCGCTTTCACAAAATTGGGCATTAGGAAATTGGTTTTGTAACTGCTCAACCAAAGTGTCTTCAGTATCACCCAAGTTAATTGCACAAATTCCTTTTGTTGTTGCGGCAACCAACACCCAACCCAACCACGATCGCTTGACGGCAAACCGAATCTCGATTCCATCTGCACCTTGCTGATATTTAGTAGGTGTCATTCCTAACATCTTCTTTGATTTATCGTAGAAACTGCTACTTGTCTCAAACCCCGCATTATAAATTGCCTGAGTTACTGAGGTTCCCTGGTGTAGTTCTTCACGAATTCGCTTTGCTCGATGGGCATTGGCATATTCTTTAGGTGTAACGCCAACCATTTTCTTAAACAAGCGATGAAAGTGATACTGGCTTAGTTCTGCTATCTTAGCCATTTTCTGAAGAGATAAGGGTTCTTCCGATTGCTCGATGAGTTTGCAGATTCGAGCAATCGTTTCTATTTGTTGCTGATAAGGTAAAACGGCATTAGGCTGACATCGCTTACAGGGACGAAATCCCGCCTTTTCAGCATTGGTGCAACATTGAAAGAATACAACGTTTTTCTGGTTTGGCAGGCGTGATGGACAGGTTGGGCGACAGTATACCCCTGTAGTTTGAACTGCATATAGAAACGCACCATCAGCCTGTGGATTGCGTTGTACAAGTGCTTCCCAACGCTGAGCATCCGTTGAAAATGATGGAGCTAGGGTACTGTTCATAATGGCTTCCTCTGTTCATCCTGTTTAAGATAGTATGGGGTTGAACTCAACACTACCATCCATTTCTTGCGGTCTAATCCGAGTGATAAAACTTCATATCAGCTATGCTGTTGTTGTTACCGCCTTAACATGGTTTAACTTTCTTGGCTGAAATGCTGGGTTAAACGACTTTTTTGGGAAACGGGTGTTTGGCTCAAAGGAGTAATGTATGTAGGTTCCTGCCCAGTTTAGAAACTTTTTTTACGTCAAATTCAAGTTGGAATTAGTAAATCCTCGTAGAAAGCTCCAAATAGGTTTTGAGGATGAACTAAGTGTGTTTCGAGTATCCAATGCCGTTTATTACCAAATTTATCAGGAGCGCTCATTGGTTTGGTATTTTCCAAACAGATATAGTCAAACTTAGTATCTCCAAGTATTCTTTCATGTGGAAATACCCCTATTAAATGACCTGAATGCGATTGTGAACTCAGATTCCAGCCATTTTCCCTAGCATTATACTGCATATATTCATATAAATCTTTGCCAGTCATATCTTGATTTTGTAGATAATAAGCTTTGCCTTCAAGAAATAGACGTTCGCAATCATTGCATATTTTAACTTTATCAGGGTCAATACTCTGACCTGACACAATAATGCTACGTCCAAGATCGGCTTCCATTCTGAAAACGGAATTGACCTCCATGTTAAGAACGGGACCTAGGTCGAAAAAAACGATATCCCCTGGCTTAATTACATGATTCCTAACCTTGACACTATAGGGACTAATAGTATCTTCACCCACACGTAATATCTGTCTGTGCCAAAATCGTGGTTTACAATCTACGGGATAAAGTAGTTGTGCCGCTAACTCGTAAATCGCCTTTTGCACTTCTCTAGTTTCACATCCAGCCTTAATCAAATTATGCATTTTAATGTGTTCAATAAGTAAAAGACCACGATTACGAGCGCAAATTAGCTGATGTTCCAAGGTTGAATCAGTAAATAACAAATTATTCATTGAGTGACAACTTATTAGAAGAGCTTGCAAAAAAGAAGTTGTAAAATGAAGCCAAAAAAGACGTTACATCTTTGCGGCATGATTTTACTATTTTGTAAGGCGGGTCGGACATCTCGTCCTGGGCGTTGCTGAATCAACATATGAATTTCAAAATTCTCATTCATGTAGAGACACGCTATGGCGCGTCTTTACAGGGGTTTGCTGGAAATTGAAAAACATACTAAGTAAGTCGGTACAAAAAAACGTAACTGGTAAGGGCCGTCCTTAGTCATTTGTCATTGGTCATTTGTAAGGGTTTCAGCTGCGTTTACATTTTGTAATGTATTTCTGTTTATTCACACTGACTTACTTACGATCGTAATTCATTACCAAATTCAGCAACGCCTCGTCCTGTATATTTCTTGTAGGACTGTCTGACCCACGCCATAAATATCATCCCTTAATTTAGCAACGGCAAAAAAATAGTTTATTTACGCTAGCCGCTTCCAAAAATTTCGCAAGATGCGAAACACCTCCTCTGGTTCCTCGACATGAGAAAAAGATCCGCTACGCTCGAGAATGTGAAATTCTGCCTTTGAAGCATAGGTAACGATTTGATACTGCAGTGCTGGGTACAGTGCTCGGTCGAACCGTCCTGCAAGCACCAATATGGGGGCAGTCACATTTTTCAGCAGAGGTCGAAAATCCGGTATTTTAGCAACCTGATTGCCGATGTTAAAGTCCACATCCTCACCACAAAATAGCGGGTAGAGATCTAAATTACGTGCTCCTGGTTCGGTGGCTAGCAGTCGAGCGTTTTCCGGATTATAGAAGCGTACAAGCTTAGCGGCGCAGGCAAATTGTTCTTGCATCTTCGGATCGGTGGAGGGAACGCCATCAGCACGCAATGCCTGAATTTTTGCCCAAACCTCAGGACATTGGTTAGCGATTTCGCGGTTGATGTTGACGTGGTTGAGTTGCCACATTTCTGGGCTGTGCAGACTGTTTGCTAATACCAAACTACGCACGAGATGAGGATGGTCGAGTGCTATTGCCTGTGCAAGAAGACCTCCATACGAAAATCCATACACATGAACTGGTCCAAGATTTAGTTCTGATAGAAGCGCAGCTACATCAGCAACATCACTCTCAAATGTAATTTCGTTGAGATCCTCGGGCGCATCAGAGCGACCGCGTCCATATAGGTCTACGTAAACTATTCGGTAATCAGTAGCTAGCGTGTCGAAATGGGGGTGAAAAATAACGTGAGACCCAGCTGGACCAAGGCCAGACAATAAAATTACAGGCTCGCCAATTCCCTCTTGCTCTACCCAAAGTCTTCGACCTCGAACATTGTAATACTGCCCTGGTGGGTGTATAAAGTTAATTTTTGCTTGAGGATTGTTCGTAGACATTTACGCTTTGATATTTGTTTTTTTGGTATTGAGTTTAAGTTGCTGCTCTAAGCTGCGGATCAGCTTGTAATCGGCCATAATTTGGGATCGATCTTTATGAGCCAAGACAACGAAGCCTAGTTTGAGACTGGCGAAAAGATCCTTTGTCGGTTCCAACCAATCGTTATTTCGGATGTGGATCGCCGAAAAATGATGACTGTTTAGTTCCCGTACCTGGTCGAATATTTCGGCGTTACTCACTGTGCCTTCAGCCCGACAAATTAAAAACACTACTAAAACATGAGTAATTAGTTTAAAGCTGTCAGGAATAGAGCCTTTACGGGTAAAGTACCGAACCGCTCGATCTACTTGACTATCCCCAGTAGCAACGCGACAGAAGCGCGGGTGACCACCTCCATGCGGTCGAGTACCAATCTCAATTAGTCTCGGTCCGCGTTCTGTAAGCATCACTTCAAGGTGGGACGTGCCGAACCGCATACCGACCGCGTCAAGTACACCGCACGCATAATCCACGATTTGGTCGTAGACTGGAATCGTCGGAGGAAGCCATTCCATGCTATCGTAAATCGCCATGTATTGACCGTTATCGATTTTGTGATATCTACATATATCACTGATTGAGTGCTTACCTTCATAGCTAATAGTATCGATGACGTATTCAATACCTGCAGTATATTCTTGTACAAGTAGCTTATCGTTGAGTATCCCCAGACGGTTGTGTTTGCCCAGCATTTCATTGAAAATCTTGCGCCAATCTTTACATGATGGCACTTTAGTTACCCCATCGGTACTAGCACTCTTGGGTGGTTTGATTACAAGATCGCGCCCAATAAGGTCTGCTTGATATAACCATTTTTCTACTTCGTCAGCGTCATTAGTACATATTTGGGCAATGATTGGTAGTCCGGCTTGTGCCACTGCAGCTGCCATGTCACCCTTATGCCGACGAGCGCTGGCCTTCTCCGGAACATTAACTAAGTCCTCGACTACCAGGGGGGCGATCGCGTCTGCGAGCTCGACTCCTGATTCACATCCAGGCAGTATACATCGCGGACGCAATTCCCTTAGTTTGTTTGCAACCTCTGAGAGATCCTCAGTTGCGATAATAATTTGTGAAAAGTCTTGAGGTCGATAGGATGATGCGTATACTTCTGGAGGAGCAGGGCTAGATACAACTGCCACAACCGGCACTCCTGCCTCCGCGAACGTTGGCGCAAAGAAAGCACCAGAAGAATATGGGTCAACAATTACCGCAGGACCCTGTGGATTACTAATTGTCATTGGTCAAATCCTCCTTGCAAGCGAGTAAAGCTGCATTGTGTATGAACCTTTCCCAAGCGTCAGCCACCTGGGGACTTAAGCCCCGCGCTCTTACAGCAGAATGCACTAAACCGGGCTCAACGACTAATTCAACTTGGGTTCCTTCTTCACGAAGAAGACGAGCGTATTCCTGAGAGTCAACTAAAAGTGAGTCCATTTCTGCTGCCATGATATATGCTGGTGGCAGACCGTGAAATGTTCCGTTTACTAGTGGAGAGACGTAAGGATGTTTCACCAATTCTTGCTCAGGTACATAGCAGGCTGTGTAGTATTCCATTTCACCACCAGTTAGCAAGGGAGCATCGACACCTCCTTGACACCAGCGAGTAAAATCGAGAACAGGACTTATCAACGCTTGACCCCGCAACTTAGGACCGCCTCGGTCACGACTCATCATACTGACGGCAACAGCCATGTTTGCGCCAGAACTGTCGCCTGAAATCACAATTTTATTCGGATCGATATCTAATCGTTGGGCATCATTGACAACACCGCACAGCACACCATAAGAGTCCTCAAGAGCTGCTGGAAAAGGGTGTTCCGGCGACATCCTAAAGTCTGGGGCGATGGTCACTAATCCCGATTTATCGCACAATTCTGCAACAACCGTGTTGTGTGATTCTAATGAGCCGACGACGAATCCACCACCACGAATATAAATTAACAATCCTTGACCTTTTGTCTGTTTTGGACGGTATACCCTAATCGGTAGCTTTCGTCCTTCATAAGAAACTGTGTCGTTAATCACCAATACATCAGGCGGTATTTGATAGGGAAATTCTTTAGTGAGACCAAGGTACATATCCCGCTGCTGCTTGATAGGCAAAGTGTAAAAATTAGGTGGCATGGCTTTGTTGCATCGGTCTACAAATTCATTGATGCCTTCTGCGTATTTCATTTGATTCTCCATAGAATGATGGTTTTGTGTAAATTTTATGTAGCGGTTCTCAATTAGGTGAAGCACGGCACTGCCGTGCCACTGTATGGTGTATTACACTGATTTGAAAACCGCTATATTTTTGGTCTGCGTTGAGCTGGAATCTCAACTGAGTAATTTAACAATTCGTTAAGAATATCTCTGCGTATTAGTAGAGGTAGACAGAGAATGGTTCCAAGCCCACCAATCCATAAGGTGCCGCTCAAACCAAACCATCTGATAGTTAAAGCAGCAATAAGGTTACCGATTGAAACTGCACCCCATACTAAAAATCGCTGTATCGAGTTGATTCTACCTAGCAAGTGGTCTGGCGTGTCGGTTTGTCGCAAGGTTAACGCTGTGGGTCCAAAAATACCCTCTCCGATACCATGTAATACGCTAGCAGCAATAAGTCCAGTGACTGAGCCAAGCGAGCCAGCTAATGGTATGAGAATTAAACCTGTTACTGACACTATTGCGCTGACAACAAGAGTGCGGGCAACACCAAAACGATTAACGAGCTGAGTACAAAGGAGATTACCAATCGGAAAACCACCGGCAGCTGCGCCCACAACAAAGCCAATGATTAACGAACTCAGACCAAGTACGTTCAAGCAGTACAGCACAAGAGTAGAATCAATCATAATGGAAAACGTAACGTATACGACCCCGCACATAATGACTGGTTCTAGCCGTCCGTGGCGGAATACGAAATACAAACCCTCACGAATATCACGGTATACCCAGCCTTTAATCTGCTTTTTTACCTGATGCTTCGTAGTCTTCGGCTGCCTGTGCTTAATGACTAGTAACGACAGCACGGATAAGACAAAGGTTCCTGCGTTCACTGCCATAATTGCAGCAATCCCCAGCCAGGCAATGATTGACCCAGCAAGCATTGGACCAAGCGTCTTGGTTATGGACTCAGAGAAAAATAGTCGCGAATTAGAACGTTGCAAGTCCCGTGCTTCAGAAAAAAGTTCTGGGAGATAAGAAGTATAGGCAATCTGAAAAAACACCACAGCTGTGCCGGCAATGGCAACCAGCAGTACTAGCATTGGAAACGTCAGGGTGCCTTTTAACGCGAGGGCAGTAACAAGCACGAAGACCACAGCTTGTATGGTGTCGCAAACAATCATCGTGAGTCGTCGCGGCAGTCGGTCAACAATAGCACCCGCAGGTAATCCAAATACAAGGAATGGTGCGAAAAGGACAAACGGGAGCAGTACGGCTTGGGAAGCAGAGACTCCCATAACTTGCACAGCTAGTAAGGGCAGGGCGACTACCAGAAATTGATCTCCTAATAAATTTAACGACTGCCCAGCCCACAGTATTCTAAAATCGCGTTTTGCGCTGCTCATCTCACACCCCCACCGTAGAGAGATGTCTGGCTTTTAGGTTAAACGCCTTGACTGCTAGTTCGGTAGCTGCTTCACAATCCTCAATGGTGTCTCCACGAGCGATCGCATAGCCATACCGACAGGAGACGTGGTCGGTTGGGGGCAGCAACAATTTTTGTCCTGGCGAAACAAGTGGGGCGGCAGCAACAACCGACGCTGGGAGTGCAGCATGGTCAATGTGGACACTATCTACAACCGCATCATATTCAGGATACAAAAACTGAATGGCGGCGACACTTTCATGTCTAGTTTTCACGTCTGGTTTGTGTCCACAGGCAACTGCGACAGCCACTTGACCGGGGTTTATTCCGGAAGCAAACCAACCAACGTAAGGAATCATATCGCCACCAAGTCGAGCATTAATTTCTACTATCTTTGGACCGGACTGTGTCAGACGCAGTTCGGTATGAGTGATGCCGTTGCGAAATCCCACAGCTTGGTGTGCTTGCTCTAGAACAGAGAGAAATGGTGGATACTCAAGCAACAGGTCTTTGGAATGCACCACGTGTCCAATTTCTTCAAAATGAGGAAAAAAGCCAGTGACCTTGCGTCCAACGAACAGGGGATACATAATCCCGTTAACCCATGCAATATCAATGCTGACCTCTGATCCTTGCATATACTCTTCAACGAGTACACCTTTATTGTAAACAGGTACGCCCTCCTCAGTTGCAGCCTTAGCGTGTTCAAACGCTGTATTTAGCTGTTCTGGTTCGTGCACTAGGCTAACCCCATAACTTGCACCCAATGCACGCGGCTTGATGATGACAGGATAACCAATAATCTCTGCGGCTTTAACTGCTTCTTCAATAGAGGAGACAAGTATTGAAGTAGCTTGTGGTACCCCTGATGCCGCCAAAAAGGTGCGCGTTAGGTGTTTGTCACGACACCGACTGACATTCTCAGGGTCTGTGCCTGGTAGACCAAAGGCTTGAGCGAGTTTGGCAGTTTGCACCATTCGTATTTCATCCCAGCAAAGCACCCCGTCAATTTTGACGCCGTCAGGTAAATTACGTGCCACCTCAATCATCATTTGGGCATCAAGTGTATTGACTACCGTATGACCGACAATGTAGGGGATTTGCCAGTTCGGTTCAGAATCAAGAAATAACCAAACATTTGAATGTTCCGCAACCATTTTCAGCAAATACTCACGATAAAGATGGTAGCCGCTGGTTACCAATAGAATGGTAGGGAGGTGGGGAGAATGAGTCTTTTTGTACTGTAAAGCCACTATTTTCGTTCCTTATAAGTACTTTGTATTCATTTAAGAAGGCAGAGGGCAAGGAACTGTAACTTGATTCCTACCCATAGTTACCCTTCCATACCTAAAAAAGGGTAACTATGTGTCAAAATTGGAGGTGGGGGGTTTTCGCCCGTGCTTTGCCCTGCCAAAAAATTTATCAGACTACCCTAACATCATAATATTATTGTCTGTTGCTGTCGAGGTGACTTGGAACCGTAGCTAAGTTCCACTGCAAAAAAATTCCACCGACAATGTAGTAAGTTAAACACCAATTCGATTTGGGGAAAAGTCTGCAAGCTTCGATTTTGTTGAAGTAGGTGGGCGGGAATCAACAGAGCTATAATGACACAGGGTTTTCCTTGATAAGCATCTGCTTTAATTGTGACTGTCTGCCTAAGTGTCAAAAGCGCTATCATGTGTATACGCTACATGCTATTTATTCTTCTTAAAAAAATAATAAAGTTTTGTATTACTTGTCCGTAGTGTCGGCTAAGTTATATCTACGTCATACAGCAAGAGCAATCATAGTTCCCACTAACAGGAAAGCCAACACCTAGTCTTTTTGCTAGCTCAGAACTGTACTTAGGGCTAGGGACAATGTCAGGCAATTGTACTAAATTAAATTCTTGCGTTTAAAGCTAGGGCAGCATGAGGCATTAGTATGCTAGTAACTGTTC
The DNA here is from genome assembly GCF_054684315.1 of Scytonema sp. NUACC21. NCBI lineage: Bacteria > Bacillati > Cyanobacteriota > Cyanophyceae > Nostocales > Scytonemataceae > Scytonema > Scytonema sp. NUACC21. The sequence continues at coordinate 209,193 of NZ_BAAFZH010000105.1, read as the reverse complement.
CACTAATGTATAACCGTTATTTAATACGGAAAGTTCTTAAACAAGAAACTCATGAAGAAGTCTTCTTAGTAGAAGACCAACAACAGAACAACGAAGTATACACAATTACTAAATTCAGTTCTAAGACACTAGGAGACCTTGAAGCAGAATTAAATATTCTTGCCAACTTGAAACATTCACAAATTCAAGAAGTTAAATATTTTTTTGAAGAAAATGAAAGATTGTGCATTGTCCAAAACAATATAGAAGGACAATCGTATGAAGATCTATTGCAAGAAAAAAAGCAGCAAAATGAGCCTCTCTTTAATGAATATGAAATCGTTCAGTTACTAAATCTAATTTTACCAATACTATCATATTTGGATAACCACCAGGTCACCCATAGAAATATTTCACCTAAAAACTTAATTCTAAGAGAGCAGGACAAAATACCAGTATTGGTTAACTTTGGACTGATACAAGATATTAGAGATTGGGTGTTAGAAGAAACCAATCAGAATGAGTCCCACAATTTCCCGAAATTGGCTACAAGAAACCAAAGTAAGGATTTACAAGACTTAGCAGTGACTGCACTCATTTTACTTACGGGTAAAGAGCATCAGGACTTATTTAATGAAAAAACTAAAACCTGGGATTGGGAACGTTGGAAAATACTGAGCGATCAGCGCAGCCATGTGTTGAAGCAAATGCTGCAAGGGAATCATCTAGATATTAATCCCAATTCTGTTTTACAAGAACTGAATACTACGCTTCCTGTTTTCATTACTCCTCAACCAGTACCAAAATTGTTTGGAAACCTGATTGGAGGAGTTGGGGCTCTACTCCTTTTGACGGGAATAGTGTGGCTTTTGTCATCAAATTCTTCCCCTGATTCTGTTAATCCTCCTGTGACTTTTGTAGACGAACAGGAGTTGCAGTGTCCTAGTAGTTCGGATATAGTTGCCATCAGCTGTAATGCGAATACTTTTACTGAAGTCAATGATATAGATTCTGGGGACTTTGATGGAGGTAAGCTAACTGTCAACTTGACTCAAAATGGTACGCTAGATGACCGCCTTAGAATTGAGAATCAGAGTTTAAATGCTGAATTAATTAAGGTAAAAGACCGTGATGTTATGTACCGCGATACGATTGTTGGCAGTTTTACAGGAGGTACTGGTACTATCCCATTAGAAATTACCTTTAATTCTAATGCTAATACTGAAGTTGTGAAAACAATAGTCAATAGCATCGTTTATCAAAATTTAACCAAGAATTTCAGTCAAAGCACTCGTACATTAGAGTTGCAACTTACGGATGGTGATGGTGGTACTAGTAGAGTTTTAAAGAAAGTCATTAGTATTCACCCTATTAATAGTTCGCCAATCCTCACCGTCCTTAGTCAGCAAGCTGTGAAAGAAGAACAACAATTGTCTGTTCGTGGTATTAGTGTTAAAGACAACGATGCTGGGGATAGCATTGTTGGTGTTGCACTTAGCGTTGAGAACGGTACTCTTATTATTAAAGATGACGTAAAAAATGGAGTGCCTACGGGTCAAACCCAAACTGGAGAAAAGCCGAATGCAGTCATCCTTTTCGGTACTATTAATCAAATTAACAACACTTTAAAGGCAGATAAAGCCATTGTCTACAAAAGTAATGCAGACTTCAATGGTATTGATAACCTTACTATCACTGTCAACGATAGTGGTAAGAATAGAAACTCTACTGTAGGGGACTTAATTTGGCCCCCAAACGCTCTAGATGCTAAAAGTGATACAAAAACTATTCAGATAACAGTTGAACCTGTAAATGATGCTCCTATTTTAGGAAATTTGCAAGTTACCGAGCAACCCTCTCCTAATAATAACACTCAGTCTCAGTTTTCTCGTGAAGACGCTGTCAATCTAATTAAAACATGGTTAGAAGCCAAGAAAGAGGCTTATGGTTCCAGTTACAATGCTCAAGTGATCTATCAATATACAACAGGTAATTATCAACGTAAGAACCTCAGTACACTCAGAACGCTGCAAGAAGAGAATGCTTATTATACTTTTGAACAACCGATAGTTGAACCGATTGGTCAATTTTATGCACAAGACAATCAGGTAACAATTGATGTAAGAATTCGTGAAAACCGCACTCATTATGTGGGAGGTCAATTTGAACCAACATACAGCGGTTCCGTATCTGGTTTATATAAGGCTACTTTGCAATTAGAAAATGGTGTTTGGAAAATAGCAGTTTTGCAAGAAAATTAAATGGCTGAAGTCTTTGAAAGTTTAAGTTACGCTTTTAGAAAATTTTTCTTGTATTTCTAGCAATTTCTAATAATTGAATTAATGATTTAAATAAAAAATGAAATTAAAACTTGCTTTAGAACAAACAAACCTAACTTGGACACTTCATAGCACCCGCTCCTATACAGTCGGCAGTTGGTCAGATTGTGATATTCTCTTAACGCATATCAGTATCGTTACCGGATTTTCTCTTGAGTTTAGTTTTGATTCTTCTTTGGAAAAATGGTATGTAAGAAAATTGGATACTATCAAAAGTACTAGTATTATTATTAATAATCAAGTGATTGCTGACGAGAAAATTGAAATTCAAGGAAAAACTTACATCAATGTAGCTGGTGTTCTGGTATTAATAGCTACACCAATTTCCGTCCCTTTAGATTCAACGTCTTCGTCAAAACAATCATCATTACTGACATCCACACGGCTACTGTCAGGCTATGCTTATTTAAGAGGTATATTCAGCGGTTTTGAGTTGCTCAGTTATTTACGCAGGCATCCTTATAAGGCTACAATTCCTAGTTCTAGTCTAGATTTAGACCAGATTAGCACTCATGCAGTTCAAGCAGTACTGATTTCTTTATTATCTGCTGTTGCTGTTGCCACTATCTCAATTATTCAAGTTCTTATATTTAAGATGTTTGGCTGGAATGACTACAGTTCGCCGCTTGTTATAATTCTGGCTATTGTTGCTGCTGTAATAACTTCCTATGAACTCATTTATTTACGCTGGTCTCTTGCACGTAAATTTCTAAGAAAAAACTATAATCCCAAAATCCAGTTAAAATCTCTGGACTTTCTACAACCTACAGTTGAATATTTTCAACAAGGATTGTACCAAAGCAGTATATTACAAAACATAATTATTTTTGCAGGTTCTAATCCGTTTCTTGGTTACGGAGAGTTAATTCCTAAATCTAGCTGGACGATACCCATAGAGCGAAAACTTGCAAAACAAAATTTAGAAGCACATCAAAATAACATTCAAGAAATTTCTACTTACGAGTTTTACCTGGCTGTAGATGAAGAAGTCAAACGCCTTAATTTGCCTAAGTTACAGAAGTTTTCTCGCTTGTTTGTTGATGGCTTTGAACTAGATCCCGACAGCAAAATTATTAGTCACCCAACTACCGTTCCAGGGGTAATGTCTCTGGACGATCCCCTACTATGGGCTAATGGAGCACACTCATCTGATAGTAAACAAAGAGCCTACAGGTTATATCAGTATACGGAGATAGAACGGGATTATATCCTTTCCCACTTTCTTCGATTTTATAATGCAGGTTCAATTACTTTTGTAGAGTCCAGTGCTTATATACTAACTGGTATTGACCGCGAACGCTTCAGCCTAACTTCAACACTTGATGACGATCTCCTATCTCGATTCATCAAAACGTTGTTAGCTACTGTTGTAATATTACCTGGTTTGTATGCTCCGATTGCGCTTTGGTACATTGGTGTCTTTGTTTTCAATTTTGTTTCATGGCACTTTAATGATGTTAAACAAAAACGTGCCGCTGAGTTCCAAGAAGAATATGACTATGGAGTGTCACAAACTTTACGTGAATATATTGCTCAACCACTCAATCTGGAAGAAAAACGCGATATAACAAGAAATTTTGGGAATCAGAATCAAAGTTTTAAACTGAATCGTAGCATAAAATCTATAATTAGTAATCCAATTTTACTTATTGTTTTCATTCTGATTGCACCCTTTTTACTTGTTTTGGGTCTTATACTAATTCTTCTTAATTTTGTTCTAAATCGGTATCGAAGCTTGGATCGTGATGTCAAGATTAGTTTTGACTATTATGGTTGCCAGGACGTTTTTATGTACTGGAAAGCTATCCAAGACGCTATTTTTAATGGAACAATAAAAGTTTTAAAACGTCATGGTGTAGATACTTCTCAATTTGAAGAAACTGCTGCAGGAATTGTGAATAGTGGAGTCATTATAACTGCAGGAACAATAACAAACAGTCAAATTGCTGGAGGAGCAGCAAGTAGTTCGACACAAACACAAAAAATAATAAATTAATTTTAAAAAAGGAGAAAGTTATGAATAACAATAACCAAGGAGTTATTGTTAATGGAGAAAGTATAAGTAATAGTCAAATTGGAGGTGGAGCAAATAGTCAGACAAAGCAGGAACAAAATATTACATATGCACCTAGTCAAACTACAGAAACTAGCAACCCCAGCGCCAAAACAATCCTGATTCTCGCATCCAATCCCAAAACCACCTTACCCTTACGACTAGACGAAGAAGTCCGAGAAATTGAGACGGGATTACAACGAGCTAAATGTCGCTCCCAATATAAGCTAAAACAAAAGTGGGCTGTACGCATCCAAGATGTTTATCAAGCACTACTCGATTTTAAGCCCCAATTTGTTCACTTTAGCGGTCATGGCACAGATAACGATGGTCTTGTACTGGAAGATGAAATCGGAGATGTGCGGTTAGTAGAGACTACTGCATTAGCCAAACTGTTCAAGTTGTTTGCTCCTCCCATCGAGTGTGTTGTTCTCAATGCTTGTTATTCAGAAGTTCAAGCAAGTGCGATCGCCAAACACATCCCCTACGTAATTGGTATGAAAAAGGAAATTGGAGATAAAGCAGCCATCAAATTTGCAACTGGCTTTTACAATGCGGTAGGGTCTGGGGAATCTATTGAGTTTGCTTACAAGCTTGGGTGTAGCGTTATTCAGCTTGATGGGATTCCAGAACACTTGACTCCAGAATTGAAATACGGATGTAGGTAAGTCTTTAGTATTTTCTCACAAATCACTTAGGATTGCTATAGCTAATAGCTAATGTAGCAATCCTAAATCACTTATAAAATTTTTCTTTCTCTCTTTTCTTGGCGCTCTTAGCGACTTGGCGGTTATAATTTTTACAACTCAAATAGGACTGCTATAGTTAATGCTTAACTGCAATCAGCCATCAGCCATTAACCATTAGCAATCAAACCATCAGCCTCAATGCGGAGTCGGCGTCCCCGCCAAAAAACACGACGTCCAAATCCACCCACAACCCAGATTGTAAAACTCAGCAGGTCTCGCAAGGGTAGAATCCAAAGCCAAGGCAGCAGTTTGGGACATTCCATAGTGTATATCGATACCAGCGCTTGTACGTAGCGGGTGAGTAGTGTTGTGAGGGAGAATGCGATCGCCCATCCAGAAAAACCCGATACTAGCAACAGAGGAAGACAATAGACAGTACCGTAGCAAAACACCTGACTGTAATAGATAGAACCGCGATTAAAACGGATAGTTCTTGCCCAGCGCAACTCCCTGTCAAATAACTCCTTAATACTTTCGTTACCCGTGTCCCAATCAAGAATATAGTGGGATAGTTCAACCTTATACCCTGCCAAAGCTGCCCTTTTACCCAAGTTATAATCTGACCCAATTCGGTTTAAACTTAGCCCTCCAAAATTAACTAGAGTCGATCTGCGAGTAGCGATGGTAACTCCTACAGCTAACCGAAGACCACCATCAATGACACGAGCAATCAATACACTGGGAATAAAGTCAACACAGCGACCAAGAGAAGCCAACGCGGCTCCGAGAAACAGGGGTGCATATCCAATATAAGCACAGGTAACAACATCAACTTCACTATATAAAGGAGCCGTAACTGTGTGAATATAGTTGGGATTAACCCGAATATCACCGTCAGCAAAGATAATCACTTCATGCTGAGAATGTTCCAACAGGTAACTCAAGTTACTGTCTTTAAGATTGACACCGCGAGGTTTTAAGCCGACGAAGAGTTTGACCCGATCTGGAAAGGTGGTAACCAGCTTTTCCAATACGGGAACAGCTGGGTCATCCAGGTCGGTGACTCCAAATAAAACTTCATAAGCTGGATAGTTTTGCGTGCATAGGGAAGACCAATTTTCCCATGCTCCCTCGTCCAAACCACGGACTGACACCAAGATAGAAACTGGTGCATCTTGGTTCTGAACAATTTGCTGTTGTGCAGATGCAGAAGAAAAAAACTGATAGGTGCATAAAGCACATGCCAGGTAAAAGATAACTGACCCACCTATCAATATGAAGAACACAATTTCAACAAGAGTAATCATGTTTAATTGTTAGTGGTTAGTGGTTAGTGGTTGGTAGTTTGTGGTGGTTTTTATTAATTATCAGTAACTACTAACCAATAAATAAAACTACTCCTTTTCCGCTCTAAAATTACCGATTTTTGTAGGTAGGGCTATGGCGCACAGAAGCTAACGGTGGGCAGTGCCTAACGGTGGGCAGTGCCCACCCTACGTTTTGAGGTAATCGAATGGCGGGAAGCGAGTAGCACAAATCGACGAAAATAAGGCTACCATTGCACGCTCGTTATAAAGATTGCAGTATCAGCCTTTTACTTTCATCCTTTAGCCTTCATACTTTAGCCTTTTTTTACTAGCTACTTCTTCCCAAGAGCGCCTTAACAGAACGCCCGATGTTGGATGGTTGCATGGCATCCATTGCAGCAGTTGGTTCATAACCACAATGAACCATGCAATCGGCACACTTGGGATTACCGCTAGCTCGACCGTATTCGCTCCAATCAGTGTTGTCTAAGAGTTCTTGAAAAGTTTTATAGTGACCTTCGTTGAGAAGGTAGCAGGGCTTTTGCCAACCAAGAACGCTGTAACTAGGACTACCCCAAGGGGTACATTCATAGTTTTTTTCACCAATCAGAAAGTCTAAAAATAGGGGATTGTGATTAAAGTTCCAGTTTTTCTGACCTGCCTTATAAGGGGCTAAAATTTCCCGGAAAAGGGCTTGAGTTTGTTCGCGTCTGAGAAAATGGTCTTGGTCGGGTGCCCACTCGTAGCTGTAGCCTGGAGAAATTGATATGCCATCAGTGCCTAATGTGGTAAGAAAGTCAAAGAGCTCCTGTATTTCTTTAGGATTTGTATTTTGAAAAACAGTAGTGTTTGTAACGACACGAAATCCCTTTGCTTTTGCAGCACGAATTGCTTGAACTGCAATATCAAACACTCCTTGGCGGTCTACACATTTGTCGTGTAATTCCCTCATTCCATCTAAATGCACGTTAAAAGATAGGTAAGGGGAAGGTTGAAACTTATCAAGACTTTTTTCTAATAATAAGCCATTAGTACAGAGGTAAATAAACTTTTTGCGTTCTACCAATCCTCGTACAATTTCATCAATTTGTGGATGCAGCAGGGGTTCTCCTCCAGGAATAGCAACCACTGGCGCACCACACTCTTCTACTGCAGCAAAGCATTCTTCAGGAGACAAATGTTGCTTCAGAATCTCTTTGGGATGCTGTATTTTGCCACACCCAGAACAAGCTAAATTACAGCGGAATAGGGGTTCTAACATGAGCACCAAAGGAAAGCGCTTGCGCCCCAACAGACGTTGAGTCACCAAGTACTTACCTATTTCCATTGCTTGTTGTAAATGAATTCCCATAATTCTCCTCTACACCATGACATGGGCTAAAGCTAAAAACAGTTTATATTTAACAAATCAACGGATTTTAGCGACTATTTTGTACGGTTATCTTCCGTTCACCACCAAAAAGCCCTTACTTTTATGCTACATCAACGTATTTCTGAGCAACAAACCAATTTACGGCATCTCTCAAAGCAGTTATAATAGGGGATTGAGGCAAAGCTAATTCCTTGACAGCTTTGGAAGCATCGTAGTACATTGTTTGACACGCCATGCGAACGCCATCTATAGGTACAGAAGGGGTTTTGCCAAGAGGCGCAAGAATTTTTTCATCAATCCAAGCAACACTCAAAGGTAACCAATTTGGGGTACGTATTTGAGGCGCAGGTAAACCCGTGATTTCAGCAAGTTGGTCGAGCACATTTTTGAGAGAAAGGTTTTGGTTCCCCAAAATATAGCGCTCTCCGGTTTTTCCTTTTTCCAAAGCCAATATATGACCCCTTGCCACATCTCGGACATCAATAAAATTCAAACCCGTATCTAAATATGCTGGCATCTTTCGCCGAAGAAAGCGCAAAATTATGTCTCCAGTAGGAGTTGGTTTGATATCCATCGGACCAATCGGACTGCTAGGATTAACTATCACAATATCTTGCCCGGAACGTACTGCCAGATGAGCTTCTTGTTCAGCTAGATACTTAGACTTTTTATAGTAGCCAATAAGTTCCTCAAGGGGGCTTTGGTAAGTTTCATCGACAATTTTTCCCGATTTATCTATACCAATAGCAGCAACAGAACTGGTGTAGACCGTTCGTTCAATCCCTGCAATTCGAGCAGCAGCTAAAATATTGCGGGTTCCCAGGACGTTATTTTGGTATAATACATCTTTGTCAGATTGCCATAACGAATAATGGGCTGCAACGTGGAAAAGAACTTGGCAACCCTGTATTGTTCTGTGCAATTCGGTATCGTTTAAGTCACCTTGAATAATTTCTACGTCTAAGTGTTTTAAGTTGTCTAAATTGCTGCTCGGTCGGACTAGCGCCCGGATGTTATAGCCTTCTTCAAGTAGCATTCTGACTAAATTGCCACCAATAAAGCCCGTTCCACCAGTTACAAATGCTCTTCTTGTCATCAGATGAAAACCTCTTTTGAAGTATGAATTATAAAGTATAAAGTATGAAGTAAAGTGTATCTATCAATTTATAATGTATCTTCCTTAGACATCTCCAGAAATTAATTATGCGATCGCCCTTATTTCATTTTCACTCCTATGTCTCTTGTAAGAAACTGGAAATAAGGCATAATTATACAATGGAGTTATTAATTGATTTACCACCAAACAAGTGTCAGATTTAAAAATTCCTATTGATGCCATTCTCGTTCCTCAAGGTGCTGAATATAAATCTGTTTGCAAAGGATTAAACCGTGTTGCAATTCCGAAACCAACTGTTTTCCCAATCCCTATGGGAACATTGGCATTAAAAAATTATTTAAAAACATGGCAGCAATCTGTAAGTCTCCATCCACCTTCGCGAGTTTTGCTAATGGGTTTATGTGGAAGTTTGTCAACCCAATATAATGTTGGAGATATTGTGGTATATCGCAGTTGCGTTTATTCTTTAAAAAAAGAAAATAAGTATTTTCCTCCGTCTGTCTCTCAACTCCTCTGCGATACGGAATTAACAGCAACACTGCAAAATAAATTATCAGCTAAAAAAACTTTTATGGGTGTTGGATTAACAAGCGATCGCCTTATCTATTCTACTAACGAAAAGCTCCATCTCGGTCAAACTTACAGTGCCAATGTTGTAGATATGGAGGGATTTGTTGCACTAGAAACTCTGAGTCAATTAGGCGTTGCTGTGGGTATGGTGCGAGTCGTCAGCGATGATGCACGCCATAATATACCCAATCTGACTGGTGTATTAAACTCTGATGGTTCCTTGCAAGCGCTTCCTTTAACGATGAGATTTCTTCGAGAACCAATTGCTGCGACGCGACTCATTTTTGGTTCCCTACAAGGACTACAGGTATTGCAAGAAGTTACAACTGCTTTATTTGCGAACCACTAGAGATGAGAAATCACAGCTATACAAACGAAGCTTGCCTACGCGGACTAAAAGTGCTCAAACATTTTTAGTTACAATTATAGAGCCACTCAGTTAGACAAGGAGATTTCTGATGTCACTGATGACAGTAAAAGATTTGGAAAAGTTACAAGCAATTCTCTCTGAGGCTGGACATGATTACCAGTTAGAACTCGAAAATGGGAAAATTATCGTTATGGGACCATCAGACATTGTATCCAGTGAAATCGGAGCTTTGCTGATTCGGTTGTTAGGTAATTGGGTTTATCCTCGTCGTTTGGGACGCTTGTTTGACTCTGCGGGCGGTTTTATCATGCCTGATACAAACCTCAAAGCACCCGATGTCTCCTTTGTTCGAGCCTCTCGCCTTCTCCAAAGTCCTCGTTACTTTGGACAACTTGTGCCAGATTTAGTAGTCGAAATTAAATCTCAAAGTGACAGAATAACCACTTTGGAAAAAAAGGTAAAAAGGTTTCTAGAATTAGGAGCTATTGTTGGAATTCTCATTGACCCCGATGAATCAACTGTAACCGTTTATCGACCCACAGAAGAACCAATAGTATTAAGTAATGAAGATTGCTTAACTATTCCAGAACTTTTTCCTGGTTGGGAATTGCCTATTTCTGAATTATGGCCTCCTATCTTTACTGAGGAAGAAACAAGAATTGATTAAGAAGGCAGAAGTACGAGGGCAGAGGGCAGAAGGTAATCCCCATAAATAAATTTAGGGGATTTAATAATGTTTTAGTGGAGATAGGATACGATATCGGAAACTTTAAGAGTATGCCTTTGCAATTCTTGCGGGAGAATTTGTTCTGTGATGTCCACTCTCCTGTTTTTACTTTTTCTATTAAAACCCAAGTGCTGAAAGAGGGAAGACGTCAATCGGGAAAAAGAAATATAAATATTACAAAGTGTAACACTTTTGTCTGAACAGCCGGAACAAAATGCTAATGCGGTGAATCTTTCATATACAGCCAGAATCGATAAAAATTTATAAAGAGAAAATAGCGAACAACCTGCATAAAACGACAGCAGCAAACATACTGCTTTTAAGAACTGGACAAATCTAGAACTTGCCAGTGCATTCAAAGCCTACATACAGCATTTTTCAGGTAAATGAAGTACATAGGTAGGGGCTCTCGGCCGTTCGCCCTTACAGCAACCTGTACCTCATTTAATTGCAATCTGCTGTAAAAGTTTGTTCTGCAACTTAAAGGAACGCTTTTAAAAGCAACTCAACTAGAAGTGTATGTAAAAGAGAGCGCAAATGAAAAAGCAAATTTTGAGTATAGCACTAGCATTACCAACAATATTGCTCAGTACAATTCCTTGCTTGGCAGATATTACAACACCTGCCAAAGTTAAACTTGGAACTTCCGAAGCTGGCGGAACGCTGATTCCAGGAGCAAGCAAAAGACAAGCTGAGCAACTACCTGCAACAGTTGTACCCAATCCTATTGATTTGTCGGGGCGGCGTTGTCCGGGACGTTGTATTCCCGATACAGAAGCGATAAAATCTCACATTTTGACACAGCCCGGTATGGTGCATCAAAATGGGCTGTCAGAATTTGGCGGTTCTAAACCAACACAACAAGTGGCTCCTAACTTACCAAATTGGTAAAAAACCTTGCTTGACTTAGTTTTTGAGATTTCACTCAGTAATTCCCGGTTGTGACAGTCGGGGTGCGGAATGGGTGTTATATTTATGGCAAAAGAAGAGAGGCTTTGATTTCTCCCCCTTCCCTTGTAGGGAAGGGGGTTGGGGGGTTAGGTTTTCTTACAAGGTCTCGGCTCAATGTTCAGTAGAACAAAGTTGTCTATTTTCTGGAGAAACCTTGGGATTGGTCTTGAGATAATCTTGCAAGCGATCGCAAACGGACACCATCAAAGAATCTAATGTTAAAGTTTGCGTTCGTTTGCTATCAAAACGCCAAAGTTTAGCCTTCCCATCCAAACTAGCTGAAACAAAAGTTTTGCCATTAGGGCTAAAACTTACACCCATCACTCCAGCTTGATGTTCTTGAAGAGTTGCTAACAAGCGACCATCAATGTGCCAGAGTTTCACTGTTTTGTCTTCGCTAGCAGAGGCAATTGTTTGACTGTCAGGAGAAAAGCTACTGCTATAAACTCCGGCTGTATGACCGACGAGGGTGCGAAGCAATTGACCGTCACGACTCCAAACCTTAACGGTGCGATCGGCACTAGCTGAAGCAATCGTTTTGCCATCAGGGCTGAAGCTCACTCCATAAACCCAATGGTCATGTCCTTGAAGAGTTTTTAACAAACTTTTAGTATCAACGCTCCACAATTTTATGGTATTATCGGCACTGGCTGAAGCAATCGTTTTGCCATCAGGGCTGAAACTAACTCCATACACCTCAGCCTTATGCCCCTTAAAAGTGTGCAGCAAAGAGCCATCGCGACTCCAAAGTTTGATATTGTTATCTCTACTCGCAGTTGCAAGCGTTTTACCATCAGGGCTAAAACTGACACCATTGACTTCATCACTATGTCCAGTGAAAGTGCGAAGCAACTGACCATTACTTATTCGCCAAAGTTTAACAGTGCTATCGGCGCTGGATGAAGCCAAGGTCTGACCGTCGGGAGTAAAGCTGATGCCGTAAATTGGGCTGCCATGACTGGGTAGAGTTTTGAGTAAAACACCATCATTTCCTCTCCAGAGTTTTATTGTGCCATCTAAACTGCCAGAAGCAACTATTTTTCCATTGGGAGAGAAAATTGCACTTTCAACTCCATCATTGTGTCCTGCAAGAATTTCCAGTAAAGAAATATCTCGGCGCTGCCAAAGTTTGATAGTGTTGTCATTGCTTGCTGAGGCAATTGTTTGACTGTCAGGACTAAAACTCACATCATAAACTCCGCCACTATGTCCAGTGAAAGTTTCTAACTCCACACCATTGCGGCTCCAGATTTTGATAGTATTATCCCGACTTGCTGAGGCAAGAGTTTTGCCATTGGGACTAAAACGTACACCCCAAACCGATTCAGTATGTCCGGAGAGAGTTTTGAGTAAGCGACCATCGGTGACATTCCAAAGCTTAACAGTTTTATCAGTGCTTGCAGAAGCAAGAGTCCTTCCATCAGGGCTAAAGGTGACAGAATTAATCCAATCGCGATGACCTGTTAAGGTTTTTAGTAAAGTTCCATCACTTGCTTTCCACAGTTTGATAGTCCGATCTTCACTCGTTGAGGCTAGGATATCACCTTGAGGGCTAAAGCTGACGGCGATCGCTCCTGCAGTATGCCCAACCAAGGTTCTCAACAGTTGACCGTTGCTGGTTTTCCAAAGCTTAATGGTTTTATCGGCACTTGCAGAAGCAATCTCTGTACCATCAGGGCTGAAGCCGATGCCATTAACAGTTTGCTGATGTCCTTCGATAGTTTTGAGCAACTGACCGTTCTTAACACTCCAAAGCTTGATGGTTTTATCGGCACTTGCAGAAGCGATCGCTGTACCATCAGGAGCAAAGCGAACGCTGTAAATTAAATCGCTATGACCGGGTATTGTTCTTAACAGAAGACCATCTTGCTTCCATAACTTAATTGTGCGATCGGCACTTCCGGAAGCGATCGTCCGACCATCGGAGCTAAAATCGATACTCGCAACCCAAGCCTTATGGTCTTCAAAGCGGTTGCGTTCTTGGGTATCTGCAAGTACCTGCGCCAATAAACTCATTGTATTAACAACTACATCTGTTGGAACGCCAAGAGTACTTTTTAATTGTTTTGCTGCTTTGACACTTGCTAGAGCTGCTTCTAAGTGCTGATGGGATAGTAAATTAGCTTCAGATGAGGAATTCAAAGCTTCGATCTCTCTCAGTTGTGCTTCTCGTCGTTGCAAATAAGCTAAACTTCCAAGAGTACAGGCGGCGACTCCCAAGACGCTCAACGCCACCACAGCCCTTTGTGCTTGTCGCAGTCTTCTTTTTTCCTGTAGTTGCTGTTGTTTCCTTTGTAACAAACAAGCTTCAATAAATCTTTGAACATCAGCAGAGAGTTCATTAGTGTACTTGATGTAAATATCTTCTGCTTCTGCTAACCGCACACCTTGTAACAAGAAATCAAATTGGCGATCGCTTTGCAACCATAATTGAGAAGCATGCTCAATTTGCCTTTGCTTTCGCAAGCGTTCCCGATTTTCCTCCAACCACCAGCGCAGAGTTGACCAATGACGAATCAAGATTTCATGAGCAACTTCTACAGTCACTGTGTTTGAGGGGAATAAGGGAGAAGAAGGCGTAAATTTTTCCTTGTCTCCTTCTCCCCTAGCACCACCAGGAACTGCATTTTCCGCCAAATTTACAACCACAAGCTTGGCATCTGTCAAAACTTTGAGAGTTCTTTCTACCAACTCCTTGGGATATTTCTTCACCATTAATTCTGACTTGTGTATTCGTCGCCGAGTATCTTCCGTACCCTCTCCTAACTGGGTCAAAGATAAAAAAATCCACTTAGCACATTCTTGAGCTTGAGCATCTAAACTTTCGTAAACCGCTTGACACGATCGCTGCAATGCGCCTTGAATTCCACCCAATTGCTTTTGGTATACTTGTAAAGTCAACTCACCTTTAACGCGGTGCTGCCATAACTGTTCTAAAACAAATTCCAGTAAAGGTAAATCTCCTGAGGAATTATCTAATTCCCGCAGCAAAACCTCGACCAATTCTGGTTCAACTTTTAACCCAACTTGTTGGGCTGGATTGACAATGACATGTCGATAATCATCTAAACTCAACCCAGATGGAACCAATACACTTGACTCTTGCAAAACCTTTGCTAGTTCCGGTATCTCCAAACAAGGAGAGATAAAGTCAGCTCGCAAAGTCACAATTAATTTAAACCGATCCGAAGCATATTGCACCGCACCTAACACAAGTTCTAAAAACTTTTCTCTATCTAAAGCTGGTGCAAGAGTAAATAATTCCTCAAATTGATCTATTACCAAAACCACCATTGGTTCTGACTTACTACGCATCCAGTAAACAAAGCTTTCTACTCCTTGATACAGTATCCCTTCAAGTAAAGAGGGTGAAGAAGATGAAAGACCTTGTCCCATACATAATGCTAAAGTTTCAAGAGGACGAGACCCCGGACGAAGCGTTCCAATCCACCAGCCATCGCTATTAGGTATTTGTTTACCCAAGCGCAAGTTCGGGATTAAACCAGCTTGCACAACTGAAGATTTGCCACTACCAGAAGCACCTACAACAGTAAGAAATGAGGAATTTGCCAGTTGGTGAAGGAGTTGTTGGATTAAAGTTTCTCTACCGTAAAAATACTGGCTATCTTCTTCAGAAAAAGCAGTTAATCCCATGTAAGGGCAAACTCCCAAATCTAATCCTGAACTCTTTTCTCCTCTTTCCGTTTTTGATGGCAAAACTTCTATAATACCTTGTGTACCAGATAGCCAAACATGAAGAGGTATAGCGCTACCTGCTAGGGAAATTTGGATTTTTGCGATCGCTGCTGCTGCAGATAATCCTTCCGATACAGAAGCTGTCATCAAACTAGAAAGAAAAGTTTGAGCAAATTTTTCTGGCTCGGAAACTTTGGAAATACACGCAATCAAACATTGCCCTTGTTGAGAGTCAACCAGCAAATCCTCGACCCAACTTTTTAAAGAGACAATTTTCGAGGTTGGCGCAAGACAATCCAGTATAATCATTTGTTTAGCTTTACACTCATGTAACTGTTGCTTTAACCACGAACGCTTAATACGAATATTCTCTCCTAATATCAACCCTTCCCAAGATTCAGTTTCCTCAATTTGTCCCCGCAAATACAATAAAATTGTTTCAGCCTCTAAAGAGTGCAAACAATTCGATATCGCTTCTTTCAAAACCTCTGTCGATACCTTACCTGCAGGCAAATATTCTAGTTCAAAAACCCCACTACTTCCCAATCGTTTGCTAATTTCTAAAGTTGTTTTATGAGCTGATAAACCCTCAACAATAATTCCCAACCGAGAATGAGTTTTTGGAAGTGATTCTAAAGTTTTGCCCAAAACGAGTTCTCCAACACCTTCCACAATTCGCTTGGGAGTTTGCAAGGGATATTCTTGAAAAAGTTGAGTATCACCTTGACCGCGTTTCTGTTGATTCATCAAGCGTCGTTGCTGATTGGTTTTATCAATATACTGCAAAGTCTGATGGTAAACATATCGATACAAACCATCCACAGAAATAAGACCTTGAGAATCTGCTGCATCTCCCCGCAATCCACGGATTAAAAAATAAGTAAAAACTCCATGACCCAGTTCCGGAAATTCCCACGATTGCTGGTTAGTATCGCAGGAAAGCAAGGCATAAAATCCCTTACTTTTAGCATGACTTTTAGCAGCCACTTCCTGCAAATCTTTGACAAATTGTAATGTAGGATTAAGCAAAGATTCTGTAGTTGTTCCTCTGAGAGTCAGACCACCACTGTGACAAGCATCCAGCCACACAACTTGATTTTGTGCCGCACATTGAGTGAGCAATTTCAATATTTCTGTTAAAGATAAAGCCGTACCGAGCAAATCATCTTTTTGTGTATCCGTCAAACAGAGAAACCCTTGATGAGAGTTTTCCTCTATCATTCCGTGCCCGGAAAAATAGAACAAAATAGTATCAATAGGTTTAGCTGCAGCAGTTATTTGCTGGAGATTGGCAAGGACATTATCTAAAAAAGGCAATTGCTCGGCAAAATCGTGGAAAATTTTTACTTCTTTTTCTGTAAATTCTACTGCGGCTTTGGTTAAAGCTTCTGCCAAAGATTGGCAATCTACTGCTGAATAGCGCAAATTGGGAAGCCGTTCATCTTGGTATTGATTCACTCCCACCAACATTATCCATAGCTTTGCTGTTGGTGAATGTTTTGCTGAGTGTGAGCGACTAGTTGCGATACCAAGAGGACACATATTAATTGTTGAACGGATTGTGAGTGGTTGATGGAGAAATTTATTGGCAAAATTAGCCTAGAAGCCTCTACTGCAATTTTTAGAAAGAAGTTACAAATCTTTGCCTCTACGCGGTTTGAGCAGTCACAAACAAAGACAAAAGTTTATGCGGCCAATTATCCGTGCTGATAGCTTTCCCACGCCCGTTGCATGAGTTCTCTATAGGTATCAAGCATTGACTAAACTCGCCTCCTGTAGTTTCTCAATCCGTGACAGGGCATAGGTAAGAAGCAAACGCTGCTCTATGTTGTGTTTTGCACTTGGACACGGTTCGATTCCTTCTAACCAAAGTTTGGGACAAGCACCACCACAAACCGGAAGCATGGGGCAAGTAGAACAGGGGTATTCTCCTTGACGGACTCTATTGTTAAAACTACTTAGGCGTTCTCGCTTTCCAGGCATTGCTTTTCCTGACAGATGGTCGATAGCGTAATTATTAGGTGTGCCATAGGTAGGTACGTAGGACACCTCAGTGCAGTTAAAAATATTGCCATAGGCATCAACAAGTTCAGCATCAGGCATAACAGCCATGCAAACCACAGGCTTGAGACTGGGAATAGGTGAAACTTTAAAACCCAGTTCGACCATTTCGCCCCACCAGATGATTTCCCATGCAGCAAACTCTTCTTTGGAAAGAGAACGGGCATGAGCATCATTCCCCCAAGAATGGATAGGTGCTACATAAAAATTAACTCTGTTTTGTAAACCCGCCTCAGCTAATTGTTCCAGTAGCAAGGAAACAGAGTGATAGTTTTGATAGTCAACATTGCATCGGATAACAATTTGAACATCAAGGTCTTTTCGACGTGCCAAAGCTTGAACATTAGCGAAAATTTTATCAAAGGTTGGTAACCCATTTTTTTGTATTCGCCGAGTATCATGGTATTCTGCAATCCCATCTAGAGTAATTTCGATAGTGCTTACATTTAATTCATTAATGATTTCAGTGGCAACTTTCTCCGTGAGTGCTAAACCATTAGTCACAATTTTGGCATCATAGCTGCACCCATAACTAGCTGCTAGAGACTTGAGTTGAGGTGTCAGTGTTCTCATCACCGGCAATCCGACTAAAGGTTCTGCACCAAACCAACCAATAGACAGACTCTTAAATTTTTGAGTTTCTAGTTTGGAACGAGTGCGTTCGATAAATCGCTGTCGTTCTTCCTCACCCATCATCTTACTTGCATGCTGCTGACCGCAGTAATGACAACCTAATTGACAAAATGCCGTTGGTTGAACAACCAAGTAGAGTTCGTCGTCATCAAATCTTGCAGCATCATTGCGAGCCAAAATCGTCTTTAGTTCATCTTCGTGAGACGGAACAATGAGTTCAATATCGACAAGGTCAAATAAGATATCTTGAGAAACTTGGTCAAATTTTTCAGATTCAATCAGACTCCAGCTATAGTCGTCAATGATACGTACATTAGCTGTACGGGTTGCAAAGACTACCCGTTTAACACGCTCTTCTATTTCATCAAAAAACGGTTGCGTTACAACATGATAATGAGAAAGTTTTATATTCATGATTGACCTCAAAAGATGATGAATAAGGGATAGGAAGTTTACTCTACGAGAGCAAACTTACTATCGCTCTATTAGCATGACAACACCCGATTATGTGCGACTTTTATCGATGAATCTGGGGTAAAGATTGATTTAATCCACTAGCAGGATTAATCCCTGGGTTGGTTAACACCTCACGTCCAATATTAGGTTTGCCACCGCATTTACCATTATTGCAACCTCCATCCAAGATGCCATTGATTCCTCCTGGTTTTAACCCTTCAGGAAGCTTTTCTATAGAAGGAGACGACAAATCTCTATGCCGTTGCAACTCTGTAGAATTGGTGTTTATGTTGGCTCGATTTAAGATATTATCGACAGACTTACCAGGTTTTGCAGTTTGAGCATAAGCAGATGGAGTTAAAGCAGCGATGCTTGTCATGGCAAGAATACTGAGAATAACTTTCACTTTGCTTTCTTTGGAATTAAACATTTGAAGAACCTCATCAAGATTGGGTAAATTGAACATAAGAGGGTATAAGAAACCTGAAAAACCTCAGTTAAATCTAGGGTGTTTATTTGAGATTTAAACTAGTGTTTTAGGGTTTCAACCCCTTCACTCACTCAGTAGGTTTGCTTTTTTTTGTTTATGCAGTCTGTGAGAAAATTTTTTTATAAAGTTGATTAAAGAAGTAAAAAACTTGTTCTATAGATCTGCTCGTGTAGTTTTATGCAACCTCGAAACAACATTTTGGAAATTTTTTCTACTTTTTTGGAATTTGCCGACGATCGCTTCCGTGGTTGGGTCTCAGTTCCCAAATTGCGTCGCAGTATGCAAAATGCTTTACAGCAATCTCCCCAAGAATCTTCAGATAACTTTTGGGCGTTATTTTGGTATAATAAGGTACAATTAAATCAAATAACACCACTAGCCAAAGAACATCTGATAGCTTATTTACAAGAACCCTGCTACTGGGCATCACAAAAAGTTGTTGTGAACTTTGCCACAAGTCAGTACAAACTTTCCGACTGTTTTCAGATCGCCATTGCTCAAGTTGATAAAGTGTTCAAAGGTTTTAACCCCAAGGAAGGCTTTCTCTTGAAAAACTACGCTAAAACCGTTTTCAGCAGTGCCATCCGGGAAACTTTACGACAACGCCAAGAAATAGATATATGTACCGATTGGGGATTGTTAAGAAAAATTAGTCAAAAGCGTTTGGTAGAGGCTTTGCAAGCAGATGGTTGGTCAGCAGACGCTATTGCTGTGAGTGTGATTGTCTGGAACTGCTTCAAATTACACTATGTCCCCACCTCAGGTAAGACAGCCCGTCAGTTGTCTCGACCAGATAATCAAACTTGGGAGGCTATAGCCAAAGCTTATTATTCACAAACCCATCAACAATCCAACTCCCAAACCTTGGAAACCTATTTACTAAATTCCGCCAAAGCTGCACGCAGGTATCTTTACCCCAATGTCACCTCTATACCCAGTACTCCCAATGATTCGGAAGATTTTGGTGATTCTATAGCTCATTTACCCGCTTCCCTACTCCACTCCCCTCTCAACCAAATGATTGCTGAGGAAGAACAACAAACCCAATTATCTCAACAGTTTGAAATCAACCAGTTTTTAGCATCTGCGATCGCTCAACTGGAAGTGCAAACACAGCAAATTTTACAACTTTACTACAATCAAGAGCTCACCCAGCAACAAATTGCCCAACAATTAGATATACAACAGTACACCGTTTCGCGCCGACTTACAAAAACAAAAGAAACATTATTGCGCTCCTTAGCTAACTGGAGCCGAGAAAAACTGCATATTTCCGTGACATCAGACATACTCAAAACTACCAGTGCATTAATTGAGGAGTGGCTGCAAGCCCATTACAGACAATAAACAGATTCATCTGTGGTTAATTATTTATTTTGAACTTGTTGAGTAATTACCATGACCCAAAATCCTATTGTTTTTGCCTTTGCTTCACCTACAGACCTAATTTTGAAACTTCCACCAGACGCGGGAAATCAAATTTTATCCCAAAGCTTATCTTTTTCCAATCCGACTTCTCGCTATCAAGCCTGTTTAAACCAAATTTGTCTTTCAGCAGTTTTACCTTGGCTGCAGGAAGATTTTGCACCACAAGCAAACCCCTGGCTGGGGTTTCAAAATTTACATTTTTTTTGGGAATTTGTCAATGGAACAGCAATAACAGTTAATAACACTCGATTTATCCTAATTGCCAGTGAAGCTATGGATATCAGTGAATTGCGAGTTCCACAAGAATGGGTAGATATACCAAGTTGGGTAGGAGATTATTATTTAGCAGTGCAAGTCGAACCAGATGATAAATATGTTAGATTGTGGGGTTATTGTACGCACAAACACCTGAAAAATCAAGGAAGTTACGACGAATGCGATCGCACTTATTCTTTAGAAGCAACAGAGATTAACAACGAGATGGCAATTTTACCAGTAACGCTTCAACTTTGCCCTCACGAAACGACAAAAGCCCAGATCCAACCCTTACCAAAAATATCACTTGAACTTGCACGAAATCTTATTACTCGATTGGGAACGAGTTCTTTGATTGCACCCAGGCTCGAAATTCCTTTTCAACTTTGGGGAGCATTGCTTGAACATGGAGGTTGGAGAAAAAGTTTGTATTATCAGCGATTGGGAACTGAAGAACAGTGGTCAGTTGTTAAGTGGTTGGAAAATGGTGTTTCTCAATTTGCTGAAGCAATTGGTTGGACAAGGTTAAATTTACAACTCAATGCAGCCGGAGCTAGAAGCACAGAAGAAATGCCAACAAGTACGTTTGTTTCCCGTCAACTGTTAATTGCAGGACAATCATACGAACTTAAGATAGTCCCCAGCCAACAAGAAGAAATGACCATTTGGCGCTTTGAGTTGCGTAATGCTGTAGAATCGGTAGCGATCCCCGGTGGTTTTAAACTGAGATTACTCACAGAAGACTTGCAGCCGTTCCCCAATAATGAAGATGTAGCTACAACTGCTGTAGAATGCCTTTTTGTGGAAGTTGCCCTAGAACCAGGAGAAGGCATTGTCTGGGAAGTAGAACCCCTTCCCGAAAACTACGACCGAGAAATTCTTAAATTTTAATTAACAACATACTTATGGTTTACTGTTTGAGATATCCATCTTCTATATGGGCAATGCCATCAGCCAAGTCTAAAATTCGGGGATCGTGGGTTACAATCAAAACCGTGCAACCTTGCTCTTTTGCCAGACCGCGCAGTAACTCCATCACTAAGTGCCCGCTTTGAGAGTCTAAAGCAGCTGTTGGCTCATCTGCCATAATTAACTGGGGATTTGTCGTTAAAGCACGAGCGATCGCCACGCGTTGTTTTTGTCCTCCAGATAAATCGCGAGGAAGTTGCTTTCCCTTATCTCCCAATCCAACTTGTTCCAGCATAGCTTGGGCTTGCTTGCGTGCCTGCCTTCCTCGAACCCCCTTAACATTTAAGGAGACTTCTACATTTTCGAGAGCCGTGAGTGCGGGAAACAAATTAAAATCTTGAAAAATAAAACCAATGTTCTGTCTTCTAAATCGCGATAACTGAGTGCGGGACATCCTGGTAATGTCTTGTCCTAGTAGGTAAACGCTGCCAGATGTTGGGGTTAAAAGCCCAGCTAAAATCGACAGTAATGTCGTTTTTCCAGAGCCAGAAGGTCCCATCAAAATTTCTATATCACCCTTTCTTATTTCCCAATTAATCCCTTTCAGAATTTTCAGGTTCTGCTGCTTGGTTGGAATAACCATTTCCACTCTTTCTGCAACAATAGCAGCAGCAGGAGGATTGCTGTGATATTTATTATTTGTTAACTCATTAGAGTTTAGTTTAAAATCTGCCATTTTCTCCTATTCTTAGCATATTATAAATTGTGAAATTTAGAAAAAACCTTATTTTGTGCTTTAGCTTGGATGACTCTTAGCTCCTTAAATATTTTGTAGCAAACCAAACTTTTTTATGTGTATGGAAAACTACTGTTAGTATATTTATCCTTTGAATACAACTGCAGGATCTACATGAGTCACCTTTTGAATAGCAAAGACAGCGGAACTGACACACATCAAGGCTGTAATACCAAAAACAACCGCTGCTGACAGTGGGGTAATCAGTATCACAATTCCCTGAGACGTTGCTGTCCAAGCTGCTACTCCCAAGCAAACAGCCATACCCGGTATATAGCCTATAATTGCCATCCAGAGTCCTTGCTCAATAATCACACTGTATATGTACCAATTAGACGCTCCCATTGCTTTGAGCGTTCCAAATTCCTTAATATGGTCTGTGACAGAAGCGTAGAGAATTTGGCTCACAACCACAGCTCCAACAACTATACCAACAACCGCACCAATACCGAGAACAAAACCAATTCCAGATCGCTGTTGCCAATAGCTTTGTGTTATTTCAGCCATTTCTTCACGAGTGTAAGCACGGATATCTGGTATAGTTTCCTCTAACTTTCGTTGAAGTTGTGCTATATTTTGACCTGGTTTTGCACGAATCAAAATAAAGCTAATTGGGTCTGTAGATACAAAACTTTTAGCAGAGGAACCAGTATCACTGGTATTGTAATTAAGATACGTGTTTGCACTCTCTAAAGAGGTGAACATCAAGCTACCGAAGATAATTGACTGAGTTCCTTCAGTGAAACCAACTAACTTGGCTGGTACCTTATTGATTTTTCCTACCTCACCCAAATGTTTTAAATTAAGGGATTTTAAGCTAGTTTTATCAATGATAAATCTGTAGGGTTCTTTCAAGTCATTAAAACTGCCATTAATAATGTTAGAGGTAGGAAACAGCAGCCCCCCCGGTACTCCACCAACGAGCGTGACAGCGCTTATTTTATCTGATTCTTCTTCATGCCAAAGAGCACCGCGAACGATCGCTCCTTCCGCTCGCTCCACACCTGCCACCTTGCGAGCTTTGGTAACTTGCTCGTAAGATATTGGCATAGTTAACCCTACATGCTGCACATTTCGTGACGCTATCCAAATATCAGCACGAGATTGAGTAACTAACTGGGAAGAAGAGCGTGCAAATCCGTACTGAAGACCTGTTTGAATCGTAACCAAGCTCACAGCAAACATAATTCCTGCTTGCGCTACAAGAAAGCGAGGAATATCTTCAAGCAAATTCTTACGAGCAATAGAAGCCATAAATGTGGTTAGTGGTTAGTGGTTAGTGGTTAGTGGTTAGTGGTTAGTGGTTAGTGGTTAGTGGTTATTGTTTCAGTGTATACTCTTCCTTTCCAGGCTCCGCCTCGCTTTTGCCAATGGCGTAACGCCGAATCCAGTGTCATTAGGGTGTAAAGCAAGGCAATAACAGGTAGGCAGAATGCCAACCAAGGGGAACAACCATAAAATTGGATTGTGGGTAAGTAAGCGTAAGACATAAGCAACCAACTCAATAAACCCACAACAGCCAGAAGCCAATTTCCACTCAAGGTTCCAAGTATTGCACTCAAAGTTGGAACTATGTAAACAAGTATCATTCCAAATAGGGTTAGTATCAACAGCCCCAAAGAATAATTTAGCTGTGTAAATGCAGAGCGGGCTACCATATCCCAAATTGTTCCCAGGGATGAGTAAGGTCGCACGCTGTACGTTGAGTTAGTTAATCCCAACCAAATTCGACCCCTGGGGACAGAAGTCGGGGAGGTGTTGTCAAAATTTTTCCCCATCTCTCCCTCTCCCCCTCCTCTTTTCTTCACTGCTTGAGCAAGGGCACAATCATCAATGAGTGCTGTACGGATGGCTTCGACACCACCAATTCTGTTTAAAGCTTCACGAGCAATCAAAATACATCCGCCTGCGGCGGCTGCTATGGGCTTAGTGGGATCGTTGACCCAACGGAAGGGATAAAGTTTTTGAAAGAAAAAGACAAAGGCTGGAATGAGTAGTTTTTCCCAAAAGCTTTCACATCTTAGCTTTACCATGAGGGAAACAAGCTCTAAATTCTCTTGTTGCGCTTTTAAGACTAGAGAACGAACATTCAAAGCACTATGTTCAATATCAGCATCTGTAAGGAGAATATAATCTGGTGGGCTCTCTAAACTTTGGGCATACTGAATTCCTTGGTGTACTGCCCATAACTTACCCGTCCATCCCGTCGGCAAATCTTCAGCCCCCAAGATTTGCAATTGCTGAGTTTTTTCTAATTCTCGAGCAACTTGACGAGCAATGCTAGCTGTTCCATCTGTACTGTGGTCATCTACCAAGATAACACTGAGAGAACCAGGGTAATCTTGGATGAAAAGCGATCGCAAGGTAATTGGTAGCAAGTCAGCTTCATTACGTGCGGGAACAACAACACAAACAGACGGGAAAGTTGTTAAATTTGTTTCCTGCTTTGTTAGTTGTTGGTCGCAGCGCCAAAACTGACCCCAAAAGCACACCAGTACAATCCAAATCGTTAATGAGAGAAGCGAAAACCACAGTCCAATTTCAGAGCTCATCGTATTTTCACATTTCTACACAAAAAACACATTACAATGACTCCTGATGAAGGAAAAGGATTTTCCTAAAAACTGCTAACCAGCAGAAAATGTGAGAGTGAACGGAAGACTATGCAAATTCAGGACAAACAGTCAGTTTCCGGTGTACAAGCAGCGATCGCAGCCAGCCAGAGTTATCTTCTTTCTCTTCAATATCCTAGTGGTTACTGGTGGGCAGAGCTTGAATCCAATGTGACAATCACTGCCGAGGTCGTCCTTCTCCATAAAATTTGGGGAACGGATACAGAAAGACCGCTACACAAAGTTGAAAACTACCTGCGTTCGCAACAACGGGAACATGGAGGCTGGGAACTTTTTTATGGGGATGGCGGCGAGCTAAGTACCTCAGTGGAAGCATACATGGCACTTAAGCTGCTTGGTGTCCCACAGACAGATCCGGCAATGGTGAAGGCGCGTTCGTTTATTTTAGAGCGCGGTGGCATCAGACGAACTCGCGTTTTTACTAAGTTGCACTTGGCGTTAATTGGATGCTACGACTGGCGGGGTATTCCTTCCCTACCACCTTGGGTGATGTTATTACCTTCAAATTTTCTCTTTAACATCTACGAGTTGTCTAGCTGGGCAAGGTCAAGTACTGTGCCTTTGCTGATTGTTTGCGATCGCAAACCTGTTTTTCTCACTAACCCAACTATATCCTTAGACGAACTCTATACTGAAGGTGATGGTCAAACCAAGTTTGAGTTACCGCGTCAAGGTGATTGGACGGATTTGTTCATTCTGCTTGATAACGCTTTTAAATTAGCAGAAGATTTAAATTTAGTCCCTTTCCGCTCGGAAGGCATTCAAGCTGCCGAGCAATGGACCCTAGACAGACAAGAAGCAACAGGTGATTGGGGCGGTATTATTCCGGCTATGCTCAATTCACTGCTAGCGCTGCGTTGTATGGGGTATGAGGCAGCAGACCCCATTGTAGAACGAGGATTGCGGGCGGTTGACAATTTTGCGATTGAAACAGAGGATACCTACAGAGTACAACCTTGTGTTTCTCCTGTGTGGGATACTGCTTGGGCAATGCGAGCACTAGTTGCTTCTGGATTGGCACCCGATCACCCGGCTGTGGTTAGGGCAGGAGAATGGTTGTTAAACAAGCAAATTCTGGATTACGGTGATTGGTCTGTTAAAAATCGTCAGGGCAAACCGGGAGGCTGGGCGTTTGAGTTTGATAATAGTTTTTATCCAGATGTCGATGACACTGCTGTCGTAGTCATGGCATTGGATGTGGCAAAGCTTCCCAACGAAAAACTGAAGCAGGCAGCAATAACTCGTGCTGTTAACTGGATTGCTTCCATGCAGTGTCGGGCTGGAGGTTGGGCTGCTTTTGATATGGATAACGACCAAGATTGGCTCAACCTCATCCCTTATGGCGACCTCAAAGCCATGATTGACCCCAACACTGCTGATGTTACAGCTAGGGTCTTAGAAATGCTCGGCGGCTGTAACTTGTTCATCGATTCTCACAATCTTGAACGCGCAATTACCTATCTTTTGCAAGAGCAAGAACCAGAAGGTTGCTGGTTTGGTCGCTGGGGCGTGAATTATATATATGGAACAAGTGGAGTTTTAGCCGCTCTATCTCTTATAGCTCCAGAAAGGACGCGAATTCAAATAGAACGGGGTGCTGCTTGGTTAGTTGGGTGTCAAAATTCTGATGGTGGTTGGGGAGAAACTTGTAGAAGTTACGATGACCCAAGCCTCAAAGGCAAAGGAATTAGTACGGCATCTCAAACAGCTTGGGCTTTATTGGGATTAATCGCAGCAGGTCAGGCTACCGGACAATTTGCTCCTATAGCCATCCAACGAGGAGTTAATTATTTAACAGCAACTCAAAAATCTGATGGAACTTGGTACGAGTCAGAATTTACAGGAACTGGTTTTCCCAGTCATTTCTATTTGAAATATCATCTCTATCAGCAAGTCTTTCCTTTATTAGCTTTGAGTAAGTATCAAGAAATAACTCCTTTGCTTGCCTGATAACACATTTTTCCTCTCCCAAATTGGGGGAGGAAAACCAATTTTGTAAGATGAAACTCTACAACTAATTTATACTGATTCAAAAAATGTTTGCGGCAGATAACCCTACCCGCCCTATCGGGCACCCTCCCCTTAATAAGGGGAGAGCTAGTGAGGGGTATTATCAATGTATTGCCTTCTTTTTTAAAATTAGTATTAAAATCGTTTATCGTATTGTTTTGAAACAATTTGGTGGAATTAGTAGGGTGGGCACTGCCCACCGTTTTCTATTACGCAGCATAGCCCTACCTACGTCTTTTTTTATTTTAATATTTAAAAGGCTCTGGTAGAATTAGCCTGCCTTAATTATTTGTTCTGTAGAAATACATGTAGGGTGGGCACTGCCCACCACTTAGATTTGGTAGGCAGTGCCCACCCTACAAATACTTAGATTTTTGCAATAATCAAATTGGATTCCTATATTTAAAAGGCTCTGGTAGAATTAGCCTGCCTTAATTATTTGTTCTTAAGCATTTGGAGGTGGCGGTCATGGTTGGGTGGCGGATCGCTTTCTTGTCATTCTATCAAAGGCGATTTATTTAGGTTCAAAAAGAATTGAATTACGAGTAGAGTTTGAAGGAATTTGTACAGCCATTTCCAGCTCAAAATCTTCGAGTTCCTCAACTTTCTGATTGTCACTCATGCCATAAATTTTAGGCAAACGCCCTGTTTGCGCTAGGATATTTCGCACCTCTAAATTAGAAATTTCAGCAAGGTTTCTTTGTTGGGCGATCGCAATTCCTGCGGCAATTCCCACTCCCTGCCCGACCCCACAATTGAATTCTACAATTCTGCCAGCAAAACACGCATATCCAATAAATCCAGATGCTGGGCTGACAACTGCTAAATTGGGTACATTTTTCATCAAAGCGTGCTGAATGCCAATATTAAACAGTGGAGCCTTCTCAAATACACTTTGGTTGAGCCCTTTCTCAGTTGCTTTCATCTCTAAACCTTCAACCCCAGTACGAAGGTCAAAATAGTAACCAAATGTACCCAAAGCCTCTCTTTCTGGTACCCCACCTGCAAGCATTTCATATCCACACAGAGGTTTAACAGCTCCTAAAATATTACCTGCATGGCGAATATACACTTCGGGTGCGTGCTTCACTTCAGAAGCGCCAATGCTTTCAAACCACTTTCTCACAAAAAGCATCTCGTTGAGCATTTCTAAAGTTGGTTTGGCTTTAGCACGTGCTAAGGTTTCTGCTTGGTCAGCATTAACTTTGTATAATAATGCATTCCAAGACAACCGACCTTTTGATAAAATAGTAATATTGCCTTTATCAAGAATAGCGTTGCTGAATTTCAAGTTTGCGGGGGTACCTCGAACAGTATGGTAAGCAATAGAGAGTGCTCGACTGCGTATATTGATGTAGTCTTTGCCAACTATCATCGTTTTTAAGTTGCCATCTTCATCAACCAAATCTTCCCTCAGCTGTTTTGCGCTCGCTGGATCGCCACCTGCGGCAATATCGATCCACTTTCTTGCTTCAGGATCGACTGGATTGGTTAAAAATTGAAGATAATCCAACTCTAACTTCTGGAGTTTTTCAATACTCAACCCGTAGGTTTCAAACACTAAGCTGATTGGGAGTTCTGAATTTGGTAACCCAAAGGTCTGAAAACCCTTGAGCTTGTTTGCGCCACAAGAAAACGCCAGTTCTGCATTTACAGTGCAATCAATAAATTGTTTGCCCAAATAGGTCTCGTCTTTTGTGAGTTTGATACCGCCAATTTTTTTCCCTTCTGCAATCACAGACTCAATCTCAACATTACTCTCGATATCTACTTGCGCTTCATACAACATATCTCGCAAAGCTGCATCAGCTTTGTCTGGGTCTAGGGCGATGAGTTCCACTCCAGCCCGTTGCAAAAATTCCTTGTAGATAGCGGGCGGGTCACCAAAAATGTCTAAATCCAGTGATTGACGAATAGCAGGAGGAACAACACAGCGATTGAGGTAGGACAATCGACTACGTACCAAATTCCCTCCGATACCTACTTTAGGATTGCCTTTAGACAATAGTAGAGCCCGTGGGTACTTGTTTTGTTGACGATTATACTCCCGTACCGCACTAACTAAAGCAAGAATGCCCGGAACTTCGTCTCCAAAGCAGATAATGTCATAAGCGCGGACTATGGAAGGAACCATGACTTGAGACATAGTGGTTTCACTTTTTTTTCATAATTTCGTTCTTCCTCTTGTGCGCAATTGCGCACAAAAATCGGCAAGTTATTTTGCGTCGTCATTCTTCAATAACTCAACTACCCCCTTTTCGATAACTTCACTTACAAGCTGGTTTCCTTGCAAATTGAGGTGAATGTGGTCGTGATACAAAGCTTTAGGATTGTGGTTGGAGTTAAATATCGGTAAAAAGTCTATATAGGTTATTTTCTTCTCTTGACAAAACTGACTGAGGCGATCGCGTGCTTTGATTTCGTAATCTCTCGGTCCCGGTTCACCGATTTCTCTGAGTAGAGGCGTCATAACGAGTAAAAATTTACCATTAGCTTGATGGGTAAATGCTTGAAGGGAGCCAATTGCTTCTAGATTAATGCCTACCCTATCGCCGCCTTCGTTTTGCACTGCTTGCAACTCTGGTATTGGTTTTGGTTTTAATACATAACGGTTCAAGACTTCCACCAATGCTAAAGGTGGTTTTCGATCTGGATAGTTGCGATCGCGCCCCACTTGCAAAGAGGTTGGAGCAGTTGCGAACAAGTCATCTGTATTAATTATCAATACCACAGCTTGGGCGTTGAAACTACCAAATTTTTGTAAATAAGCGAATTCATTTCTTGGACCCCAAGAGTTAGCGATTGATTGGCTTCTAACTCAGCAGTTCTCGCTTCTAGTACATCTACACGACCGCGAAGAGTTGCAAGTTCAGCGGCAAATTCCTCTTGCAGTCTTTGTAACGTGACTAAATCTTGTTTGGTAACCAATTCTGCTGTAGCAGTGGCTATAAGTTCGTTCACCTTGTCAAGACAAGCATTTAACCCAGCAGCAAATTCATATCGCGTTAGCGCCCGATTTCCCCGATAAGTCCCGTTTGGGTATCCAGCAATACATCCGTATCTCTCCACCAAAGATTGCAGTGCTTGAAATGCCCAATCTGTGGGTTGTACGTCCGATAACTGAGAAACCGAAGTCACTTGTGCTATTGTTCTGTCTTTAGGGTGATTCTCAGCTTCTTTGTTTTCCCAATGAATGGGTTTTTCTTCTGCAATTGCAGTGGTACTAACCATTAACATTGTGCTAAAAACTACTGGGCTAACCAGCAATGCTTTCCATACGTTTGTCATTTCTTCCTCACATTAATTTTCAATTAGCATCCACACCTTGGTTTAGAAAAAGCTAATTGTTATTAACAAGTATTTTTAGAAAATTTATCATTAATAACCTAATTTTTAAATATAATTTTCAGGAATATTATTATTACAATTTAATGAAAAAGTTTAATTCCATAGGATAAAATCTGTGATTTTTTTTATGCATAAGATACTACTTAATCCAATTTTGTGCAATTTATTTCGGGCTAAAATTGAAATTTAGCTAAAACTTACTGAAAATAAGAATTTTAAACCGAGCTTTTAGTTCAAAGCTTGGGATTCCCTGTAAAATTTTGTTTGCTCTACTGCTGATAAATTTGAATTTCTGTTTTTGATAATGATAATTATTATGAATTGTGCTATGATATGGTTCATCTTGTCAATAGGAATTTAAACAAAAAGTCAGCAAGCAGCTTTCTGAAGGAGAATATACTAGTGTTTTGGTCTCATAACAGCACAAAAAGCAGCTTTTTAAGCTTAATTGGCTTGTTAATCATATCATTAAGTACTGGTTGTAATCAATCTAACACAGAGGGAGCAATAAATGCTGAGCCGTCGCCACAAGCTCAGGAAGCCGCATCCACTCCATTACCAAAGTCGGAAAAAATTAACATCGTGGCAACTTTTTTGCCGATCTATTGGTTTACCAAGGCAGTGGCTGGGGATGCGGCAAATGTAACAATTTTAGTGCCTCCTGGAACAGAAGTACATGAGTACCAAGCAACCCCGGAGAATGTTAAGGAAATAGCTACTGCTAATGTTTTGGTCAAAAATGGTTTGGGTTTGGAGGAATTTCTTGATAGTACAATTAAGAATGCCCAAAACCCCAAGCTTACTGAAGTTGAAGCAACTAAAGGAGTTCCCGCCTTGAATGAAATTTCACCTGTTGTGAAAACTTCTCAAGCAGAAGAAGAACACAACCATAATAAGGGTGAAAAAGCTGGAACAAAAGCGGAAAGCCACGACCATTCCGAAGGAAACCCTCACGTTTGGTTAGATCCAGTTTTGGCAAAACAGCAAGTTGTGAATATTCGGGATGGACTTGTTGCGGCTGACCCTGCAAATAAAGCAACTTATGAAGCAAATGCAGCAGCATATACCCAGCAATTAGATAGCTTAAATAGTGAATTTCAACAAACTTTACAGAAGACTCCAAACTGTACCTTTGTTACCTTCCATGATGCTTATCCCTATCTAGCCAAACGTTATAATCTCAAGCAAGTTGCTGTTGTGGCAATTCCTGAAGACCAACTGTCACCTGCGGATGTACAAAATGCAGTGAATGCGGTTAAGAAATATAAAGTTAAAGCCTTGTTTGGTGAACCAGGTTCTGATAACAAATTACTAACAAGTCTTTCCAATGATTTGAATTTGACGCTGCGTCCTCTGGATTCTCTGGAAACTGGTGACACAGACCCACAGTACTATTTCAAAGCCATGAAAGCTAATTTAGAGACCTTAAAATCGGCTTGCCAGTAAATTTTTCAAAAAATGAGTTATAAATTATGCATAGTTAATAATGAATTTCATAATAATTTCATAATTTATAACTCATAATGAGAATTTATATTATTTCTGCCCAGTGACCAATGACTAATGACTAATGACTTTCCTATTTTAAAAGTAGAGGGCTTGACCGTTTATCAAGGTAGCTATCTAGCTGTTCGGGATGTTTCTTTTGAATTACAGCAGGGAACAAATACAGCTATAGTTGGTCCCAATGGTGCTGGGAAAAGTACACTCGTACAAGCCGTTCTGGATTTGATTCCTCGAAATTCAGGCAGTATTGAAATATTTGGTCATCCAATGACACGGTTGGGGGATTTACGCCACCAGTTGGGTTATATGCCCCAAAATTTTATTTTTGACCGCAGTTTTCCTATTTCTGTAGGTGAACTGGTGGAGTTGGGATGGGTGAGATCCCTGCAAGCTGCTTTGATACCGTCCAACTCCCCCGCACGCAGGGAAGAGATAAGGGAAAGTTCGGAAAGATTTCAAAGAGGCAACTTATCTATCACAGGATTTTGGAGAAAGAATAGGGAAAAACAAGTCGCAGTAACCACAGCTTTGCGGCGAACTGATGCTTATCACCTGCGCCATCAGGCAATTGGAACTCTTAGTGGTGGCCAACTCAAACGGGTATTGCTAGCATACTGCTTGGTGATGCCCCGCAAGCTCTTAGTTCTTGATGAGGCATTTGCTGGAGTGGATGTGCAGGGTACAGCAGATTTTTATACACTGCTGAATGAACTCAAGCAGGAAGAAGGGTGGACAGTATTGCAAGTCTCCCACGATATTGACATGGTCAGCCACTACTGCGATCGCGTCATTTGTCTGAACCAAACCATCGTTTGCACTGGAGTTCCAGAAGTTGCTCTTTCTCCTCAAAATCTGTTAGCTACCTATGGTCTGGGCTTCCGCCGCTACCGACACAACCACAATTGAGTTGTAAAGACGTTGCGTGCATCGTCTTTACAGAAGTTATTCTGGTTCATCAAGATGTTCGGCAACGGCTTGGTAAAGATGTAAAACATGGCTATCGTGAAGGCGGTAAAAGACATTACGACCTTGCTTACGGTAACAGACCAACCGCATTGCCCGTAAATTTCTCAGTTGGTGGGAGACAGCAGATTCACTCATATCCAGGACTGCTGCCAAATCACTAACACAAAGTTCCTGTTGAGCTAAAAGCGAGAGAATTCGCAGGCGATTGGCATCTCCTAAAAAGCTAAAAAATTCTGCCATGCGCTGGGCTTTGTCGCTGCTCAAAACCCCATCTAGAAAAGGTTGAGCATTTTCACCCTCTGAATCAAGGGAGCGATCGTACTGAGTAATGTCGGTTTGGGAACTAGGATTGGGAATATTACAGGCGACAGTATTTTTGACTGACATAATACCTACAAAAACCTTACTATTATTTTGTGGAAGAATGTTTTGGATCTCAAAATATCTTTGCAAATAATGTGTAAATAAAAACATATGTATTGCTTACACGATTGCCAGAGCGCTTTGCTTGCAGTTACCAGCTTGAATGACTTGCTAACTTTGTTACAGTTTCCCTTCATGCAACGTGCCCTTGCAGGTGCTGTTTTGATGGGAATACTAGGCGGTTTACTAGGTAGTTTTGTTACCTTGCGCCAATTATCATTTTTCAGCCATGCCGTTGGTCATGCTGCTTTGGTAGGTGTGGCGTTAGGTGTGCTTCTCCAGTTAAATCCCACTTGGATGTTACTACCCTTTACGTTACTTTTTGGGTTGGTTGTTCTCTATTTTATAGATAAAACCGATTTAGCCAGCGACAGCGTTCTAAGTATTGTTCT
The DNA here is from genome assembly GCF_054684315.1 of Scytonema sp. NUACC21. Lineage (NCBI taxonomy): Bacteria > Bacillati > Cyanobacteriota > Cyanophyceae > Nostocales > Scytonemataceae > Scytonema > Scytonema sp. NUACC21. The sequence continues at coordinate 175,717 of NZ_BAAFZH010000105.1, read as the reverse complement.
GTCAGGCGCGTTAGCCCTTGGTGTGCTTTTAAGTAGCCTAATAAAAGGATATCGCGGCAATTTAATGGGTGTACTGTTTGGTGATATTTTAGCTATTGATCTCACAGATTTGATTTTGACGCTGCTTGTGCTAATAGGAGGTAGCATATTTCTATTATCAACCTTACAGCAGCAAATTTTGTTAACTCTTAACCCTGCTGTCGCAAAGGTTCAAGGTGTTCCAGTACAATTGTATCGTTATGGTTTTGTTGTCTTGCTATCGTTGGCTGTTGCTGTGGCAATTAAAGCGGTTGGGGTTTTGCTAGTAAACGCCTTCTTGGTCATTCCCTCCTCAACGGCCAAATTGATGAGCCATCACTTTAACCTCTTTCTGCTTTTGTCGGTGATTGTTGGTTCCGTTAGTAGCTTTGCTGGCATTATCGTATCTGGTCTTTTCAACTTCGCCTCTGGTCCAAGTATTGTTCTGGTACAGTTTGTGGTGTTCCTATCCGTTTTCGGCTTGGTTAAGTTGACGGTGAAATTTACCTCATAAATTTTTCTGAAACTACTTGCCAAATTATTTAAGGTTTGCTAAATTTAGTAATCGTGGAAATAAAAAAGTCCATTCAACTAGTCCGCCGGGATAGCTCAGTCGGTAGAGCAGAGGACTGAAAATCCTCGTGTCACCAGTTCAAATCTGGTTCCTGGCATTTAAGTAAGTAAAAAATTAATTAGCCTGTGTTTAAGATTTGAGGCTTAAAAGAAGCAAAGAATCTGATGTTAATCTCTCTGCTCATAGGAGATTTGTATATTTTTATACTGTAAATTTGGTTAGATGGTGTAAACTAAAAGAATTTTTACACCGTTAATACATATGTACCTTACCAACCAAATACAACGACAGCCGGAAGTCTCTGTTTTAAATACTCATGCAGTAGTTACACCAATTCAGAAACCGAAACCTCAATTAGACGTACTTTGGGATAAATACAGTGAGTTTAAAAAACCCCGTGTTAGTCCCAGTACCTACGCTAAAGACTTTATCAAGCACCGGAATCATATTGCTAAGTTGCCAACGCGATCGCTTGAAGAAGTATCTGCTATTCGAGATTACCTTGTATCAAATCTATCTCCTAATGCTGCCAAGCGTTGCTTAATCCAACTCAAGGCTTGCTGCAATTGGGCAAAAGAAGAAGGATTAATTGACGATAATCCTTTCGCCTCTTTGAAAATCAAGCTACCTAACGGAGATTCTGAGGAAAGAGAGATTAAACCCTTTAGCAAAGAAGAGAGAAATTTAATCATCCGTACTTTTAGTAACGATCGCTACTACAGCTATTACACACATTACGTGTGCTTTCTTTTCTTTACTGGGTGTAGACCATCCGAAGCAATTGCATTGAAATGGAAGCACATTACTGATAGCGTCATTCAGTTTCGGGAATCTGTTGTGATTTCAGGCGATGGTTTAGTTTTAAAAAAGGGGCTAAAAACCCAAGTACAACGAGACTTTCCCATTAATACAGAACTAAAAACGATTTTGGAAGAGATTCGACCTGAACAAGTCAATCTCGAAGCACTAGTATTCACCAGTCCCAAAGGAAAATTTATCGACCATCACAATTTTTCTAATCGTGCATGGAAGGCAATATTAACTAAGTGCAATATTCCCTATCGCAAAAGTTATTACACACGACACACGTTTATTAGCCTCTGTATGGAGGAGCATATTAACAGCACGGTAATTGGTAGATGGACTGGAACATCTACTAAAATGATTGACAACCACTACGCTGCTAGTAATTTTACAAACCTCAGACCACCTGAGCTATCGTAGATAAATTAATGCTTCTTGGTGACAAAGTTATCAGGCAGGTCGGTAAGTGCAGTAGATAGCGCTTTTAACTCTTTGTCTAACGTTTGATGCTGCATAACTGTTACCAGTACAAATGCATCTACCAATCGATAACTAGCTTATAATAGCGTTGACCAAGCATTGCGATGCCTCAATTCATTCTTCAAATTCAGTGCCTGATACCAAATTGAAAGTTACCAAGACCAATTTTTACCAGATACTCCAGATACCAAAAGTGGTCAGAAGTTAGCCAGAGAGGCTAGCAGATTCTTACGAAAGATGGCAAGATTAGTCGCAACGTTTTTTCCGAGACACGCTTGCTGCTTTGTAGGTTTTAATCATCATTAGCAAAAGACACACAAGGGCTGTCAATTTCCTGTCTGGGTTGAAATGAACTGCAGAAAATTACAGTAGAACAATTAACCTCAAATTCCTCAGGGTGAACACACTCGAGTACTCCTTCTAGGTTGGTGGTATGAAAAGCACAGTCCTGGCAAATAGTCTGATGTGGCAATGCTTGCCAATTGTCCTTACTTAACTTATGCTCCATTCAAAACTTCAACCAGTTTAATAATCTCAAGGTTCTTTCAACAACAAAACTTTTGAGTGTGATTGTTAAGCCGATCTATTAAGAGCGTAGTACCAGAATACTCATACTTTTAGCAGAGTAATAAAGGCAAAAAGCGAATAAGCATTTATGCCTAAGGAGTAATGAAATGGCTCCTGAAATTCTCCAGAATAAAAAAATAACTCGTTCCGTACTACCTCTGCTATTATACTACCGATCTAGCAGGGGTTTTTACTACTGCGGTTTGTAAATATTTCAGTATGGATACTGCAAAGGTATTAAAACTTCTTAATATAGGCAGCTTTGGTATCCAATCATTGTGTTGCTTTTAAGCAATATATCTAAAGAACCAAAAATCATGGGATGATAGCGATCGCTTGTCAAGGTAACAATCAGACAGACCAGCAGTTTTTGAGGTTGAAAAATCTCGCTGAATGTGAAGCTAGCCGGAGTGATGAGGCAAATCCTTAGGAAATGAAAAAGTACAAAGTAGTCTTCAAAATCATACTTGCAATAGGCATGGTAGTTGTTGGTGCTTTGCATTTTACCCAACCAGGGGGATTTGAGAAAATTGCACCAAATCAGCTATTTTTATAGATGCAGATACTAATGCACCTTACCGCTTGCATTTTTTTGAAGTTCAGGTAGCGGGACAGCATCGCCAAGGTAAGGATATCGTTATCAAAGCCCAACTATGTACCCTTAAAGAAACAGCAACTGGGGAACTTGCACTCGTCTCCTCAGATTCCTTGCACGATCTAGCACCTTGCTTGGAATCACTACCAGCCCTTGCCATTCAACCACCCACACCCCAAGAACAACAACAGGTAGAAGACTGGCTGAAGGTCAAAGTTCAGTTTCCCTTAATAAAGCAAGAGCAGCAAAATCGGCAAAGAGAATTGCAGATCCGGCAGGATAATCTGAAACTTGCCCTGGAATCAAAGATTCGGGAAGAACAAAGCAAACAAATGAAGCTTGCAGCAAAGGTTGCAGCAGGAGATGAAACCTATCGAGTTGCTAGCTCAGACACGCTTGGATATCCTCGACACATATTTTCTGAAAAATAGTGACTTTTTATACAATTTTTATAACCAAAACAGCAATTGTGAATTCTTATTTCACCAAAACGCCAATATTTAAAATAAGATTTTAAAATTAAAGCCTTATTTCAGCAAAATGAAATAAGGCTTCGCTCCATTTGGTTATATTATGCGAACTGGTAAATACATAAAACAAGTTGAAGGGTACAGCGCATTTATTCCAGCCCCCTTGCCTCCCGATCCGCCTATAGAAATGGATACGGAGCTTTGGCGTATACTATCTGAGGCTGACCGGGCTTTAGGGAGACTTGATGGTGCTGCCTCCACTCTACCCAATCCTAACTTATTTGTAGCAATGTACGTTCGGCAACAAGCTGTACTTAGTTCTCAGATAGTAGAACAATTTGTGGAACTGGGTCTTTTACAAGAAATTACAGGTTGGCAACGCAACCGTATATATCGTTATGAACCATACTTAGCCCTTTTTACGCCACTTCAACCAGCTACTATAGATGAAGTTCAGAGGAACCATTAGTACGTCAAACTTGGCTGTGTAAAAAGAAAGGTAAATACGTTGCACTGAAGGCAATTCCCAATCATAAAACTAAGCAAGTTGAATTTGAAGTGGTGGAAGCTACAACGGAACAAGGTTGAGGTTTCGCTCCTGCTGTTGGTAGTTCACGGGTAAATTAATTCTGTCTGTCGACATTATCGTACAACAGTTGATGTTAACTATGTGAAAAAAGAAGGTGTAGCAGGTCGTATTCATCAGCAATTGATGTCAATTGTCTGTAAAACTCCTAGTAGAGAAGGCAACAATTATTTGACTGGAGAACAATATTCTCACTATATCCCCAATGAGACTAAGATAAAAAACAGTATACAAAAGCTATGTGAAGAATTGAAATTAACAACTCCAAATGAGCCTTTACCAAATGATGGTGTTCTTGGTTTTCGTGTACTACAGCCAACTTACGACCATCACTATAGTTCCTTTGATAAGATATTTCAATGATTACAATTGCCTACCTCTATACCAGATTGGATTCTATTAAAAAATAGAATTTTGTTGCTAGGAAATCTTTCAAAAATCTTAGAGACGCTGAAGGAGCGTTGGAGAAACAACGCTAATACAAACGGACTTGATATAAGTGAAAAGCCTTGATGATAGATTGCTCAGCCAACAGGGAAAACTGTTGATATGGTCACGCGCAGTTTGCTCTGAAAACGAAAAATGACGAACGAAACAATCTACTTACCGGGGTATCATATCACCGAGCAACTCTATGTTGGTTCTCGAACAATAGTCTATCGGGGAGTGCGAGAGTCAGATCGGCGTCCGGTTGTCCTCAAGTTGCTGCGAAATGAGTATCCCAGTTTTGGAGAGTTGGTGCAGTTTCGCAATCAGTATGTAATTGCCAAAAATCTGGAAATATCTGGAGTTATCCAACCTCTTGCTTTAGAAGTTAATTGCAATGGATACGTCCTAGTTATGGAGGACATTGGGGGAATTGCTTTGGCAAACTATTTGAAAGGACTAAGCACGAGTTGCTTGCCGATAACTGATTTCTTAGAAATCGCCCTCCAACTTACCAACATTCTAAGTAGATTGTATCGCGATCGCGTCATTCACAAAGACCTCAAGCCTGCCAACATTCTCATCTGCCCAAACACAAAACAAGTAAAGCTGATTGACTTTAGCATTGCTTCCCTCTTACCAAGAGAAACCCAAGAGATTCAAAATCCCAATTTCCTAGAAGGTACCCTTGCCTACATTTCGCCAGAACAGACTGGGCGGATGAACCGAGGCATTGATTACCGCACTGATTTCTATGCCCTAGGTGTCACCTTCTATCAGCTGCTGACCGGACAACTCCCGTTCCCAGTCGATGACCCTATGGAATTGCTGCATTGCCACCTTGCCAAACAACCAAATCTACCGCACCAAATCAATTCAGAAATTCCACCTATTCTCTCTCAGCTTGTCCTAAAACTGATGGCGAAGAATGCTGAAGACCGCTATCAAAGTGCATTAGGCTTGAAGCACGATCTAGAGCAATGCTTGCATCAGTGGACGCAGAAAGGAAAGATTGAGTGCTTTGAGTTAGGACAACAAGACATTACAGACCGCTTCTTGATTCCCGAAAAACTTTATGGTCGTCAAGCAGAAGTGCTGTTACTACTAGAAGCTTTCCATCGTGTCACCACCGGTAGTACTGAGATGATGCTAGTTGCGGGTTTTTCTGGTATTGGCAAAACAGCGGTAGTCAATGAAGTGCATAAGCCAATTGTTCGGCAGAGAGGTTATTTCATCAAGGGCAAATACGATCAGTTTCAGCGCAATATTCCATTTGTTGCATTTGTTCAAGCTTTCCGTGACCTGATGGGACAACTGCTAAGTGAAAGCGATGCACAACTGACAGAGTGGAAACACAAAATTTTAAAAGCTTTAGGGGAAAACGGACAGGTTATTGTTGAGGTCATTCCAGAACTAGAGCGCATCATTGGACAACAACCACCTGTACTTGAATTGTCAGGAAGTGCGGCACAGAATCGCTTTAATTTATTATTTCAGAAGTTTGTGCGAGTCTTTGCAAGCGCAGAACATCCATTGGTAGTGTTTTTGGATGATTTGCAATGGGCGGACTCTGCTTCTTTGAAGTTGCTACAGGTATTGATGACCGATACCAGATATTTACTGATAATTGGAGCTTATCGCGATAATGAAGTAGAGACGAGAGGTGGCGCTGCTCTACATCCCTTTGTATTGACGGTGGATGAACTGCAAAAAGCAGGGGTAAAAGTTCAGACAATCACATTAAAGCCGCTGCTTCAATCACATATTAACCAATTGGTAGCAGATACTCTAAGTTGTCATGAAAATGTAGCTCAACCACTAACAGAGTTATTATATCAAAAAACAAAAGGTAATCCCTTCTTCACCACCCAATTTCTCAAATTGCTCTATGAAAATGGCTCAATTTTCTTTGATTATGAGGTCAGGCAGTGGCAGTGCGATCTCTCCAAAGTGCGATCGCTTGCTCTTACCGATGATGTGGTTGATTTTATGGCAATACAACTCCAGAAACTACCACTCAAAACTCAACAAATGTTGAAATTAGCAGCGTGTATTGGCGCTCATTTTGATTTGAAGACACTAGCAATTGTCAGCAAGCAATCGCCTGAAGAAACAGCATCTGCTCTATGGAAAGCATTACAGGAAGGTTTCATTCTACCAACTAGTAAAATTTACAAGTTCTTTCAAAAGGAGTCTAGATTCAACACTCAAGAATATTTGGAGACTGAACTGAGGGCTTTAGACTCTGGGTTATTAGCTATTAATTATAAGTTTTTGCACGATCGCGTCCAACAAGCTGCCTATTTCCTGATTCCAGAAACCGAAAAAAGAAGCACTCATTTTCAAATTGGGCAACTGTTGCTGCAAAATCTTTTACCTGAAGCACAAGAAGAGCACATTTTTGAATTGGTCAATCAGTTGAACTGGGGAACAACATTGATAACGGAGCAATCAGAAAGGGATGAACTGGCTCGACTCAATCTTCTTGCTAGCCGTAAAGCAAAAAATGAAACTGCTTACAGTGTAGCTGGTGACTATGCTGCTCTTGGAATTCAACTCTTAGGAACAGATGGTTGGCACCGACATTATGAAATGATGCTAAACCTGCATGATTTGGCAGCCGAGGTAGCCTATTTATGTGGTGATTTGGAACGGATGAAACAGTTTATTGATGCAGTTATTCAGTTTGCCAATAATTTATTCGATCGCGTCAAGGTTTATGAAATTCAACTTCTGGCTTATGCATCTCAAAATCAATTTTTAGAAGCGATCGCAACTGCTTGTCAGACCTTACAGATGTTTGGGGTAGAACTTCCTCAAGAACCGAAATCTGAAGATATCCAACAGGCGCTTCTAGAAGTAACCGAACTCATTCAAGACAAAAAAATTGAGGAGTTAATTCATCTGCCTGTGATGACAGATGCAGAAGCCCTCATTATTATGCAAATTGCAGCCAGTACAATTCCTGCCGTTTATTTGTCAGGTTCTCCCCTATTTGCTTTAATTGTTGCCTTACAAATTAAGCTATCAATTCAGTATGGTAACACCCCACTTTCTGCCTACAGTTATGCTTGCTATGGTATACTTGTAAATAATATCCTGAAAGATACTCCATCAGCCGCTCAATTTGGTCAATTAGCATTGAAAACAATTGCCAAATTTGATGATAAAAGCATCAAGCCAGAGACATTTGTTACACTAGGAACTGGTATCATCCATTGTACATTTCATCTCCAAGAAGCAGTATCTCTTTTACAGGAAGGCTACCAAACTGCTATAGAAACAGGCAATTTAGATTATGCAGGATACAACGGACATATGTTGTGTCTCTGTTCTTATTGGTTGGGGCAGCCACTAGACGCATTAGAGCCAAAATTCCGCTTTTATTCTAAGGAATTGCTAAATCTTAAGCAAGTGACAACATCAAATTATTGTCGTATTTATTGGCAGACAGCATTAAACTTGCTAAATCGGAGAGAAGCTCCTTTCTCTCTATCAGGAGAAGCCTTAAATGAAGCAACCTTCCTGCCCCAACTGTTAGCTTCTAAAGATTTTTTTGGTTTACATTTCTTTTATCTCCACAAACTTCATCTTTGTATTTTGTTAGGAGATATTGTTCAAGCCTTGGAAAATGCAGAACAGGCAAAGCAGTATTTAATGGCAGGTGGAGGAACTATTGGCGAACCAACACTGTACTTTTACGAGTCTTTGGCGATTTTGGCAAACGAGCAACTTCAGTGTGTAGAAGAAAATCAAGCCAAGCTAGAGCGATGGGCGCACCAAGCACCAATGAATTTTTTACACAAGTACTGTTTGGTTGAGGCGGAACGACATCGCGTTTTGGGAAATAAAGCTGCAGCAATTGACTACTACGATCGCGCTATTGCACTTGCCAAAAAAAACAATTATCTCAATGAAGAAGCCCTTGCTAACGAACTTACTGCCAAGTTTTACTTAAATTGGAGTAAAGAAAAAGTTGCTCGGTCATACATGATTGAAGCTTACTATTGCTATGCTCGCTGGGGAGCTAAAGCCAAAGTTATGGATTTGGAAAAACATTATCCTCAACTCCTAGCACCCATCCTGCAAAAACCCTTGGCTTTACTCACTACAACGGAATCCTGGAGTAAATCTCTCCAAACGCTGACCTCTATCACCCATATATTAGAAAGTACTAGCGCCAATACTAGCGTTTCCGACTTGCTGGATTTGGCATCCGTTATCAAAGCCGCCCAAACTCTCTACAGCGAAATTCAACTGGAACGATTGCTAGAGACATTAATGCAATTGGTGATTGAAAATGCTGGCGCTGACAAAGCCGCTTTGATTTTTAATACAGACGGTGAACTGAAAATTGCAGCACAATACGTTGATGGTTCTGCTTGTAGCCCCAGTGCTACTTCGATCAACGAGTGTCAGGATTTACCTCTCAGCATAATTTATTTTGTGAAGAACACACAAGAAACAGTAATTTCAACTCCGAGTTCTGACCCTTACCTGGAGGAACATCAACCTCAGAGTTTTTTATGTACGCCAATTCTCAATCAAGGCAAGTTGATAGGAATATTATACTTAGAAAATTCAGTAATTCATGGCGCTTTTACCAGCGATCGCGTCGAACTTCTCAAGCTTTTGTGTTCTCAAGCTGCCATTTCTCTAGAAAACGCTCACCTTTACCAACAATCTCAGAACTATGCCCAGCAGCTTGAAGTGACTCTAGAAGAACTCAAACAAGCTCAACTACAAACAATTCAAAGCGAGAAAATGTCTGCGTTGGGGAACTTAGTTGCTGGTGTCGCTCACGAAATTAATAATCCGATTGGCTTTTTGGCTGGTAATATTCAACCCGCTCAAGACGGGCTGAGGGACTTGTTTGGTTTAATCGATCTTTATCAGCAGGAGTATCCCAATCCCAGTACAATTATTCAGGATGAAATTGAGGCAATTGACTTGGGGTATCTGCGGGAAGACTTACCCAAACTCTTTGATTCCATGAAAGAAGGGGTCAACCGCATTCGCTATATCAGTCACAGTCTGCGAACATTCTCACGTGCTGATAGCGATCGCCCTACTGCCTTTAATATTCATGAAGGGCTTGATAGTACTATTATGATTCTCAAGCATCGCCTTAAAGCCAACGAGTCTCGACCCGCAATTGAAGTCGTTAAAAACTACGGTCAGCTTCCGCAAGTGGAGTGCTATGCGGGACAACTCAATCAGGTGTTTATGAACCTGCTAGCAAATGCCATTGATGCTCTCGAAGAAGCCAATCAAGGGCTAAGTTTTGATGAGATTAAAGCAAATCCGAATCGCATTATTGTAATTACTGAATTATCAAGCGATGGTCAACAGGTACGGGTGCGGATTCAAGATAATGGTATTGGCATGAGCGACCTGGTAAAGGAAAAAATCTTTGACCGCTTGTACACAACCAAAGGTGTAGGCAAAGGAACGGGATTGGGATTGGCAATCGCCCGTCAAATCATTGTTGAAAAACATAATGGAACTATTCATGTCAACTCGTCTCCAAAACGGGGAGCAGAGTTTGCGATCGCAATTCCGATTAAGGCGAGTTAAGGGAAAACTTCTTAAGTCTGAGAATACGCAGCATGAATAAACCGAAAAAACTGCTGATAGCCGTTGCTATCCATAAGTCATGGGCGATAGCTTTTGAACGATCCATTGCCCAACCTCCTACTATTGGACCCACAAAATAGCCGATTGACCAACATTGATAGCCAATCGCAAGATAAACTGCTCGCAATGATTTTGGCGCTAACTCAGCTATCAGTGCTGGAGCAAAGGGTTTGTAAATGACACTCGCGATGGACAATACAGAGAATGCTGCAATCGTTCCGGCGAGCGCAATTGATGGCATCAGATGAGTTGCCCAGACTAAAATGAATCCAGCACACCAAAATAACATGGAGATTGTCAGAACCCGAACATTCAAAAGTGAAGCTAACAGTTGTACTAGCGGTAACTGCAACACCGAACCGATGCCCACATAGCACCATGTAAACAAATTTGCAACACTCACCAATGAAGAGCCTGTATCTGAAGTTGATTGTGAAATTCCGGTTAAAACAAAGTTTGTAAAATACAGCGGTAATGTACTGCTAACCAAAGCAATATAGGTTGTAAAAAGAACATTAGTTAACATAAAGACTTGCAGCGAGCTGTCTTTCAATGCCAAATTAAATCCCTCTAGCGGATTGGAATGTTCCGGGGCTTCTTGATGAGAGTCGGCGATCGCAAATTGGACTATGACTAAAAACATTAACAGAATCAGCCCTGCGATTGGAAAGAGCATTTGTGGTTGCGTGACTAAAGAAAGTAGGATTCCACCACCCATGATTCCCAGCCCACTGCCAAGACTATCTGCCAGTACCAGAACGGCAAATGCTTTTTGGTGTTCTTTTGGAGGCGTGACATCGATAACCGCAGCATCAGCGGCTGTCCAGTAACACCCAGCACTCAACCCCATGACCAAATTTGCGACAATCAGCATTGGTAAATTGGGGAGGAATGCTAATGCGATCGCAGCTATAATTGATAGACCAGCTGAAAATAACAGTGTTCGTTTGCGACCGTACCTGGGAGAATCAGCTAAATAACCTCCCAAGAAATGTCCCACGACTCCAGCAAGGGAGCCACAGCCCATCGCAATTCCAACCACCGTAGCCGAAAATTGCAATTGATTGACAAAAATTAATGGAATAAAGAATTGGATAGTTCCATATCCAGCTTGATAGAGAAATCGAGCAATTGCCTGCGCCCAAACCTGATAACTTGATGGTTGGAGCAAGAAGGGTTTAGGATTTGCAAGACTTTGATTTTCCACAGAGACCTCATAAATAACGAGTGTGGCTGAATCGGTATGTAAAGACTGGCTGTTTGAAGCGTCTCTACATTATCAATTTTTATCATCCTTTTCGTAAAATGATATAACTACTAACTTGAAGCTTGAGGATTCAAACCAATGGTAATGCAAGCTAACGAGAAAAAAAACTATACAAGCGAAGAATATTTAGAATTAGAGATTAACTCAGAACAACGTCATGAATACATTAACGGTGAAATTATTCCTATGACTGGTGGGACACCAAATCACAATCAAATTGCGCTTAACTTTTCTGCTGCACTAAATTTTGCTCTCAAACGTCAACCCTATCGAGTTTTTGTCACCGACCAACGGTTGTGGATTCCTAAAAAACGAATTTACACCTATCCTGATGTTATGGTAGTTCAGGGCGAATTGCAATTACAAGAAGGGAGACGAGATACTATTACTAATCCATTAATCATTGCTGAAGTCCTATCAGCCGCAACTAGAGGTTATGACAAAGATGAGAAATTTTTAGCTTATCGGACTATTCCAACTTTTCAGGAATATTTGTTAATTGACCAATATAAAGTACATATAGAACATTTTTTTAAAACAGATAATAAACGCTGGTCTTTTCTTGAATATGATGAAATTCATGAAACATTATCTCTCAATTCTATTTCTTTTGAAATCAGCCTTACAGATATTTATGACAAAGTTGACTTTGAAATTCTATAGCAATTCTAAATTATTCATAAAAATTTAGCTCCCCGATTTCTCAAAGAAGTCCGGTATATGGACAATCCTCCCTTTGCACTTTAAAATTACCAATTTTTGTAGGGTGGGCACTGCCCACCATCATCGAACTAAGCTTTTAGATAATCCTCTGGCAAGAAGGCAGTATGAAGTAAAAGCCTGCTTAGTGGAAGGAGTTTTGAAACAGCAATTTCAGCAATGAGACTGTAAATTTATTTGATTTCTACACAATCAAAATAGTCATGAAAAAGAGATAATTAGTAGCAGGGTGCAATTAAATAGAATACTTTCTGTAGTTCTCCTGGATAAGAGAAACGGTGACAAGTTGGAGTTCTATGTTCAGTGTAATTCTTAAAGAAACAAACCTGGGTCCACGTGAAAAAACTCTCCCAAAGCATTCGCTTGAGCTTTACTGATTTCTCGCTTTCCATTTACGACTTCAGACACTACGCCTTTAGAACCAATCACCCCCACCAAATCAGCTTGTTTTATTCCTTGCTGCTCCATCAAAAAACTTAATATAGAATGAGGGGTTGAGCCTTCTTCAGGTGAGTAATATTCTCGCTCAAACTTTTCAATTAAAACAATCAGCATCTCATAAATTTCATCCTCTTCCAAGGTTCGATTCGGACAATGCATTAATTCTTCAACAACTTTCAGAGCTTTTTCATTCTCTTCTTCAGTTCTGATAATTTTAGGTTGATATTTGTTTAATAAATTTCTATATTTTTCCGGATCAAAAGTAAGGGTCATTTTTCCAGTTCTCCTTGTCATACTCTGCATATGTTAAAATATATTTTATATAAATTAATTGCTTTTCATAATCCACGCTCACGATTAACCGATATCTATTCCCCTTAATATTAAAGACGGTAAAGTTGTTTACTGCTTCAGCTGTTGGAAAAACTGATTGAACCTCTACCAAGTTCGACCAAGTCGCCTTATTTGCAACCTTGTACCAATCATTGACAGCGTCACGGCAATCAGCGTGTTTTTCTGCGAATTCCCGCAAACGTCTATAGCTAATGATATGCATTAAAAAAATCTATATTTTGAACTCGACTGTGGTTCTCATTTTGAGAACTATGATAGCACATCACAATTACGCTTTCAAAGCAAGCGGATGAGACAATAATTGCCCACCCTACCCTCTAAAATTTTAGAATTGAAAAATCAATTGAAGAATTACACAGTTGACCATGACCGTAAACCTTGCGATCGCACAAGATATCACGGCTTTTCGTCAAGTTCAGGAGAAATTGGGCTTAACGCTCACTGAGGATAGCCAGTTTTTTACAGAATGGATGACTGATTTACCTGTACTGAGCGAGGTAGAGTCTGCAAGGTTAGAGCAAGTACGGCAAAACTATCTCTACCAAATTTCTGAAGGAATTCTTATGGAAGAAACTATAAAAATGGTAGTGCTTTCGCCGTTACTTGAGTTAGCAGGTTTTTATCAAGCACCTTATAAGTTTCAAATAGAAGTGTCCGTTAAGATTGAAGCCCAAGGTGATAACGATGAAGTTCTCAGTGGACGGATCGATGCATTGGTATTGCAAGGTAAATTATGGATTGTCCTCATCGAGGCAAAAAAAACAACTTTTGATTTAGAGGTCGCCATTCCCCAAACATTAGCTTACATGGCGGCTCATCCTCAAACCGAAAAACCTTTGTATGGTATGGTCACAAACAAAAGTAGTTATTTGTTTGTGAAAACTTTAGGCAATCAATACGGTATTTCTGACTTGTTTACAACTCGTTCACAGTATCGGAATAATCTTTATGAAGTTTTAAGGATTCTTAAGTATTTGGGACGAATTATTGCTTAGGTCAGTATCAAAAAATGCAAGTGAAGGTCGTCCTTAGTCATTTGTTATTCGTCATTAGTAAAGCTTGCCGACATATCTACATTTTGTAATAGACATCTGGTGGAAATTAACTATGCAATACACGAAAGTCTTGGTAGGGGCGCAAAGCCTTGCAAAAACCAAACGATGTCACAAAAAGTAAAATCTCTAAACTTGGCTCGTAGTAGCGCTTTAGCGCATGCATCGCAACTACTAATCAGTAACAAAATTTACATTAAATTACTTATTTAGATGATTACTGTTCGTCAATTGCTTTTCAAGGAGTAGCTATCAATGAGTTTACAAGGTGATCGGAAAAAGGAAATTCTAAAAGCACTCAAGTCTGCTTTTCCTAACCGTCAGGAGTTGGTGATGATGCTAAGTCTAGAACTTGATATCAAAGAATCAGAAGTCCCTGACGATTCCAGCTATAATTTTGTTGTCTTTAAATTAGTCGAACAACTTGAAAGCCAAAATCGCATCCAAGAGTTGATTGAGGGTGCTTGTAGGGCAAATCCTGGTAATCCCGCTTTGCAGCAAGTAGCTAAAACAATGAAGACTCCATCTAAAATATTACCTGAAAGTCAAGCTAACGAGAAGAATAATTCTGCTGCGCCTACTTTGAGTGGGGTTGCTGCTATCAAAAGAGATGCTTTAACAAAACGCCTAATAAATCTGCAGGAAGAATATAATGCGGTCAATAAACAAATAGATACAGAAATTGATGAGCGTAATCGTCTTATCCTAGAGAGAAGAGCATCTCATTTATTGGAAGACATGGAAAAAATCGAGAATGAAATCAGACTACTCAATTAATTAAAACAAATGATAATAATGGTATGAGATATAGAGTGACTATACAAGGGGCTAATTTAGAAACAAATATGGAGGAAGAATGGAGCCTGGTGCTATCAAAAGAGATGCTTTAATGAAACGCCTGAAAAATCTTCAGGAAGAATATAACATAGTGAATAAACAAATAGATACAGAAATTGATGAGCGTAATCGTCTTATCCTAGAGAGAAGAGCATCTAATTTATCGGAAGAAATAGATAAAATTGACCGGGAAATACGACTATTTGATAATAACACATTTGGAAATAAGAATCCAGCCACATCAACTTCTTCTCAATTGCAGGTATTCAAATTTGAAATCGTTAAGGTACAGATAGAGAACACTAACGACAGTAGCCCAGAAATTAAAATTAACCGCCGCTCAGGTCAAGCTAGATTTTTTGTCGAAAAATTGCCTTTTGATGTGAACTTGGAGATGGTAGAGATTCCTGGGGGTACATTTAGAATGGGTGCTTCTGAAACTGAAGAAGGTAGTCTTGATTATGAACGCCCTCGACATCAAGTCACAGTTCAACCCTTCTTTATGGGAAAATATGCTGTGACGCAGGAACAATGGGAAAAAGTAGCTGATTTCTTGCCTAAAGTCAATAGAGAGCTAAAACCACATCCTTCTTATTTTAAAGGAGAAAACCGACCAGTTGAGTGCGTTTCCTGGTATGATGTAGAAGAGTTTTGTGCAAGGTTGTCAAAACATACGGGAAAAGAGTATCGGCTACCGAGCGAAGCCGAGTGGGAATATGCTTGTCGGGCGGGGACAGCAACACCATTTCATTTTGGAGAGACGATAACGACTCAGTTAGCAAATTATGATGGAAATTATACTTATGGCAGTGGGCTGAAAGGAGAGTATCGAGAACAATCAACACCAGTAGGAAGTTTTCCACCCAATGCCTTTGGGTTATATGATATGCATGGCAATGTGTGGGAATGGTGTGCTGATAGTTGGCATGATAGTTATGAGGGTGCGCCAGCTGATGGAAGAGTCTGGCTAAATAATAATGATAATAATCGGCTGCTGCGCGGTGGTTCGTGGTACAACCTTCCTGTAATCTGTCGTTCTGCGTCTCGCGACAACCCCCCGAAGCTCGGCAGCAGCTACGTCATCGGGTTTCGAGTAGTTTGTGGTGTTGCGCCGAGGACTTAATTTCCCTATGCACTCGATCGCTTTTTCCCTTTTCTCTTCTTATCTTAGCACTTTTTTGCGAGCGAAGCGAGCCGATTTTTTTTCAAAAATAGGGGTGGGGATTGAGTGAGTTCTATCAAAGGTGTCTATCCACAATAACATAGAATTTTTATGATGTAAACCAATTGACTTACTAAACTGCACGCACTAACACACAACCACGCTGGCTCAAATTGGCTTTTTACTGACTTGGTAGAGAATCGGGATCGACGCCAATTGAACGTAAATACTGTGCTAACTGTTCTGCTCGTTCTTCTGCTGTTAAATAACGATCGCCTTTGTTGTCATACCAGGACAATAGTTGTTGTTGAATACCAGCAACGGTAGCTTGGTATCGTCCAATCCCCAAACCTACTTCTGGCATCCAGTAGGGTTCACCAATTTGCAATCGATAATTACCATCTATCAACTTATACACTTCAAAAGGTTGATGTTGGTCGCGTTGCCAATATTCTGGGTTGTAAATCACATAGTACAACACACCAAGTTTAGCGTAGATAGCTAGTTTCTCATCGTATTCACCCCCTGGTGTTTGGGATACTATCTCCAAAGTCAAAATGGGAACTATCTCCTTTTCTTCCCAAACTGCATAACTTCTGCGAGATTTCCCCCCCTTTTTACGTTCCACTCCCAAACTCAAAAAGCCATCAGGTACCACAGGGACTCTAGAATTGGCTCCTGTCGTGTGATATATTGCCATATCTACACCAAAAAACCAATCCAGACGCTTTGCCCAAATTGAGTTCAGCAAAAACAGTAAGACATTGGGCAAGAAATTTTGGTCTTCGTTATCCACAGGTGTATCGTCTGAGCAAGCTAGTCGATCGGTGCTTGGTAAGGCAACAGAGATTTCAGGTGACAGCATAACTGTTGTCAGGTGTGGCGTTAAGTTCTTCTATTATAGGTGGAGCGCACTATGGAGAGTGCAAAAATTCAAAACAAGTGTACTATAAAAAACAAAGCTGCTGTGTGTTAGATGACATCGAAAGGTAAGGTGCTATGCCTAAACGCCTTCTAGTGGTCGAATCCCCCGGTAAAGTTAAAAAACTCAGTCAAATCCTGGGAAGTGAATGGATTGTTCGTGCTAGTTGCGGTCACATTCGCGAACTCAGCGATGAAGGTGAGGATTCTTTGGGATTTATGATGGAAGGTAGCAGCGTGCAGTGTAAGTACGTACCCCGCAATCAACAGGCAAAGGAAACAATTCAGCAGCTCAAGACTGCGGTCAAGCAGGTAAAAGAAGTTGTCCTAGCAACAGACCCAGATCGGGAAGGAGAAACCATCGCTTGGCATCTTAAAGAAGCATTGGGACTCAAAGACCCAAAACGGGTAGTTTATACAGAGATTACGGAGTCTGCGGTTCGGTCTGCCATTGCCAATCCCAGAGACATTGATTTTAACTTGGTAGGAGCGGGATTGTGTCGAGATTGTCTGGATAAGTTAGTCGGTTACAAGGGAAGCCCGTTAGTTTGGGCGTTGAATAATGGGGCTAAGAGTGTTGGGCGAGTCCAAAGCGCAACTCTACACTTGATTTGCCAGCGCGAGAGGGAAATTGAGTCGTTTGTTCCCCAAGATTATTGGAGTGTCTGGGTGGACTATGCTGAAGGATTCCGCGCTTTCTACAAAGGAACGGTTAGCGATCGCACAGATGCTGTAGAATCGGAAACGGAAGCCCATGACGACGCAGCAAGTAACACCAAGGAATCTCCAGAGTCTACTCGCGTTCTTACGGAAGCAGAAGCAGATCGTTTGGTGGAGGAAGCACGACGTCATCCCCACCAAGTTATCCAATTTGAGGGGAAGATTGCCAGCCGCCAACCACCTCCACCCTTTATCACCTCTACCCTACAGCAAGCTGCTGGTTCAAGGTTGCGATTTACTCCTGACAGAACCATGCTTTTGGCTCAAAAGTTGTATGAGGCGGGGTTAATTACTTATATGCGGACGGACTCTGTCATGCTCAGCCCTGAGTTCTGCGCCGACGCCCGAAAGTGGTTGGAAGAACATGACCCGAAGAACGTACCGCAGAAAGTTGCCAGACACCGCAGTAACAAAACCGCTCAGGAAGCCCATGAGGCAATCCGTCCGACCAATGTGTTTCGTCCCTCAGTGGAGTTGCGGGTGGAACTGCCTGAAGATGAGTTTAACCTGTACGTGATGATTTGGAAACGGGCGATCGCATCCCAATGTCGCCCAGCCCAACTGCGTAAAACTCTGGTTATTACCCAGTCCGGTCAAATCCTTTGGCAAGCGAGAGGACAAGTCGTAGAGTTTTTAGGTTATGCTCGATATTGGCCAAACCTCAGCAAAGATACAATTCTGCCAAACTTGCAGCAGGGGCACATGTTGACTTTGGAAAATGCAGGTCATGAAAAGAAACAGACCCAGCCACCACCCCGCTACAGCGAACCCAAATTAGTCCAATTAATGGAACGCAAAGGGATTGGTCGTCCGAGTACCTATTCTCCCACCATTGCAACCTTGAAGAAACGGGGTTATGTGCAGTTAGCAAAAGACAGCCTACAGCCGACAACCTTAGGTTTGGAAGTAGATGCGTTTTTATTGAAAGCATTACCGGATTTGCTACAGACAGAATTTACCGCAAAGATGGAGGATGCTTTAGATGCAATTGCTTCCGGGAAACAGCCTTGGCAGCACTACCTCACAAATTGGAATCAGAATTACTTTGCACCAGCGCTGGCTAAAGCAAAAACTGTCGTTGTCAGTCCATCAAATGGGACAAAAGCACCTCCTGTAGCTGAAGGCAAATTCGAGACTTCCAGGACTCGTTGCCCTCAGTGCAACAACCACTTAGCTAAAATTAAGAGCAATAAAGTTAAAAAGAAATACTTTCTTAAATGTGTCAGTGGCTGTGAAAACGTGGTTCTTTTTTGGAGCGAATACAGCAAAACATGGGAAGCGCCGCGCTCAAAAGCTGCTAAAGAAGAAAGCCCCCAAAAACCTCCAGCCCAGATAACAAAATATCCCTGTCCGGTATGTCAGAAACCTTTGGAAGAGTATAGTTATATCAAGGAAGGGATGAGTAAGAAAATGCTACGCTGTTCCGATCCCAAATCCCGAAACGACCAGAAACATAAAGAAGTGGCTTATTTTACTACCCAAAAAGGTTGGTGGAGCCCTAAATTTGGAGAATTGAAGTAGGGGCGAACGGCTGTTCGCCCTTACAATAGGGGCTGTTCGCCCTTATAATAGGGTGCTCGCATTTAAAATTTGAAGAATCAGACATTAATGGGAGCGGATTTATCTTGCTTGATAATTTAATAGCCTTTGTCAATGCAATATTCACTCTTTTCTACATGGCAATAGTCAGAAAGCGTTTGTAGCAGCTGTGGTTTCCGATTGGCGATCGCTCCTTTGAGTCCCGGTACCTTATTTATGAGGGCAGCGATTAACTTTGGTAGGTGTGGAATAAAGTCCCCAGTGTTGCGGAATCTGTAAAGTGGTGTATTTAAGATTAACTCCTGAGTGCTGACTGGTGGTGAGCGATCGCTACCTTATGCGGTGAGTTTTTCAACAAATGAATATTAAATAGCTTTTGGCAGCTTAACGTATTTGGTGGCTAGCTTATTTTTAAATAATGCAAAAAGTTATAGATTATGTTATTAACGATCTACTTTATCAAGCTGAGAAAACTAACGAACTTTCAAAGATAGCAGAGAAAGCTGTAGAAATTTTAGATACAGTTCCTGGTATATCTCCGTGTCATGATAGAGACTTTAAGTGGTCTAAACCTGTATTTGTTTTAAAAGATGGAACTGTAGTAAAAACTTGCCAAAATATCATTGCGCTTAAGCACATATTTCTAGCTGATAGTTATGGAAAACTAATTTATGGTGCTTTTGCAGACTGGTTTCATACTAAAGATTTAGAACAAGCAATAAACAGGATTCGGAAAGAATTAACATAAAGCCATAGAACTCACATTTTTCAATAAAACTTGATGTAATTTAAACTTGTTGAAAAAGAACAATTATGTCGTTGTCTTATATTACTAGAACTTACGCATTGACAAATTAGACGAAAGATGATGTAGGATAAATCAGGAAAAAACAGGCGATCGCTAGTCCCTAGGGGACTGAAAAGATGGATAATTTACCCTGTCTCGATTGAGGGTATGGGGTATCAGAGCAATTACCAATGAAACAGCTTTACCAGAAGTGATATTTGAGAATTTAAAAATTGAAGATGAGCCTAGACAAGACTCTCAGCTAAAATCAAAACAAGCGATAAATATTACCTACGGATACTCACGAGATCATAGACCAGATTTAAAACAGTTTTTAATAGAATTAATATGTACAGGGGATGGTGATATCCCATTGTTCTTTAAATCTGCATCTGGAAATAGAGTGGATTCTTCGTACTTTGGAGAAATTGCAGTTGAATATAAAAAGCAGATAGAAGTAGATAGTTTAATAGTTGCAGATTGTGCTTTATATACATACAAAAGCAAATCTTCAACTTATGTCAGAGATGAAATGGTTATGTAGAGTCCCTTTAAGCTTAAAATCAGCACAATTATTAGTATCAACTTTACCAGAATCAGAATTTACTGAAAGTGCTCTAGAAGGATACTCATTTGTAGCTCAAATAAGTGACTATGGTGGAATAGAGCAGAGATGGTTAGTTGTACAAAGTCAAGAAAGAAAAGAAGCGGATTTACGAAAACTTTCTCAAAAAATTCTCAAAGCTGAAGAAAAAATATTTTCATGAAGATGATGGCTAATATTACCACATCTTGGACAAATTGCTGTCTTTTTCTCCACTTTTACGGATAAGATTAATGTTCCTTCTATTTCTTTACTATCTTCTACTATGACTCCAGGCAAATTTAATAACTTAGTCATTAAACTCTTCATCATGTATAAAACATTAGTAATTTTTAGGTTATTACTAATATTTTAGCCCACTAAGTACGGAAGAGCCACAATTTTCAAGCCACATCATTTATAAATACCTATGAAGCACCACTGTATTAATTATACCAGACATTTAAGTATAATAACGCAAGCACCGTAAAATTGTATTATAACGATACAATAATACAAATTATTGACATTTATTATTTATCCTACTTAGTTGGAACCAATTTGTACAGTGCGTAAGTCCTAATTACTTATTCTGTAGTATTAAAGTAATTAAATAGTTGCATTGTAAGAAACGGAAAGACAGGCGATCGACAACGCTGTTTGCACCTAGTTTCCATACAGTTTTTCCTGCTTGAGTTTGGATATGGTCTTAAGCAAGCTAGGACGGTGTTTGGCAACAATCATCCATTTGGGTAGGCGGCTGAACAAACTTTGGTTATGCCACCCATACTGAGGAACCGATTTTGAGCCACGCAACGAACTGGCTATATATTGTTCTAGCAGCAGTAGATGGCGATCGTTGTATGCCCACAATACGCACTGGCGATATCTAGTTTGTAAGTACAGTGGTAGTTTAAAGTAAGGATCGCGCATGG
This sequence comes from Scytonema sp. NUACC21, assembly GCF_054684315.1. NCBI lineage: Bacteria > Bacillati > Cyanobacteriota > Cyanophyceae > Nostocales > Scytonemataceae > Scytonema > Scytonema sp. NUACC21. Next base: position 154,242 of record NZ_BAAFZH010000105.1, on the reverse strand, counting down.
GGTCTGCATACCAATCGTATCCAACACTTTGACTTGCCCAATCTTGACTCAATCCACATCCCCTACAGACAAGACGCCGTGCTTGAAAGTACGTTGCAACGGACGAGGTGTTATCACAAACAGATGTAATATGTGCCAGCGCTTGACACCGGGGACAAACTACTAAAATTTCGTCCATCAAGTCATAGATGGTTATGTTTTTTTCTTCACGCTGTGGTTGTATGCAGTCCATAGCACAATCGGACTCTTAATTTTTATGCAAAAAATTCATATTTATTGGCAGTAAATCACAGAAACGCTTCAAACTCTCCATTACTCCGAACACAGTTGTTAAACTTTGCCTTATGGGGTGGACGATGGAAGTGGACAGACTTCCATAGCTTGAATCAAGCCGTGCTCAAAGGTGAATCGATGACCCACCTGTTCCGAGGCTTGAACTGCTCCTGCCAAGTCACGCACGACCTGATGCACCGAGACCAAAATGCGCCTGTCCTCCTCCAAGTAAAAGGTTTGCGGCTCGACATGCGGATCGATCTCGCTCCATTGCTCCGTCCAGTAAGCGCGAACTTCTTCAGGTCCACGGGCAAAACCGCCTTTGAACGCTTTCGGCCAAACCACGTCCGGAGTCATGAGGGCAAGGGCAGCATCAATGTTTCGTGCGTTGAAGGCTGCGTATGCCGCACGGAGCAGTTCGATTAGGAGTGCTCTTTGCTCTGACATTTTCTTGGTATGGTGAAGGAGATGCAGCAGAAGCTAACAATTTATTGTACCGTTAAAGCCAAGTATTGTTATCTTTAGAAAAATTGTCTGGCATCCAACGATTCAGCAATATAATATAAAGTTATATTACGCATTTGAAGTGCGATCGCATAATAAATTCATCCCACTGCTATTCCATCAAATCGCGTCGAACGGCTTCTGAAATTATCCGCCGTAAATAAGTAACTCTCTGTTCTGAAGGTAGATTCTCCAGTACGTCATGCACGTCTTGTGGCAGTTTAATACTTATTGGTTTTTTAGAAAGGGCAATGTTGCCTACTTCTCCGTAAGCGCGAAATCGCTTTTCCTTAAATTGAGTGGATTGGACTGGATTTCGATTCCCTTTAGACATACATAACAATAACTCAACATTTTCATAATGCCATAATTCCCTGTATACAGGGATAAACAATGCTTATACGTCTGCGTGGGTCTGCGGCAAAAATTTCATAGCTAATTCGTTTTTATCCCGGTATACAAGGATAAAATGAAACTATGAGAACAGTAAAACTCCTAGTTTTCATAAGGAGGTGATTGAATGACTCAAGCAAATGGCGGAAATGGACATTCATCCGATGTCAACGCCAATGATATCGACACTTACGAAAAAATCCCAAACGAAAACCCGCTCACTGAAGAACAAACTTGGCTCAAGGAAAACCTTGGAACAGGTGAACGGGAAATCGTTTTCGAGACTCCTGAACAGTTAAAGGATGAGGGTGATGAACCCAAGAAAAATTAACTTTCAGGCTAAATTTTAGTTAAAGCCCTCTACCCCAATAGGGGGCTTTTCTTGATTCTCTAGTTCAAGTTTAGCTTATGGACACCATTGTTTATCCAGATTATTACCGCATACTCGAATGTCGCGCAGGTCGCTGGTTCGTCAAAAATGCTGATGTCTTCTACCGCTCCAACAACTCTAATGTCAACTACGATGACTTTGTTGCACTGTATGGTGTGACCGAGCAACAAGTTGTTGTGGAATTATTCCGCATTAATGGTGGGAAAACGGGTTATTATCTGGTTAACTTGAGAGATAAAAAATATTACTACTGTGGTACTCAGCGAGACGATCTCAAACGCAAACTCCTTGAATTGGGTATTGGTCGGGAAGAACCGCAATGAATACTTCCTCGTGTTGTTTGCAGATCGCTTTATGAATTCTCATGCGGAAACGCGCTACTCAAAACCTATCCAAACTTAAGCATTAATGTGCTTAATGCCAGCTTCATCAGTCAAACTCAATCGCTCGTGCCATTGAGCGCCGCAAGTGATATATAAGTTTACATAGTTTGGTTTTTTCACGCCGACCTACTTAAGACTCATAAATAGTAGCAGCGATCGCCCAATCATGAGAATATATGCCGATGACACTTAAAGACTTAGAAGAACACCTTCTTGCCCTCAGCCCTAATGAAAAAGTTCGGGCTATTCAGTTACTTGCTCAAAGTCTCGGGAGCAATTGGCAAGGAATTGAGAAAACCCCTAGAGTTTGTGGTGGAGAGGTAGCTTAAAGGTTGAACAATGACCAAGGCAGGTGACAGATTCCACGTGCAAGCTGCACTACGCACTGTATGTGAAGTTGCTCAACAGCAAAGATTGACATTTGATACAGCAATAGTTCTGGCAGACCGCAGTAATTTGCTGGTGCATTTGCGCCCAACCCCTGTGGTAGCAAGGGTAGCAACGACGACAGGTACAGTCCGCAAAGGTGATGCGTGGTTGAAACGAGAAATTGCGGTTGCAAGTCATCTGGCGGCGGCTGGCGCACCTGTTGTACCTCCAAGTACGGTGGTGTCACCCGGACCCTATCACCATAACGGTTTGGTGTTGAGTTTTTGGGAGTTTGTGCAAGAATTAGATGCGCCAGTAGACCCAATTGCTGCGGGTTGGGCGTTGCGCCAGTGCCATGAAGCACTTGTTGACTTCAAGGATGAGCTTCCTGTCCTTGATGCACTATCGGAGTCCGAGAGGATTTTCTGCCAACTCCAAAGCGAAAGAGTCTTCAGCCCTGCAGATGCAGATATGCTGCAACAAGTGCAGGAACGAATAAAAACAAAGTTCCAGCAACTAGAGTTACCAATGCAACCCGTTCACGGCGACTCAAACCTATCGAATGTCTTAAATACCACACGCGGGGTGCTATGGGCGGACTGGGAGGATACGTTTATCGCCCCCACCCTTTGGGATATTGCGTGTCTTGCTGCTTCATCACGTGTCTTTGGTAGCGATACGGAGAGAGTCAATGCGGCACTCAAAGGTTACGGTTTGAGGATTGATGATGAAATATTGGATTTGTTTATTGAAGCACGAACTTTTCAAACAGTTCTCTGGAACTATATTATTGGGCAGCAGCACCCCGACCATCTAGAACGGTTTGAGGGTCGTTTGCAATGGTTTCGCCAGCGTGAAGGTACAGTATAAGCGATTGCTAATTTCGCAAGTCCATCACCTTTAACTTGCATCTCAGTAATTATCCAGTAGCACCTTATATTTTTTTGTGCTACATTAAGTAGTAAGGTAGTAATACACGAGTAAAGCAATGGTTGGGGTTCTGTATGCCCGACTGGTGCGCCAACCTCTGGATTGAGCGTATACCGCTTTGTGTGACTACTTACTGTTTGATTAGCTCAGTCTGCTAGAGCAACCGAAGTCATCGGTAGGACGTAGGTTGAAATCCTACATCAAACTCCCCTCGAATGAAAGTTAGCTCACTGGTAGAGCGATCGACTGTTAATCGATTGGTTGCAGGTTCGATTCCTGTACTTTCCACCAAAGAATGTCCGGGTCAAAGGACACTACCCTCCACGGTAGCCAATTTAACTCATAGTAGTAAAAGCTCTGCAATGTGGGTGCTGACTGTTGTTCATCACCTGATGATGCACAGTAGTCACAGTAAAGGAGCCTGCGCGATTGCCTTCCTCCCTTATTGGAGTATGTCACGAAGGTTTTCCGCATCCAGTTTCTCTAAGAGAATTCTGGATTGCCAAACCCAACGACATATCTGAGAACTGTTTTCTTTTCCTGTATTGCCCTTGGGTAGTCAACGGAGAAGTAGCAGTAATCTTAATCCAGTTTTGGAGATGCAATTCGCCCGCAACTGAACTGTAAACACCTACATTTGCAGAGTTTAAAAACCGTTTGTAGTATATGTAATATACTAGGTTATATAAATTATCAATGTTTCTATCAAACCTTCTGCGCTGGGTAAGAATGCTCAAGTTACCCATTCAATTTTCTATGTGGAAAACTTTTTATATCAAACCTAACGAAATCGGAATCTTATATCACCGTAGTGATTTTAAGAAAATTTTACAGCCCGGTACATACACCTATTTTGGTTGGCATTGGGAAGTCAAAACCTATGACCTCAACCAACCTGAAGCAAAGATTGAGAACCTGGAACTCTTGCTGAGAAATCACAGTTCCGAGTTACAACAACATCTCTTAGTCGTGCGAACAGCATTCAACCAAGCCGCTTTAGTACGCTTGGGTCGAAGTTGGGTAAGCATTCTACCAAACCAACTGCGGGCTTTTTGGCGCGGTTTTATTGAGGTAGAATCCCATCTCTTCAACTTGGAAGAAAGCTTGGAGTTACCTGCAGAATTCGTGCAGCAAGTACGGGGAGTTACCTTGAATGGACTGAAAAAGTTCCAAATCTCCGAGTATGAGATTGGTTTGCTGTACGTGCAAAATAACTTTGTCCGACCCCTAGAACCGGGCGAGTACGCTTTCTGGTCAGTAGACAGGGATGTTTCGCTCCGGACTCTCAGCCGTATTATACCTAATCCAGGCTTTCCCCTCGAAGATGTATTGATTGAAAAACATCCCGACTTTGTTGCGGCTTACTGCGAAACAGTACAATTATTGAACGAACAAGTAGCAATTGTGCGGTATCAAGGTAAAGTTATTTCCATCCTACCACCCTGCAGTCGCAAGCTATTTTGGAAAGGTGTAGAGGTAGAGGTTGTTGACATCAGCACTGATGCCAAGTTGCCATCTCGCTTAATGGCTGAATTAGTTTCGGGTTTGCCAGAGGCTATAACTAGGTTGGGGAGCCACTGCGTTGTGGGGGTTCCCCCCATTGAAGCAAGTGGCGTTTGAGGAACGAAACCCAACACAATCAGTTATTTATTAGGTTAAGCGACTTAATTCGTTGTTAATCCTCAAGTAGCAAAGTAACCCGCACAATAGTTTTTTGACTTGGGATACTTTCGATAGTTAAATGCCCTTCATATAGCTCAGCCAACCGTTTAGCTATGACCAGCCCCAATCCCGAACCTTGTTGCTCGTAAAGCTTGCGCTCGAATTGCATATAGGCTCCAAGTTTAGCAATTTGCTCGCATGTCATACCTCTTCCGTTATCGGCAACAGATAGGACAAAAGTATTATCTTGCACTTCAGTACTAACAACTACAGGAGTTCCCGGCTGGGAGAACTTAAAAGCATTATCGAGGATTTCAAGGAGAATTTTATGCAAACTAGATGGTGAAATTTTAGCGCTGCTTTCTTGTAGATCTAAACGCAAATCTGCTTCCCGATTTACTTTGCTAGCCTCGTGGAGAGCAATGTCTGAAATTGTGGTTTTGGTATAGTTCATCATCCACTCACCACGCAATTTCCGAGCTCGTTCTGAACTAGTTGTTGCTAGCTCGAGTTCGGCAAATAATAAAAAGTTACGGGTTAATCTGTGTAATCTATTACCAGAGGAATGGATGATCCGCAGCATTTCCAGCGCTTCATCTTGCTCAAGCTCGCCGTAGCTTTCTATAAGGAATTGGGCAAAGCCAATAATGCCATTGAGAGGGGTATGCAATTCGTGAGGCAGTGCCATAGATATATTATCACGCAACTCATCCAGTTTCTGTTGAGATTGCTTCTCAATCTCAGACTGCTTCTTCAACCGTGCGGTAATTGCTCCCAACAATTCGTCACGAGTAAATGGTTTGGTCAAATAATCATCTGCTCCTAATTCCATCCCTTGACGTATAGAAACTTTAGCGGCTTTAGCCGTGAGGAAAATAAAGGGAGTGGTTTGCGTGGATGGATTCTGGCGCAACTCGTTGAGAACGCCATACCCATCCAGTTGTGGCATCATGACATCGCAGATAACGAGATCGGGCTTGTCCTGCTGTGCTAAATCCACCCCCATGCGACCATCTTCTGCTTCAATCACCTCAAAATTTTCGGCACTAAGCATAACGCTGATAATTTCGCGGATTTGTTCTTCGTCTTCAATCACTAAAACTTTTGTCATTTGTTTATCTCTCATTTAAAGGAATAGTTACTGTAAATGTTGCACCCATATTAACTTTGCTACGTACTGTAATCGTTCCTCCTTGTAACTCCACTGCCTTTTTCACAATGGCTAAGCCCAAACCAGTACCGGGAATATTGCCTACATTCGTACCGCGATGGAAGGACTCAAATAGCCTGAGTTGGTCTTCTTCAGAAATACCAATGCCCGAATCTTGAATTTGAAACTGTATCATCTCATCTGTACAAACCAGTTCAAAGCAAATAGTGCTGCCTGCAGGTGAATATTTAATAGCGTTTGAGAACAAATTATCCAAGATATGCCTGAGCAGTTTTTCATCCACATAAGCAAGGGCGGACGGGCTGTTGGCAGTAAACTCTAGCTGGTGTTTGCTAGCAGTACTCAGTTTTAACTCATCCGCTAAACTTTGACAAAGTTGTACTATATCCAGTGTTTCTGGTTGCAAGTTTAATTTTCCAGCTTCTGCTTTTCCCAACAGCAGTACGTCATCCAACATCTGGGTTAGATGATTGACATTGTTGTGAATGCGTTGTAAGTATGCGAGCTTTTTCTCTTCTGTCAAGTTATGGCTGTAGTGTGTGAGTAATTCATTAGTGCCAAGAATAGTCGTCAGGGGAGTGCGAAACTCGTGGGAAATCATAGAGACAAAACGAGATTTAAGTTCGTTGAGTTCTTTTTCCTTTTCTAAAGCTTCACAAAGGCTTTCTTCTGCCTGCTTGCGCTGAGTAATATCAAAGCGGATAGCTAAATATTGATAAGGTTTCCCTTGGCTATCTAAAAACGGAACTATTGTCGTGTCTACCCAATAAAAGTAACCATCCTTAGCTTTGTTTTTAATTTCACCTTTCCAAACCTGACCTGTGGCAATAGTTACCCAAAGTTCTTGAAAGAATTGTTTGGAATGAAATCCCGATTTGATTAAGCTGTGAGGTTTGCCAATGAGTTCTTGCCTGGAGTATTTGGAAATTTCACAGAATTTATCATTTGCATAAGTAATCATGCCCCGAGCATCAGTAATCGCTACAATCGCGGATTGATCTAGAGCAAACTTTTGAAATTCCAACTCCTGGAGAGCACGGTACAAGGAGCTTTTTGCCTGCTGGCGCTTGGTAATATCACGAAATACCAGTACAGAACCTTGCAACAAGCGATCGGGAGTAAGAATCGGTGCAAGAGTGGTATCAATCGGTATTTCATTGCCATTTTGTGCAACCAAGACTAAGTTATCAACCAATTCAACAACTTTACGCTCTTGCAATACCCGTTCAATCAGACTTGTAGCCGATTGCGGTCTCTGCTGGTGGATAATACAAAAAACTTCATCAATTTTTCTTCCTAAAGCATTTTGGACAGACCATCCAGTCAGAGCTTGTGCGACAGGATTCATGAAAGTAATCTTTGCAGCTTTGTCAGTAGCAATTACTGCATCACCGATGCTATTCAGTACAACTTCTAGCCATTGTCTCTGTATTTGCAGTGCGTCTTCTGCCTGCTTGCGGTCGGTAATATTGCGAAAAATACCTCTGGTTGTTTGGGGTTGACCTGCTTCAAAACGGCAGTTAACGTTGCCTTCAAGTGCAATCACTCTGCCATCTTTGGTGACAAAAAGAGTTTCAACGCGATCGCATGACCTTCCCGACAGCACGTTCTCTATCGTTTCCTGGCATTTTTCCTTGCTGGTGGGATGGATGGTATCAAATATTGATAGCTGCTTCACCTCTTCTAAGGTATAACCCATAGTTTCCTGCCAAGCCCGATTGACATACAACAGCTTTCCTTCTGGTGAAAAGCTTTGAATCAAATCGTGAGCACTATCCAGAAAATCTCGCAATTCTAACTCGCTTTCTCGTAATGCCGCCTCTGCCTGTTTGCGTTCGGTGATGTCTATTATGGAACCGACGATTTCTAAGGGATTACCCAAAGCATCGCGTATTAACTTTGATTCATCCCGTATCCAACGATAGCTACCATCAATATGGAGAAAACGGTATTCATTGATTTGCTTACCAGTCTTCAACAGCAATGGTATTTTATCAAGCATATAGGCTGCATCATTTGGATGAATATAGTTTATCCAGAACTTTGGATCGCCCTTAATCTGTTGTACTGTATAGCCCAACTTCTCAGTAATGTTGTCACTGACAAAGGTTGTGGCAAAATCATCAAATGCCTTGTAGCAGTAAATAATTGCTGGATTGTGGAACAGTAGATACTGGAGCCGTTGTTGATTGAATAAAAGAGCCTCTTGTGCCTGCTGACGCTGAATGACTTCGTTTCTCAGCTGTAGATTTGTCAGTTTTAGGAGATCGTGTTGTTGTTTAATCTTTTGTGTTTGCCAGAATAGTTCGACAAACTCTTGTACTTTTGATATTAGTATCTCAGGCTCAATTGGCTTAACTAAATAATCTACAGCTCCATAGCTATACCCCTGCAAAATTTGATGTAAGTTGTTATAAAAAGCCGTTATAAAAATAATTGGAGTGTGCTGAGACCTTGAACACTGCCGAATCAATTTTGCTGTTTCAAATCCATTGAATTCTGGCATTTGGATATCAAGTATTATGAGAGCAAAATCTTGGTAAAAAATTTTCTCTAAAGCCTCTTTCCCTGATTCAGCCGTCACTAAGTTATGTCCTAAATTACCCAAAATTGCTTCTAAAAGGAACAGATTTGTGGGAGAGTCATCAACCAGTAGAATATTGATTTCATCTTTATGTTCCATAATATAAGTGTAAAAACAAAAATTTTAATTACTATGCCCATTCAGAATTACAAATGACGAATGACAAATGACAACCTTAAAGAACTATCTTTATTTATCTCGGTCTACTCAGTTGTGTGTCTTCCTCATAAAATCCAAACCAAAACATCTTTGGATTACAACATTTAACAAATTTAGTTGATATCAGTCTATTGTTAGGAAACATAAAGTGTGTTAGCATGATGCACTCTCCCAAGAGGAAAATTCTAGTTTTGACTTAAAAATCTTAATTTTTGTAAAATTTCAATATTGCAACTATAATAAATTATTATCAATAAATTCTTTCAGAGCAATTCGGAAAACACTGAGATTATAATATTCTTCTATAAAGAATATTAGCTAAGCCATTTTTAAACGCAAGGTAGCGTCACAATAAACGTTGTCCCTTGATTCACAAAGCTTTCTACACTAATACTACCTTGGTGTAAGTCCACGCACTTTTTAGCAACGGCTAACCCTATACCAGTACCACCGATATTACCTACATTACTGCCTCGGTAGAAAAACTCAAATATATGACCGATATCTGCTTCTGGAATACCAATTCCAAAATCCCGAACTAAAAATTGGGCACTTCCATTAGTACATTCGACCTTAAAACTTACTGCACCTCCCTGGTGGGAATATTTAATAGCATTTGAAAGTAGGTTAAGCAGCATGGGTTGTAACAGTTCTTTATCCAAGCAAACACGCTCGCAAGTTCCGAAGATACTGAAATCAATATTAATCTTACTTGATACAAAGCTAGAATTTTTTTCTACCAATTCTTTGCATAATTCTATTAAATTTACTGAAGATGGATTATAAGTTAATTGATTCAACTCTGCTTGGTTGATGAACAACATATCATTCACCAAGTTAGCCATGTGCTTGGCACTTGTTTGAATGCTTCTTAACTGTCTATTTTTTTGTTCTTCAGTCAATTTTTGTTCGTACTTTTGTAATAATTCTGCACCAGATAGAATGATAGTTAGGGGAGTACGGTATTCGTGGGAGACTGTAGTAATAATTTGAGATTTGAGATGATTAAGTTCTCTTTCGCTTGCCAACACTTTGTATAATTCCTGTTGTGTTTTCAGGAGTTGCTCTTGAAAATCCAATAATTTCTTATTCATTTGAGTTAATTCAACTGTACGCTCCATAATTTTGGTTTCTAATTCTTCATTACTAGCAGCAAGTGTTTTTTGTGCTTCACGGCGATCTCTTATCTCTCTAAGAGTAGCTTGAACGATCGCGTAAAATAAGACTACAGTGAGACACGTTCCAGACAAAGAAGCAATCGTTTCTATTTGATGAGCTACTACCTCCTGTTGTAACCGTTGTTTCAATAGTTTTTTTTCCACCTCCTCTATCTCGCTCTCAAGCAGGGAAATGCTGTCGATATCATTTTTTTGCCTAATTATCTTAAATACTTCAATACCAGTTGATAATCCCTTTTCTTTACGCATATCAACTGTTTCTTTAAAAGCAATCGTCTTTTCTGAAACCAGATTTTCTACCTTGCTAATTATCTGTTGGTGTATTAGTCGATCTGTCGTTAATTTTCTAAGTTCCTGAATGTTTTTATCTATTTGAACAATTGTAGTGTTGTAACTTTCTAAATCATTTTCTTTTCCTGTAATTAAATAGATATAGTGTCTGGTTTCAGCATCTTTAAGGGATGAAATAACTTTTTCTATGCTATGCAAAGCTTGGTGAGTATTAACCACTCCATTTGAAATCTCTCTGTGGTTTTTTGCTGCTATAAAGGAAAATAAATCGACAGAAACCATAACTATCGAAACACACAGCAATCCAACTATAGTTTTTTTCTCAATAGACCATTTCACAAATCAATCTTCTCCAGGATCATATCTATAATTTTCCCTAAATACAGGCTTGTTGATACTTAAATTATTTGCTGGTTTCAAGTGTAACAATATCAAAAATGAATTAATAAAGATAATGTAAAGCTTAATCTACTGTATTTCCAACAGTAATTACACTAATCCTTTGATGTGGCAATTACGGTCGTAAATGTTCAAGTTCAATATTACAATCCTAAGTAAAAAGTCAAAATTACTTACACGGTTTGGTTATTAGAATACTTCTTGATTGCTTGCAATATACGGTATTTCTTAGGTAAATGAAGTATATCGTTAGGAACACAATGCTTTGTTCCCTGACAACTCAAAAAGGGGATGGTGGGCAGTACCCAGCCTACAAAACTAAGAAACAACAAGCTTTTTAGGCTTTAATTTTTGCTTGGGAGTTGATGGTGCAAGATAAAAGATATTTGATTTACAGCCATTTTTAAGTAAATAGACCACAGTCGGAGGGGCGCAAGGTCGCCGCGCCTTACAAAGGGTGTGATTCATTTAGGTGAAAACTGCTGTAAATGAAAACCCTTATAGTACAATGGCTAGTACACCTTGACGACAATCAGGCTACTATTGCACGCTCGTAGTAAAGTTTGCAGTATAAGCCTGTTAATTTCATCCTTGAGCCTTTTTGTATTATTAGCATCTTCAGCTTCAAAAACTGGCTAATTACTTTCAAACCGCTCTAAAATTACCAATTATTGTAGATAGATTTTTATATGGTGGGGATGTCCCACCCATGTTGAGACTCATTCTCGGAAACGCGTCTTTACACAGATAAAATTCTCACCTATAAACCTCTGTCTTGCGTTTAACACTTTACTTACTTTGGTTTAGTAGGTTAAATTTTTGAAGAATCTTGGCATTTTCTGGAGTCAGTAATGTCTGTAAATTCTCAATCTCATTCAAAAGCTTGATTTCGCGATCGCACTCTTGTTGCAAAATACTTATGTAACGCTGGCGTTCACCATCTGACTTAGCTGCTTGCAGCATGCGAATTGCCATATTGATATTGGAGAGAGGATTGCGTAAGTCTTGAGAGAGTTTATGTAAAACATCCTGGCGCATATCTGCTAACCGTTGGCTGTCTTGAAGCTTTTGCTGATTTACCTGTATCTCCTGTTTCAGCTGAGCATTGTGTTGGCGTTCTTGTTCGTACTTTTGCTTAATTTGAGTAGGTTTTTCTGCACGAGTCAGTCTAACCTCAACCGCCTTCAAAAGTTCTTCAGGAGTAAAAGGTTTTGTGATATAGTCATCTACCCCTAATTCCATAGCTTGACGTAGGTCACCACGATCTGCTTTTGCAGTTAGAAAAATGATTGGTATAGATTCAGTCGCTAAATTTTGCTGTAATGATTTCAACACCCCATAGCCGTCTAGCTCAGGCATCATAATGTCACAGATAATCAAGTTTGGGAGTTCCGATTTAGCCAATTGTAAGCCTACGGAGCCATTTTCCGCAACAATCGTCTTGTAGTCACAATCAGATAATTCCAAAACGAGTTGTATGTTTTCTCGTACTTGAGGTTCATCTTCTATCACTAGAATCTTTTTCATTGTGAGTTTATCTAGTTATGTTGGCAGCTTAGACCCAATTTGCCTTGGACTTCGCAGATTTATAATGCCCAGAAACGCTCCATAGGTAACATGGTGTCAAGTAATAAGCACTTCTACCCAATGGCAGCATACTTCCCATTCCCATCATTGACAACTATAGAATCACCAACAGAATACTCCCTTGTATCTATAACGTCCATAGCAAGCGGTTTAGCAATAGTATTTTCCTCCCCATCCTCAGTCTTAAACACTGCAACAGAATTTTGCAATTCTCGTGCCACATCTACAGTTTGTTCCAAAGAACTGGACACCAAACGGGAGAATTCACTTGTATGGAGTGAATCGCGAGCAACCTGATTCATTAATAACGCCACCAGTCGGGAAGTTTCTGCTTGAGATACTGTTGCAGTGGAAATTGACTGCACCAACTCATCAATTTGACGGGATACTTCTAAAATCTCTGCAAGTTGTACTTTGGCATCCTTAACTAAATCTGTACCTTCCACCACCTGTATCATTCCCTCTTCGACAGCTTTAACCACTTCGCTGGTTTCAAACTGGATATTTTCCACAATCTGTTCAATTTCGCGAATTGCTTGTGCCGACTGGGCAGCTAATTCACCAATTTCTTCTGCCACCACTCCAAAAGCCCGACCTTCCTCACCTGCCTTGGCTGCTTCAATACTGGTGTTAATAGCAATAATATTAGTTTGCAGGGCAATTTGGTTAATCAAAGACATAACCTGATAAATTTGTTGGGAAGATTCACCCAAACGCTTCACTTTCTTGGCTGCCTCTGCCATAGTTAAACGCAAATTTATGATGCTATCAACGGTTCGATCCATTGTAGCTTTGCCAGCTTCAGCAGTTGTAGAGGCAGTGCGAGCCATTTTTGCTGCTTGATAAGCGCTATTTGCTACAGATTGAATTGAAAACGCCATTGCGTCTAAGGACTCTAAGGTATTGGTGATTTCTTCTGCTTGCTTGAGTGCATCATCCGCCAACAGGCGCATCGCTTCTGAGTTTTCCCCAACATAAACACTGACTTGTTGCGAAGTGTGTTTTACTTGAATAACAATTTGTCGCAAGCTTTCAATAATGGCATTGAAAAAGTCAGCAATAACTCCAATTTCACCCATTGTCATGTCCGCTCGCACGGTCAAGTTGCCTTTAGATGCTTCTTGAACATCATTTAGCAGTGCGACCACTTGACGTTGCAAAGTTTCTTGACTGCAACGCAAAAGTTCTTGTGCTTGTGCCTGTTCCGTAATATCAGCTTGTACCCCTATAAAGTTGATAACTTGCCCAAAGGCGTCTCGTACTGGTGAAATAGTTAATTGATTCCAAAAGGGGGTTCCATCTTTACGATAATTCTGAATAACAACCTGGCAGTCACGCTCTTCCCGCACGGCGTTGTGTATCTCTCTCACAGTAGCCGGATCTGTGTCTGGTCCTTGTAAGAAGCGGCAATTGCGACCAAGGACTTCTTCTTGTAAGTAGCCAGTCATCTTTTCAAATGCTGGGTTACAAAAAATAATGGGGTTATCTGCTTGACGCGGAGCGGTGATAATGATTCCATTGCTAACAGAGGCAATAGCGCGATCTCGCAACCGCAAAACTTCTTGTGCCTGCTGCAATTCGTTTAAGAGATTCGCTTGTTCTAAAGCAATACCAATTTGAATTGCCAGTTGCCGGAATAACTCAATTTCCGTCTGTTGCCAAGTCCGAAAATTAGAACATTGATGGACAAACACTAACCCCTGAAGCTGATTGTTATTGAGAATAGGGGCAGCCATATAAGCTTTAACCTGAAAGCGTTCTAGAATCTCCAGACGATCTGCCGCAAAACCTTCGTCATAAATGTTATTAGTAACCCAAACTCGACCATTGTTATAAGTTTTGATATAACGTTCCCAAAAACAATCGTTGACTGTATACCCTACAGTCTGAGCCCAACCCCGTGCAACTGACTCAGCAATGATAGTACCGCTCCAGTCTGGATTCAACCGATAGATAATAACACGGTCTGTACCTAATGCTTGCTGCACCTCATTGACAGCAGTATTGAGAACATCTTCTAACTTGAGAGACTGTCGAATTCGCAAAGTTATTTCTGTAAATTGAGTAGATCGCAAAGCTTCAGTTTCCTGCTGTTTGAAGAGTATCATTTGATCTATCATGCGCCGATCCACAAATGATGTGAGCAGTGCAAAACCCAAAATAACAAGCGTCGCAATCCCAATGCCAATACCCAACAAGGTCAGGGAAGATTTTGCATGATTTGTCAACACCGAACTCACAGTCTTTGTAGGAGTGAAAGAAGCTGCTGCCATCCCCGTGTAGTGCATTCCGGATATCGCCGCCCCCATAAGCAATGCACTTAAAATTCTAGATAACTCTCCTGTTCTACTACTTCGTATGCGTAGGTGAAACGCAATCCACAGTGCTGCAATGGAAGCCCCAATTGCAATAACAACCGACAGCACCAACAATAATGGATCGTAGTGGGTGTGCGCTTCCATCCGCATTGCCGCCATACCAATATAGTGCATCGCAGCAATGCCCATACCCATTAACACACCACCAATTAACAATCGCCGCATACCCAAGAATCGGCGGCTCGAAAGGAAAAGTGCGCCTCCTGAAGCGACAATTGCAGGCAGTGTCGAACACAACACTGTCTTTAGGTCGTAAGCAATCGGTATCGGCAAACTAAAAGCTAACATGGCGACAAAGTGCATTGACCAGATGCCAATTCCCATCGCGATCGCACCACCAATTAACCAAGCAAGCCTGACCCTTTTCTCTGCTGCCGTCACTCGTCCTGCAAGGTCTAAAGCTGTGTAGGATGCAACTGCCGCGATCGCGATCGATAGCGCTACTAAACCCTGGTCATAGGTGCTACTCATCATTGCCGCATCTCCCTGGTGTTCTGAAAAAATCTTTTGAAAATACTTAACAAAAATTACGTACTTTATATCACTAACAACTTTTAAGTATAAAGAGACATATCAATAAATTAGTAGAGCTTTCAGTGGGCAACCATTCCTTTTCATAAAAGTCATTCTTGCATAAAATATTTTTTAGGAAAATATTTCTGGATACAAAATGCAAAAATCTAAAAAATAAAAGCCGCAAGGCAGAATTTGTCCTGCTTACGGCTGAACCGCTATTATCCCCATTTGAACTCTCTATACTTTTTATTTTAAACCATAAAAACCCAAATTTTGTACGGTAGGAAAAGTAGGTTTTATAACATCTTTCTAAAATCCTTTTTAAGACGGAAAAGTAGGAAAAGAATTTCAATTAAAATGACTTTTAAATATGATTAATCTTTAATAAAAATTATTTTTCTATACTAGAAGCATAGATTTTTATACCATTGACATCTCCCTAAGGTGATGTTTTTTAAGTAAATTAGCGGTAATCAAATCAGTTAATGTTAAGTAATATAAAACTAGCTATACCCTTTACAAAAGACAAATGACGAATGATAAAGGATAACCCGAACAAATAAACCTTTATTCATACCGATCTACTTGATTCTAAAATTCCTATTTTTCTCCGAGCCTCACTAAAAAATCAGGATGGCTTTCCGACCCATCCTATAGACAGAAAATTATAAATTTGTGGGATAGGGGGGACACGAAACACCCTTGTCCTCCTTGTCTCCCAAGTCCCTCAACGCAAAACCTTTTCCGTTTTAAACACACCAACCGAAGCCTGCAACTCCTGTGCCACTTCCACAGTTTGTTGTAAAGAAACAGAAACGTGACGGGATAAATCACTTGTGTGTAACGAAGCTTCGGCAATCTCTTTCATTAAACACGCTATCGCCTGAGAACCTGCTGCTTGCGAGACTGTTGCATCGGAAATTGACTGCAACAGCTCGTTAATCTGTTGAGTCACGTGTAAAATTTCTCCAAGTTGGAGTTTCGCGTCTTTAACACAATCTGTTCCCTCTACCACTTGTGTCATTCCCTGCTCGACAGCTTTAATTGCTTCCCTTGCTTCGTGCTGGATATTTTCCACAATTTGTTCAATATTTTCCGTTGCTTGGGATGCCCGAGCAGCTAATTCACTAATTTCTTCCGCCACCACTGCAAAAGCCTGACCTTCTACACCTACCTTTGCTGCCTCAATACTCGTGTTAATAGAAAGTACGTTGGTTTGTAAGGCAATTTGATTAATCAAAGACACAACTTTGGAAATCTCTTGAGATGCTTCACCCAGACGCTTGACTTTTTTGGCTGTCTCTGCTATTATCGAGCGCAAGTTCATAATACTATTAACAGTGCGTTCCATAGAAGTTCTTCCAGCCTCAGCAGATATTGACGCAGTCCCAGCCATATATGTTGCTTGGCGAGCACGATCTGCTACTGCTTGAATTGAGAGTGCCATCGAATCAAGTGATTCTAGAACACAGTTAATTTCTTCAGCTTGTTGGAGTGCTTCATCTGCTAAAGAATGCATCGCCTCTGAGTTTTCTCCGACAGAAATATTCACTTGTTGGGTAGTATTTTTGACGGAAATGACAATTTGCTGTAAGCTTTGAATGATGAGATTAAAAAAGTCAGCCACAACCCCTATTTCACCCATCGTAATTTCAGCACGCACAGTCAAGTCACCTTTAGACGCTTCTTGAACATCATTCAGCAGTTCTACCACTTGGCGCTGTAAGATTTCTTTGCTGTATTGCAATTGTTCTTGTGTTTGCATCCGTTCTGTAATATCTGCTTGTACCCCAATAAAATTACTGACTTGCCCGGAACCGTCTCGCACAGGAGAAACAGTCAATTGATTCCAGAATGGGGTACCATCTTTACGGTAATTTTTAATCACAACCTGGCAACCACGTCCCTCTCGCAACGCATTGCGTATTTCTTGAACAGTGGCTGGATCTGTGTCTTGTCCTTGCAAGAGGCGACAGTTGCGCCCAAGGACTTCTTGTGGGGAATAGCCAGTGATAGTTTTAAAAGCTGGATTGCAAAAGATGATAGGGTTGTCTGACTGACGTGCGTCGGTAATGATAATAGCATTACTCGCAGCAGCAATGGCGCGATCGCGCAACCATAGTACCTCCTGTGCCTGCCGTAGTTTTTGTAAAAGATTTGCATGTTCTATGGCGATACTGACTTGAATTGCCAATTGCTCGAACAAATCGACTTCTGATTGCTGCCAATTCCGAAATCCAGAGCATTGATGAGCGCACAACAACCCTAAAAGTTCACTGTTAGCCACAATTGGTGCAACCACATTCGCCTTAACTTGAAGGTTTTCTAAAATCTCGCGATGACAGTTTGAAAAACCCGCTTCGTAAACATTATTGGTTGCCCTGACTCGTCCATTTTTGTACAACTCCCGACAATTTTCATCCATCGGGTCATTCAATACCTTGCCTAAAGTTCTCATCCAACCATGAGCTACTGACTCAGCAATAATGGTGCCACTCCAGTCTGGATTGAAGCGATAGATAACAACACGATCGATATCTAATGCTTGACGAATCTCATTGACAGCGGTATTGAGCACATCATCTAAACTTAACCAGCGCCGAATACGGTGAGTCATTTCTGTCAATTGAGTAGATCGTAAAGCATCTGCTTGTTGTTGTTTGAGAAGCATCGTTTGAGTCATTAAGTGCTTATCTACAAGAGATGTCAGTAGTGTAAAGCCCAGGATGATGAAAGTCGCTAGCCCAATACCAATACCAAGCAAGGTATAAGAAGCATCTATTTCTTCCGTCATGGCAACTGTCTGAACAACCTTAGTTGGTGTAAAGGAAACTGCTGCCATCCCCGTGTAGTGCGTACCGGAAATTGCAATTCCCATAGCTATCGCACTTACAATCTTGACTAAACTTCCAGCCTTTGTTGCTCGCGTATAAAAGGCTATCCACAATGCTGTTATTGATGCACCAACAGCAATTATTAAAGACAATACAAACCAAAAAGACTCGTACTGGGTAGTCGCTTCCATTCGCATCGCTCCCATACCCATGTAATGCATTGACGCGATGCCCAAACCCATAAGCACACCACCAATTAACAATCTGCCAAAACCCAGTACTGGAAGACTTGCAAGGTAAAGTGCTCCTCCTGAAGCAATAATTGCAGGCAATGTTGAAAACAAGACTGTCCTTACATCATAGGAAATGGGTATTGACAGACTGAAGGCTAACATGGCAACAAAGTGCATTGACCAAATTCCGATTCCCATCGCCATCGCGCCACCAATCAACCAGGCGAGTTTAACCTTTTTGCTAGTTGCGCTCATGTGCCCTGCAAGATTTAGCCCCGTGTAAGATGCAAAAACTGCGATCGCCATTGATAAGACCACTAAACTATGGTTGTAGGTGCTGTTCATTGCTCTGTCTCCCTGATATTTTATATTTGTTAGTAGTTAGGAGTTAGTGGATAGTGGTTAGTCACTCACAATTACTAGCCATATACAGGCGAATTTCGCTAAAAAATATTGTCATTTAATAAAAATTGATGAAAAGCTTTGCCCTTACCAATCATTCATTCATATGCATTATTGTTGGCACTACCTGTTCCTTTCTTGAATCTTCCCCCTTTAGATAGAAATATTGAATAAATGAGTTTTAATAAGTTGAAAATGTGATGTTATGAGTCTTTGAAAAATCCTACTTTGGCAACAAAAATTTTATGAATAAGAGTTATTTTTACACGAATTTCTTTTCGCTTTAACCAAATTTTCTACTAATAGTCCAAAGAGCAAAAAAATAGATAGCAAATCAAAAAAATAGATAAGTAGGTTAGCTCAAACAAAGTTAACTAGTGAAGACCGTACTTTGTTCCCTGTTATAAGTGTTATTTACAACATAATTGATTTTTTACCTACTTAGGAATTTCCAAGGAATAAATTCTCCATCCTGCGATCTGGGCGTCCCCACCCCATCTTGTAGTACGGGCGTCCCTGCCCGTCCTATGTAGCGGGCGTCCCCGCCCCACAAGAAATATTTGGAGATTGTTGATTTGGAAGTCTCTTACTTGTGTGTTGCAAAAAATCAAGTTTTTGCAAAATGACTTGTCGTTAAGTTGTAGTCGCGATTATGGTCGTTACACACTGACTTGCCATATTGCAAATCTGTGCATATGCTTTTTTATAGTATAAATGTAGTATTATTGTAACATAAAACTTGCCTTCCCAAAAAGAATGCTGCTCACTATCACAACCACACACCACCCAGCCACAGATTTGGGGTATTTACTGCACAAACACCCAGACCGATGCCAATCTTTTTCCCTTTCTTTTGGACAGGCACTTGTTTTCTATCCAGAGGTGAGCGACGAGAAATGCACGGCAGCGCTGCTTTTGGATATTGACCAAGTCAAATTGGTACGCGGGCGCGGTGCCACTTTGGCAGAATACGTCAGCGATCGCCCTTATGTCGCTTCGTCATTTTTAAGTGTGGCAATCGCCCAAGTTTTCAGCACAGCCCTTGGAGGTCGTTGCAAAGACCGACCGGAAATAGCACAAACGCCTATATCCCTCGTCGCTAAATTGAGCGTTTTACCGTGTCGTGGGGGTGAAAGTTTTTTACGGCAGTTGTTTGAACCATTAGGCTACACTGTCAGTGCTCAAAGTCACATTTTAGATGAAGAATTTCCCGCATGGGGACACAGCCAGTATTACACTGTAAAATTAGAGCACACTTTGCCTCTGAGTGAGTTACTCAGTCATCTCTACGTACTGATACCCGTCTTAGATGATGAGAAACACTACTGGGTGAGTGATGAAGAAGTCGAGAAACTATTGCGTCATGGCGAAGGGTGGTTGACAGCCCACCCAGCACGAGAAGAAATCACCAGGCGTTACCTAAAACGACAGCATCGTCTCACCCGTGCTGCACTTGCAAAATTAGCAGAGGAAGACGAACCCGATCCAGATGGCAGCCAAGAAACCCATGCTGAGGAAGAAGCAGCAGTAGAAAAACCCATCAGCTTAAATCAGCAACGCTTAAATGCTGTTGTCACAACCTTAAAAGAAAACGGTGCAAAGCGAGTCATTGATTTAGGTTGCGGTCAGGGAAGCTTAATGCGGTTGCTTCTCAAAGACAGCTTTTTTGAGCAAATCACAGGTGTTGATGTCTCCTATCGTTCTTTGGAAGTTGCACAAGAAAGATTAGACCGTCTGCGCTTACCAAGGAACCAGTGGAACCGGATGGAACTGTTTCAAAGCTCATTCACTTACCAAGACAAGCGTTTTGCAGGATTTGATGCCGCTACCATGATTGAAGCGATCGAGCACCTAGACCTGCAACGTCTTGGTGCCTTTGAGCGGGTATTGTTTGAATTTGCCCAACCAAAAATAGTTGTGGTAACAACTCCCAATATTGAATACAACATTAAATTTGAAAACTTACCCGGTGGAAAACTGCGGCACAAAGACCATCGCTTTGAATGGACGCGCCAAGAATTCCAAACCTGGGCAAATAATGTGGCAGTACACTTTGGCTACACAGTACAGTTTCAACCTATAGGAGAAGAAGACCCAGAGGTTGGTTCACCCACACAAATGGCAATCTTTAAAAAAGGATAAAGGATTAAGGATAAAGGATGAAATATAGCTTGATGAATGAGTAAAAGTCTCTAAATTGCTTGATTTGAATGAAATGTTGGGTTTTGTGACTCAACCACAAATCTACAAACAATGCATGAAATATTGGGTTTTGTGACTCAATCACAAATCTACAAACAATGCATGAAATGTTGGGTTTTGTGACTCAATCACAAATCTATAAAAAATGCATGAAATGTTGGGTTTTGTGACTCAATCACAAATCTACAAACAATGAAATATTGGGTTTTGTGACTCAATCACAAATCTACAAACAATGAATGAAATGTTGGGTTTCGTTCCTCAACCCAACCTACGAATTACAAACATGAAACTAACTATTCCTGAACTTTCTCTCGTTATTCTTATTGGTGCTTCCGGTTCTGGTAAATCGACTTTTGCCCGGAAATACTTTCAGCCCTTTGAAATTTTGTCTTCAGATTTTTGTCGGGGCTTGGTGTCAGATGATGAAAATAACCAGTCTGCTAGTCGCGATGCTTTTGAGGTACTGCATTATATTGCTGCCAAGCGACTGGCAGTAGGTAGGCTGACAGTCATAGATGCGACTAATGTTCAGCCAGAAGACCGCAAACAATTGTTAGCGTTAGCACGTCAATATCACTTTCTTCCCGTGGCAATTGTCTTGAATATGCCCGAAGAACTCTGTTACCAACGCAACCAACAACGACCAAATCGCCAGTTTGGTTCTCATGTGGTGCGCCGTCACACTCAGTTTCTCCGGCGATCGCTGCGAGGATTGGAAAAAGAGGGCTTTCGCTATGTCTACATCCTCAGTTCACTGGAGGAAATAGAAGCTGTAGAAATTGAGCGCCAACCACTATGGAACAATCGCACATCCGAGCTAGGTCCCTTTGACATTATTGGCGATATTCACGGTTGCTGCGACGAACTTGAAGCATTGCTGCAAAAGTTAGGCTACTTGAAGATGGGCTCTCCCGATTCTCTTTGGGATTTTCCTACTTACTACCACCCAGAAGGACGCAAAGCAGTTTTTTTAGGCGATTTAGTAGATAGAGGACCCCGTATCTTAGATACAGTGAAACTTGTACGCAATATGGTTGCTGCTCTTACGGCTTTTTGCGTTCCCGGTAATCATGAAAACAAGTTATTGCGAAAGTTGCGCGGTAAAAACGTTAAGGTAAATCACGGGCTAGAGCAAACTTTGGCAGAAATTGAGGCTTTGCCAGAAGATGTTTGTCAACCTTTTACAAAACAACTGTGTGAGTTCCTCGATTCCCTCATCAGTCACTACCTTTTAGATAGAGGACGCCTTGTTGTTGCCCATGCGGGATTAAAACAGGAAATGCAGGGAAGGGGATCTGGTGCTGTCCGGGAGTTCGCTCTTTATGGTGAAACAACCGGAGAAATTGATGAGTTTGGCTTACCTGTTCGTTACAATTGGGCGGCAGATTATCGGGGGGAGGCGATAGTCGTTTACGGACACACCCCTGTTCCAGAAGCGCAATGGTTGAATAATACCATTGATATTGATACGGGCTGTGTTTTTGGAGGAAAACTGACTGCACTGCGTTATCCAGAAAAGGAACTTGTGAGTGTTGCAGCTCTTCGCACTTATTGCGAACCCGCTAAACCAATTGTACTGACGCCTTATGGCGCTTCTCTACAGCAGGAATATGATGATGTGCTGAATATCGAAGACGTACTTGGTAAGCGTATCATCAATACTCAGCTGATGCCCAACATCACCATTCGCGAAGAAAATGCGATCGCAGCCCTGGAGGTGATGAGTCGTTTTGCTGCTAACCCCAAATGGCTGATTTACTTACCACCTACCATGTCTCCTGTAGAAACATCCCAAGAACCGGGTTATCTGGAACACCCAGTTCAAGCTTTTGCTTACTACCAAAACCAGGGAATCACTGAAGTTGTTTGCGAAGAAAAGCACATGGGTTCTCGGGCGATCGCGATCGTTTGCCGAGATGAGACAGCAGCTAGAAAACGGTTTGGTGTAGTGGGTGAGGGTATTGGAATTTGCTACACCCGTACTGGAAGACGATTCTTTGAGAATTGGCAACTGGAAGCAGAATTTTTGACACGGATAAAAGCTGCCCTTTCCCATAGCGGTTTTTGGGAAACCTTTAATACCGAGTGGGTTTGCCTTGATTGCGAACTGATGCCGTGGTCGGCAAAAGCCCAAGGATTACTCCAGCAACAGTACGCACCTGTTGGAACTGCATCGCGCCTTGCTTTAAGTGATGCTGTTAGCTTATTACAACAAGCGAGTCAACGGGGTGTAGATGTCAGCAGCCAACTCCGTTCCTATCAACAACGAGCAGAGATGGCACATCAGTATGTCAATGCCTACCGTCGCTACTGCTGGTTAGTAAATGATATTTCTAACCTTAAACTTGCTCCCTTCCACATATTAGCAACAGAGGGCTCTAACCACACCGATAAAGACCATTGCTGGCACATGGAACAAATTGCCAAAATCTGCCAGTCTGACCCCGATCTACTTCTAACAACAAGATACAAGGTGATAGATTTAACAGACTCCCACAGCCAAGAAGATGGGGTGCGCTGGTGGGCAGAACTCACAGGTAAGGGCGGTGAAGGTATGGTGGTGAAACCCTTGCAATTTATAGTTAAAGGAAATCGCGGTATTGTGCAGCCTGCTGTTAAGTGTCGCGGACAGGAATATCTGCGAATTATCTACGGTGCCGAATACTCAGCCCCTGAGAATTTGGAACGCTTGCGCCAGCGGGGGCTATCCCTCAAACGTTCCCTTGCCATGCGGGAATTTGCATTAGGTGCTGAAGCATTAGAGCGATTTGTTGCCCGTGCTCCCTTGCGTCGCGTGCATGAATGCGTTTTCGGTATTTTAGCATTGGAGAGCGAGCCAGTAGATCCACGTTTATAATAAAACTCACAAAATCCTCAACTTTTGTTCCTACAAATATAAATGCGGGACAAGCGAAGCATAAGTTGCTTACTGCACAGCCCTGTTAAATCGCATTATGTGTTGAGGGAACTGGATCGTGTTAGACGTGGCAGTTAATCAAAAAATAGCTCGCGCAGTCTCCAAAGAACAAGTCTTTGTATTACCTTTAAATAAAGTTGGTATTGCAAATATTTCTTTAGTGGGAGGAAAAAATGCTTCTCTCGGAGAAATGATTCACCAACTCAGGCGTAAAGGAGTCAAAGTTCCAAATGGGTTTGCGACGACAGCATATGCTTATCGTTTCTTTATCCAAATGGCAGGTTTTGAAGCAGAACTGCGTCAAATTTTGGCAAATTTAAATGTGGAGGATATTAAAAACCTGCGCCAAGTAGGTCAACAAGCGCGTTCTTTAATACTTGACACTCCCTTTCCTGCTGAATTAGAGGTAGCGATCGCTCAAGCTTACCAAACTTTGGAACAGCAGTATGGGCTGGATATTGATGTTGCTGTGGGTTCCAGTGCTATAGTAACAGGCTTACCAGATGCAAGCTTTGCTGGGCAGCAAGAAACTTACTTAAACGTTCGTGGTTTAAAAGCTTTACTGGAAGCCTGCCATAAGTGCTTTGCGTCAATTTTTACAGACCGTGCCATCACCTATCGAGCAATCCACGGCTTTGACCACTTCAATGTTGCCCTATCAGTTGGCATACAAAAAATGGTTCGCTCAGACTTAGCAGTGTCTGGTGTTATGTTCTCTATTGATACCGAGACAGGCTTCAAAGATACTGTACTGATAACGGCTGCCTATGGTTTGGGTGAGAATGTGGTGCAGGGAGCAGTTAATCCTGACAAATATTTAGTCTTTAAACCGACATTAAAACAGGGATATCGTCCAATTCTGAACAAGCGAATTGGTACAAAAGAAATCAAAATGATGTATGATGTCGGTGGTTCAAAAATAACAAAAAATGTCCCTATTGTACCGAGCGATCGCACCGCATTTGCCTTAAATGATGATGACATTTTGCAACTAGCATACTGGGCTTGCCTGATAGAAGAACACTACTCTCAAATCCACGGTACTTACACACCGATGAATATTGACTGGGCAAAAGATGGTATCACACAAGAACTGTTTGTTGTTCAAGCACGCCCGATAACATTGCAAGAAGTCACTTTAGAGAAAGTGCCTTACACTCGTACAAAAATCATGATGAACGTGGAAAATCCGGAAGAAGCTTTCGGTTTAGCATCTATCCCAAATGATGGAATTGGGTTGGCGCGGATGGAATTTATTATTACCCACAACATTAAGGCACATCCACTAGCATTAATTCATTATAACGAATTAGAAGATAAAGTTGCCAAGTCTGAAATTGCTGAGTTAACTGCCCAGTATGAAGACAAGGCAAAATTCTTTGTCGATAAGCTAGCACAAAGTATTGGCACAATTGCTGCTGCCTTTTACCCCAAGCCAGTTATTGTCCGTCTATCAGATTTTAAAAGCAATGAATACGCAAACCTTTTAGGTGGCAAACAGTTTGAGCCTAAAGAAGAAAACCCAATGATGGGTTGGCGGGGTGCTTCTCGCTATTACAATAACGGTTACCTTGAAGGTTTTGCTTTGGAATGCCAAGCAATCAAGCAGGTACGTGATGAGATGGGCTTAAGCAATGTCATTTTAATGGTTCCATTTTGCCGTACCCCAGAAGAAGGTCAGCGAGTGTTGGCAGAAATGGCAAAAAATGGGTTGGTGCGAGGACGTTCTCAAGAAACATCGTCCAAGGAGGGATTGGAAGTTTATTTGATGTGCGAGTTACCCAGTAATGTTCTACTGGCTGACGAGTTTTGTGAAGTGTTTGACGGATTTTCTATAGAATGGAATGACCTGACACGGTTAACTCTTGGATTAGACCGAGGATCTGAGTTAGTGTCACATCTGTTTGATGAGCGTAATAATGCCGTCAGGCGTACTATTCAGAATGCGATCGCAACAGTCAAACAATACGGACGTAAGATTGGCATCTGCGGTCAAGCCCTCAGTGACTACCCCGAGTTTGTCCGCTTTTTAGTGGAACAGGGAATTGACTCTATCAGCCTCAACCCAGATTCTATGCTAAAAACGCTGTCTGATGTTGCCATTTGGGAGGTAAACAGGAAGGTAGAAGAGAATAACTTATGCTCAACTAACAACTAATAACTAATAACTAAGGACTAATAACTATGTTTCACAAAATTTTAGTCGCCATTGACAATTCTGAAATTGGTCAACATATTTTTGATGAAGCTCTTAGTTTAGCAAAAGCGGTGAATGGAAATCTTATGCTACTCCATGTTCTATCTCCCTTTGATGGAACCGGATATTTAAATCCCGTATTGCTGCAACCCAGTGGTGTTTATCCAACCCTCCACACTGAAGCTGTTAATAAATATATGCAACAGTGGGAAGAACTCAAGCAAGAAAGAATAAATATGTTGTTTTCTTTTGCTCAAAAAGCAAACAATGCCGGTGTCCAAGCAGAAGTTTCACAGAATCTTGGCGATCCCGGTCGAATGATTTGTGAAGTGGCTCGTAGCTGGGATGCTGACTTAATTTTGGTGGGTCGGCGCGGTCGTAGGGGGTTAAGTGAGTTTTTCTTAGGTAGTGTTAGCAATTATGTGTTGCATAATGCTCCCTGCTCTGTTTTAACAGTCCAAGGACCCATACACGGTGTGACAGAAGTCTGTGAAATTGCTAAAACAGTTTCTTAGTTTAGCTTGATTGGTATACCTTTTCATGTTTTGGGTTGTAGTTGCGCGATCGCCACTACAGCCCAATAAACCTATACTTTAGTCTTGCCGAGCACTACGTATAGTACGGACAAGTTGCTGTTCCATTCTTTCGAGCTCTTGTTCATTCAGGTGAAAACTGCTGTAAGTAGGTAATGAAAGTGTGCTAGAAGGTAGGTCTAGGTATGAACGTACTATTTGTTGAAGATGAGTCAAAAATTGCCAATTTTGTCCGGGCTGGGTTAAAAGAGCAGGGATTTGTCGTTGACTACTGTGATAATGGTGATGAGGGATACACTCGGGCAATGGAGAATCAGTACGACGCCCTCATACTTGATATTATGGTGCCTGGTAAGGATGGACTGTCTATCCTCAAACACCTGCGACGGGCAGGGCGTAATGTACCAGTGATACTACTGACAGCTCGTAATGAACTTGATGACAGACTTGAAGGTTTGAATCTTGGGGCTGATGACTACATTGCCAAACCGTTTTTTGTTGAAGAATTGGTTGCCCGCATTCATGCTGTTATCCGACGAAGTACTGGCAACCGCCAAAACCTGCTTTGTGTTGGTCCAATCAAATTGGATCGCATCAGTAGAGAAGTCACCTGTAATGAGCAGGTTGTGGAGCTGACAACTCGCGAGTTTAATCTCTTGGAATACTTGATGCGTTCTCCGGGACGAGTTCTCACCCGCACGCAAATCCTAGAACACGTTTGGGGATATGATTTTAACCCCAATACCAATGTAGTTGATGTATGTATTCAAAGAATTCGCAAAAAAATGGACCCCATTGGTGGATCGGATTGGATTGAAAGCGTGCGGGGAGTTGGATATCGTTTTTCTAAGCCAGAGCCTTGATTGTGCAACTTCGTTCCTTTCGTCAAAGGTTTAGCTCAAAAAGATAAGCTTTCCTAATAGTTCTTCTATAATTAAGGTACTCGGATCGATGAAGGATTGAGTAGTTTGTAACGCCCGCAACAACATTGCGTTTCAACTACTGAATTTAGGCAAAAACACAAAAGGGTCGTGAAAAATCTGTTGCTATATCTCATTCTTCAAACCCTTTTTGTCGAAATTCCGAGTACTCTCTTCAGTAGGACTAAAGATACGATGAGCACCACTGTTCGGCGTCGAAAGGAATTAGAATTCTCCGATTTGTGGGATATGTTTTGCGCGTGGATTACCAGCACCGAAAATCGTATCTATATCGGCTGGTTTGACGTGCTGATGATTCCCACCTTGCTAGTTGCTAGCACTTGTTTCATTCTGGCGTTTATTGCTGCTCCTGGTGTAGACATGGATGGTATACGAGAACCGATATTAGGTTCTCTTTTGGATGGTAATAATCTCATCACAGCTGCTGTTATACCAACTTCCGCTGCAATTGGGTTGCACTTTTACCCAATTTGGGAGGCAATTTCCCTTGATGAATGGCTCTATAACGGGGGTCCCTATCAATTAATTGTCCTACACTTCCTGATTGGCACTTGGTGCTACCTGGGACGGCTTTGGGAATTGAGTTATCGTTTGGGGAATCGTCCTTGGGTTGCTGTTGCTTTTTCTGCACCTGCAATGTCAGCAACAGCAGTTTTGCTAATTTATCCAATTGGACAGGGCAGCTTTTCCGATGGTCTACCTTTAGGCATTGCAGGCACTTTCCATTTTATGTTGGCATTCCAGGCAGACCACAACATCTTAATGCATCCTTGCCATATGTTAGGGGTTGCTGGAGTTTTCGGCGGTGCGCTCTTAAGTGCATTACATGGTTCGTTAGTTACCTCTACTCTCTTTCTCAAGACGAATGGAAATGAACCCGTTGAAGCAGGTTACAGATTTGGTCAGCCTCATACAACTTACCATTTTGTGGCAGGTCACTATGGTTTGTTGGGTCGCTTGCTTATTCCTTCTTTAGGAAGTAAAAATCACCGTGCTTTCCACCTCTTAACAGCAGCTTTACCGACAATTGGTGTATGGTTTGCTGCTTTAGGTATATGTGTGATGGCGTTTAATCTCAATGGATTTAACTTTCATCACTCTATTTTGGATAGTCAAGGTGCAGTGATTCCGACGGAAGCAGATTTGCTCAATCGAGCCAATCTCGGGCTTCAAGCTATGCACGCTCTTAATACCCATCATTTCCCCATAGTATTGTCTGGCGGGCAACCACTTCAAGTTATGTAAACAAAATTCTGTCGGGGTAAAGGTTTCCATTCCTGGTTCTCCTTTACCCTTACTGACCTACTTATGAGTTGACATTAAAAAGAGGTTTGATAAAATTTAGGCAACCTTTTCGAGCGATAAGTATTTCCAACACTTGTTTGACTCAAATTATTTATCGAAAGGAGCCACAATTTCGCTCTCCGTTTTTTTGAGCTTTTTTCTAATGTGCTCTTTTCAATAGCTTTTGCTATATCCACAATTTCCACGACACTAATGTTGACAGTAAAATAACTATAGTAATTATGAGAATGGGATAAAATTATATAAGATTTTTCCAAAAAAAGTAAACATTTAATTTTAATTTAAAAAAAATTATGTTTTTTGAAAAATTTCTTTAAAAAAAATATTAAAAATTGACAAAACAAACACCATTACAGAAATTAAGTGAAAAATTGTGTCATATTAGCGATCGATACTTACACTCAGGCTCAAACTCTACAATTGACAAAATTTACCAGAAAAGCCTTTTTTCTAGGCGGAAACTTTAAAGCAGTATATCTTGAGGTTTGTATTTTTTATACAGCGTACTGTGTAGAGTAGCCCATAACTTCTTTTACGAGGCAAAACAAAATGGTGATAAGAAAAATATATGGCTGAAAAATACGTGTATATTTGCATCACTGGATTTAAAACAATATCATCATTCACTAACAGGGATTCTCCTACATGGCAAAGATCCGTTACCTAGCTACAATAAAATGAGTGCCTTAAGGTTAAGCATATTGGCTAAGTCATCAGGATGCGGTTTTGTGCTGAAGCTGAAATCTATAGAAGGTTTACAGAAAAAAGATGGAAAAAAAGGGATAAAGTATAGAATAAGGATGACATACTTTATTTTTTGCCTACTACTTATGTCTTTTATCCTTAAAGTATGCTGCACTATCTGAGAAACTCATAAAAATTAAAATCAAGAGGAATCAATGAATATTGCCACTTTTAACAAAGAAAAAAATCAAGATAAATTTCTCAAGGAAAAGACAAATTTGCATGGCGATCGCCACCCAGACAAAAGTGAAAACATAAACCTTACAGATATGCAATTTGATAAATATATTTTTGGTAACTCAGATCGCGGTCGAGTCGCTATTTTTATTGATGGAGCCAACTTGTTTCATGCTGGATTACAACTTGGTATTGAAATTGATTATGCGAAAATGCTCTGTTGTTTCACAGAAAATGCAAGGCTTTTGCGTGCTTTCTTCTACACAGGAGTCGATTCTAAGAATGATAAGCAACAGGGCTTTTTGCTTTGGATGCGTCGCAATGGTTATCGTGTTGTTACCAAAGATTTAATCCAGCTTCCAGACGGTTCCAAAAAAGCTAATCTAGATGTAGAAATTGCTGTGGATATGATAAATTTAGCTCCTTATTATGATACCGCAGTATTAGTCAGTGGTGATGGAGACCTGGCTTACGCTGTTAATGCTCTTACCTACCAAGGCGTTCGAGTTGAAGTCGTGAGCATACGGTCAATGACAAGTGACAGCTTGATTGATGTTGCTGACTATTTTGTTGACTTGGATCATCTCAAACAATACATTCAGAAAGATTCTAATTCTTGCTACAGCTATCGACCGTTGTCAAATTCTGGTTTATAAAGAACGACAGACCCCCAAAACGCGATTAAAGGCAGATTGGGCTAGATTGGGACATCCTCTGGTAATAACACAGTCGGTTTTCTCTGGTTAACAGGTAACCACATGTTTTAAGGCAAAGGCTTGTCCACTAACCCCATGCTTCCAGGTTGTGAAAAAATTAGTTCGATGGCTACTAAAAGCCCACACTGTACCCCAAGGTCAGCGTGGGTAGTTTACTAGATGAATAGTAGGGGGTTGTTGCTTTTTCAGTAAATACTCCCAATTAACTTTTCACGCAAGCTGCTATTTTACTTTTGTTTGGAATAAACTAGAGCGGTGACTAAAGTTAGGAGAAAAATACAGTAGGAATCATTACCAACACTCGAACCCTGACAGGTTACTGATAAGCGTTTTTATACTTCCAACTGTTGGTGTATTTCTAAAGGATGTAAAGTTTACTTCTATTTTACTTATGACGTATGATTTTTTTCTAAAAAATTTTTAATCTTTAAAAAAGAACAAAGGTGAGATAGCTATAATGAACCAAAATAGCTTTTTATGAAGAAAAATTAAGAAATTAAGAAATTAAGATAACTAGGATAAATCAGTAGAATCCCTGAAAGCTACTAAATGAAACAAAAATAAGTACAACTACGGTTTTATATGTTTCAAGTAATATATTAATATTTACAGGAATATTAAATGAATGGTTGACATCAAAGTTGAAGGAACAGCCTTTGTTGTACCGACCTCCAAGTACTGATAGATGTCTGTAATCAACGAGATCGTGTCTTTATTTGTGAATTTTAAATAACACAAGGAGTGTCTACAGTGAACAAGTTACAATTCGCAATGCTTGCTAGTTACCTTTTGATGACCAGCTATTTTTTTATAAATTGGCTAAAATTTAATCTTCGCCATCCAACTTCTTCCCCAGAAGATAAATTCTTATCTTTTATAATGTTTGCGATCGCAACTTTTCTGTGGCCTGTAGTAATTCCTTTTTCTTGCTTAAAAATGATCGAGGTCAGGAAGCTAGAGTTCAGTACAGTCATTCCTGTTATAGTTGTGATTTCTGCGTTTAGCCTTGTTTTTTATATGAATTAGCTAGTACAAGTGCAGAAATTCTACTACAAGTATCTGTTCAGCCTTTGTTGAGTTATAACTTTTTGAAACTGAAGCGCCGTATTTTGCATCTACCACTGTATAGCTATTAATGCATAGACTGTAAGTAAAATTGTCGTGGAATCTAAAAGCGGTATAACGTAGTTTCTCTTGAGAAAACGTAATAATTCTGTGAAGGTCAGCTAATTTAAGAAGGTAGAAGTACGCGCTATAAATAAACTTTGTATTTTTTACTTGGCTTATCAGGTTGGTTAAGATACAACACCTTTAGTTAAGGTTAATGTGTAGAGACGCTTCAGATAGTGCGTCTCTACATTGTTACTAATTAAAGGTTTGACAGGCTAAAACTTGTAACTTAACAGTTGAATTGCACTATTTTCAGGAAGATTGCCAGGGCTAATCGCGATCGTGTCACTATTGCTGCGACGTACTGTTACCCCATCCATCAGTTTCAAAAATTCATCTAATGGGGAAATATCACACGCAGAAGAATCCGCAGCTTGTGTACGGAAATGAGTAGGAATGACTATTTTAGGATTGATAACTTGAATTGCTTGCTTGGCTTCTTCAGGATTATAAGCTTTTGGTCCACCTCCAACGGGAACTAAAGCAACATCAGGACGCCCAATCAGGATTTTTTGCTCAATAGAAATGGCTGCTGCTGCTCCTCCAAGGTGGAGAATGCTAATACCGCCTTGCTTCCACAGCCAAGCGGTGTTGATACCAAATTGCTTTCCACCTTTGCGATCGTGATTTATGGCAATTCCTTGAAATTTAATGCTATTGAATTCATAAACTCCCGGTTCATAAATTAATTTTGGATTTCCGGGAAGGTCTTCTACAGCACCCTCGTCTAACAGTTGACTGCTGATCGATACTAAATCTGCCTGGACTTTAGGGGGACGATATCCTGCGGTACAACCAATAGCCCGGAAAGGATTTGCAAGAATTCTTGTTCCGCCACCAGTAAACAGAAAGCAGGTATGACCCAACCACTGAATTGATAATGAACTGCCTGGTTGAGCCTTTGATTGAGCATTAGCTTGAAATTCAGATCCCAAGGTAGTCCCTAATGCTGTCACTATTCCCGCCCCAGCATAGCTCATTAACTGTCGTCGTTTCATGAAGAATTTTGCTCTCTAGACTGCAATTGTTCCAGAAAGTTTCGCAGTAACTGCTTTCCTGAATTTGTCAGGACACTCTCTGGGTGAAATTGGACGCCTTCAATGTGAGGATAGTTCCGATGTCGAATTCCCATAATTGTTCCATCCTCAACCCAAGCGGTGATTTCCAACACCTCTGGGCAAGAGTCGCGCTCAATCACTAAACTATGATACCGGGTTGCGGTCATTGGACTTTCTAATTTTCGGAAAACACCCACTCCCGTATGATAAACCGGAGAAGTTTTGCCATGCATTAATTCTGGTGCGGAAACAATCCTACCGCCAAAAACTTGACCAATGCTTTGATGTCCCAAGCAAACCCCTAAAATTGGTAAGCTAGGTCCAAGTTGTTCTATTAAATCCAAAGAAATACCCGCATCCTCAGGGCGACCGGGTCCGGGTGAAATGACGATTCCATCTGCTTTTAAAGCGCGGATCTCATCTAAGGATATTTTGTCATTCCGAAAAACCCTGATGTCTGTGGCAACTGGAAATTCTACCGCCAACTCACCCAGATATTGCACTAGATTATAGGTAAAACTGTCGTAATTATCAATAACTATAATCACAAGTTATAACTCCTGATATATACCAATCATCTTACTCGGATCGATTTCCATCAGAAGATTTTAGTTGTTATTGCCGTTACTTTGACACAGACACGAGAAAAAATTGCGCCTGAATTGAAACAAGATTAAAAATGTTCAGCTAAAGCACATTTAATTTGCATAAACAACTTTTTTAATTCCTGGTGGGATGGTAGAGAAGTGCTCTACGGTGCTTCCAAGTCTTGTGGCTACTACGGGGCGACAAGAACCATCCAGATTATGTAACTTAAATGCACGTTAGCTTATCAGACTTTAGCACTAAGAGAGCTAGATCTACATTAGCGACAAGATTAACGTGTACAAAGGTGGTAATAACAGCATTGCAGCTACTAGTAGTGCTACAATAGCAGACACAAGTACAGCTCCTGCAGCACAATCTTTGGCTATTTTTGCCAGTTCGTGATACGTTTGCTTAACTGTTAGGTCTACAATCGACTCTACCGCTGTGTTTAGTAACTCTAACGCTAAAACTAAACCACTTGTGATCGCAATGACCGCTATTTCCACTCCTTTAAGTTGTAAAAAAACGCTCAAGCCGATTGCAAGCGCACAAACAGCAACGTGAATGCGAAAATTGCGTTGACTTTGAAAAGCGTAGGTGATTCCACACCAAGCATATTTAAAACTGACAAACAAATTGGAAGCAACTTTCCATGAGAATTCTCGCTGTTTGGTAACAACTGTGTCTAGACAGTTTGGTGTTGTTGGTGGTGCGGAAACTTTTGGGGGTGATGAAACTTGTTGGGACATAGGCATAAGCATAAAACGGTATAGTGGTTGTAAGATTTTCTGCGTATTTTAATCTGTTGATGGCCTGATGAGGAAATTTTTTTACAAAAGTCTGTTGTCAGACAATTACAGAATAACACTAAGATATGATTGGGCAATGGTTATTCTACGTTAATATCAATACCAATATCCTTCAGTAATATTACTTGTTGATTCAACATTCGGCTCAAGCTCTCTTCATCAGGATGATCCCAGCCCAAAAGATGGAGCAAACCATGAGCTGCCAACCAGGCTAACTCTGTAACTAAAGAATGACCCTGCTGTTGAGCTTGTCTTTGAGCTGTCTCAACAGAAATAACGATATCCCCAAGATATAAAGGTATCTCAGTGTGTACTGCTTCCGATTGAGGGAAATCTACCTCAAGTGCAGCAAAGGATAAAACGTCTGTAGGTTTATTCTGATGGCGGTACTGAACATTCATCTTTTGTATTTCGCTGTCATTTGTCAAGCGCAGCCCAACCTCATACGCGGATGCTAGCAAGGTGAGAGGGTGCAGTTTTTCCATCCACGTCTCAAACCAGTTTTCCCAAGTTTCCACAGCAATTTGACTCTGGGCGTCCCAAAAATTTACACTTGCTCCTTGGGACAACTCAATAAAACAATCCTGCACATACAGTTCGATTCTCACCAGCTACAAATTCTCCATACTACAGTTATCAGTTACCAGTTATCAGTTATCAGTCGATTCCCCGAATGAACTGATAACTTTTAACTGTACCTGATTCATCACCGGGTCAGATAAGCAAGACCTACCAAAACCGCTAAAAGCCCCACAGTCGTTAGTAGAAAATGTTTTAGTGAGGTGCCACCTTTTTGCACCATATTTCGCATGGCTAGTTTTACGTGTTTAAAACGCTTTGTTCTCTGGGAGTTAAGTCAATAGCAAAAGGTGCAGGGGATTGAGAAATTGCGCTCTTTTGCGTTAGCAGTTGTTTAATTTGGGCAATTTGATTTGCTAATTCCGTTATGTTAGGCGCTTCACCCTCTTCGGTTAGTGTAGGAGTTCGGGAAGAACGGCGTTCCAGCAAGTTCTCGACAATAGCCACTAATTCTTCTGGGTCGAAGGGTTTGGGCAGATAGGCATCAACACCCGCTTGATAACCTTGAATCCGGTCAGTCGTCATACCTTTCGCAGTTAGAAAGATTACGGGTAGTGACCGAAAACGGGGGTCATCCCGCAGTTGCTTGAGGAATTGGTAGCCATCTACCTGCGGCATCATAATATCCGAGATTACTAAATCTGGTGTATTCTGTTGCACCAATTCCCAGCCTTCTTTGGCGTTACTGGCAACTTGAACGCCGAAACCGCTCTCTTGCATATAATCCTTGACTGCTTCACGCAATCCCGGCTCATCATCTACCAGTAACAATTGTGCTGCCATCTACGGTATCCTTTGCACTACTTTTCTTCCAATTTAGCGAAATTTGGCAACGCTCAGCTACTGTTCGGAAGACATAGGCAGGCAATGAGTTGTGGTAAGACCTATTTCCTATTAATGGGTAAGTCTGAAGTTTTTGAATTTTTTCGCATCGGGAGTTTAATCCTGTATATTAATTGACTATATTTGCAATTATTTGCATAATTGTTATTATTATAACTCAGTAGAAAAGTAAGATTTTAGAAAATTTTAATAATTTTTACCACAAGCGTTGGTTTTACGCCTCCCTAACCCTCCCCTTATAAAGGTTTGGGAATTGAATTTGTTGTTTCCCCCCCTTTATAAGTTATCCATTGTCCGAATGCGGCAGATTTTTCTGAAAAATTGCATAAATTCATTCAACTCAAACGTATATATATGTGACAGGGTTTTGCTTTAGGTTGCTTCAGCCTCAACATTTGTCGCCACCAAATTCCTTGATTGCTGTTACGTGCCTATATCAAAACACTGTTTCCAGATAAACAAACCGCAGTCATACACTGCCTCATCCATCTGCTATTGGTTGTGGATCGACGTAAACGTATTTCTACAACCACTCAATAGTTCTGGCGTTTTCTGGTAACCGGGCATCTCTTTGTCCTGCGCTACGTGCCCTAGCATTGAACAACCCAATAGGAGTACTCAATATGTCTACAAGGCTAGCTTTACCAGCCAAAGCTTTTACGCTGTCCCTTGGCAGTTCCTTCAACATCCAGCGTCCCAAACGGTAGAAGTATTCTTTCGGGGGCATATCCCTCATTAACTCCACGCCATGCAGTTCGTGTAAATAGCGATTTGAACGCCCGTAGCGCCGCCATTGGCTTTCTAATTCCTTTAAAGTGCTGCGGTGACGGTGCTTCACAATTGCATTGAAAGCAAATTCCAAACGCCCAATGTTTTGCCGCAAAATACGCCAACAAATATCCGCATCTCCACCAGTTGTGAGATAAGGTCGAAATAAACCTATTTTTTCAAAGGCTTGCCGTCGAATTGCCAGGTTCGCAGTTTGACCGTAAGGACAAAAAGAATGGGCAAGGGTATGCTTTTGCGATAAAGTCTCTTGACGATCTGCGTGTTGTTCTAGTAAATTCGTTCCCGGTAATGCCACAATCTCACCAGCAACAATGACTATATCTGGGTTGACAAAAGGTGCAATGAGTGCATTTAACCATTCAGGTTGCGGACGACAATCAGCATCGGTGAAGGCGATTATTTCACCAGTGGCAGCGCGAATACCAGCGTTGCGGGCGGCGTAAGAACTTTGAATTTGAGTTTCGCTTAAAGGGCGAATTGTAATTGGACTATTTTCAGCAGATGTTTTGAGTAAACTAGCGGTGCGATCGCGACTATTATTATCTACCAGTAAATACTCTACTTGATGTTTAGGGTAAGTTTGAGCCAAAAGAGTTGAGATTAACTCTGGCAAATCCGCTTCACCATTATAAATAGGCACAACCACCGATATCTTTGGCAAAAAAGAGTTGGTGGTTGCTATCTCAACTGGTTGAATATTCATAAAAACTAAGGATTGTTAGTAGTTAGTGGTTAGTGGTTAGTAGTTAGTAGAGCAACTATCCACTATTCCACTATCCACCAACCAATTAAGAGCCTTTAAAACTTAATTACAATTTCAGATTGATAGCGCGGTTGCCTGATGATTGCAACGGCTGATTGTCCTGACTGGGTGAAGCAAGGCTGTTGCTAGACAAAACGGAGAGTGCGCGGGCATAATGAGGGTCATTTTGAGTTCCCAGCAAATCCGGATTTGCTGCCAGTTGCCGCTGTTGTGCCTCAGTCAAATCTAATTTAATATCTGGTGCAATTCCCGTGTGATTAATATCTGTTCCTTTAGGAGTGTAGTAATGAGCTATTGTGACAGCCACGCCGGAACCATCTGCCAGTTCATGAACTGACTGTACTAAAGCTTTTCCAAAAGTTTGACTGCCAACAACGACCGCCCGTTTATTATCTTTAAGTGCCCCAGTCAGAATTTCGCTAGCACTAGCTGAATTGTTATCCACCAGTACGACGAGAGGGCGTCTTGTCATAGCAGTGTGATTGGCTTTAGTTTCCTCACTACCACCCTTACGGTCTACGGTCTTAACAATCGCTCCATTATCGAGCCACATTCGAGCAATTTCAATACTCGCTTGCAACAAACCACCAGGATTGCTGCGTAAATCTAACACAAAGCCATCAACTTTTTGAGAACTTAAATCGCGGATTGCACGACGCATTTGACTTGAAGCGTGAGCGCTGAATTCGCGTAAACGAATGTAACCAACACGTCGGTTACCCTCTTGCTTCAAGGTGTAACGTACTGTTGGCACTTCAATTGTTGCCCGTGTCAGCTTCACATCAAAAGCTTGCTGACCTTCCCGTCCAAGACGTAAGCTCAGCATAGTACCGGATTTACCGCGAATTAGCTTAGAGGCGTCTTCCACTTTCATCTGTTCGGTGGATTTACCGTCAATCGCTATAATCCAATCTCCTGCTTTGATACCAGCTTTCAGTGCTGGGGAATTTTCAATAGCTTCTATAACAGTAAGTCGCTTGGTTTGTTCATTCAGTTCCATCCGAATACCAATTCCAGAGACTTCTCCAGACGTTTGGCTGGTTAGAGCTTC
This sequence comes from Scytonema sp. NUACC21, assembly GCF_054684315.1. Classification (NCBI taxonomy): domain Bacteria; kingdom Bacillati; phylum Cyanobacteriota; class Cyanophyceae; order Nostocales; family Scytonemataceae; genus Scytonema; species Scytonema sp. NUACC21. Next base: position 116,220 of record NZ_BAAFZH010000105.1, on the reverse strand, counting down.
ATATTGTTTGGGGTCCATAAAGCGAGTATAAGGATCGCCCAATTTTTCTAAAGCTTCGCGGATGGCAACATAAGCTTCTTCACGGGAGGTATAATCTTTACTCAGCAGGTTTTGCCGGACTGCTAACCAGTCCTGTCTGTTAAACGAAGAATCGACATATTCACGATTCACCAGTTGCCAGACTTCGTCTACTACCGCTTTTGGGCTATCTTGCAGTGCTGCACGTACTGAGCGGCACCACACTGAACCAAACAAAGAAAGGGAGGCAGTCGAAGCTATAGCTCCACCAATTAAGGCTACTTGGAGCGGCGAGTAACGTTTTGCAGACTGATTCATGTATATTAGCTGGAATAATTGTGTTGTTGACAGTGTAGCAATCAGGATTTTTTAGGGACTATAAATTTTTCTTGTTAACTATAATTTCTTCATTACTTTTCCTTGATGATTCTTTAAAAGTCCGGCGTCACCTCTCAACCAGCTTTTATAACATAGCTCACGTTTTCCGCAAGCTTGCTACAGTGTGGCAGTTTCATCAGTGCCATCTTGGCAAACATTATTACTTTCTTAAGATAGCACTTGGCTAGCTAGATCGGTATTACAGAATTCCCCCAAAAAAGGTAGTATCAAATACTCCATGAAACGTCCCGTCAAAAATAGTAGATTCAGCCCCAAGGAAGTGCGATGGCGGCAAAGATGGCAACTGTTTAAAAAACTAGCTCTTGGGCTAGGCCTCGTACTAAGCAGTATTCTGCTTTTTAACACTATAACCATGATTTCTGCATCTTCCAAGTCAGTAGACGCTTTTTTTGTACTTGGTGGAAGTATTAAACGAGAAATCTATGTCGCCCAGTTGGCAAGACAACACCCCCAGACTCCCATTCTCATCTCTCGTGGCTCCCCAGAACCTTGTCTTTGGCTAATTTTTGAACAACAGGCAGTAGATAGAATGCAAAACGTTTGGTTGGAAGAATGTGCGGGTTCTACGTTTGAGAATCTTTACTATGGTATTCCTATTTTGCGGGGTTGGGGAGTACACAAGGTAAAACTGATTACTTCACCCACCCACTTGCCGCGAGCCAAATGGATGGCACAAATTCTCTTTGGCGCTCAAGGCATTTGGGTCGAAACAGAAATTGTTCAAGAACAAGGTGTTCCCGGCAATCGTGAGTCTCGTCTGAAAACTGCATTGGATGTAACACGCTGCTTGCTATGGGCTGGGTTAAGCCCGATTATTCAGCCACAATGCTCTTCTCTCAAAAAATTGGTAGAGGTCAATATTACTGATTGGCAGCGTCAGGGTTTTAAGTGCGAACATCAGGGGAAGTTGGGGAGAGGGAGGGAGTGAGGGAGTGAGGGAGTGAGGGAGTGAAAAAACTAATGACTAAGGACTAATAACTAATGACTAAGGACTAATGACTAAGGACTAATGACTAAGGACTAATTGCGATTTGATATCCAATCGCTTGAATTGTGGATAAAGGTACGTCAGCAAAATACTGTTGCTGAAATTGTTCTTCTCTGACAGCAGCTAAAAATTGGGTAATGGCTCCTTCTGCAAGGGCGGATTCATTGCTGGAACGTTGAGTGAAAATCAAAGCACGGTCTTGGCGTGTGATTTTGAAACCCAAGTATTTTAAGCATTTTAACCCTAAAAGTAAGGGTTGATCTCCTATATCAAGTTTTTCCAGCAACTGCACTCTAGTGACTGGTTGATGTGTTCGTGCTAGGTATTTGGCAAGCCCCACTAGAGTTAACCAAATTTGTTCTGGTGGTTTGTGATTGGGTATACTCCAAGCAAGTGCTAGTGGTTGTTTGTTGTAAAGGGCACGTTTTAACCAAACGCGTAAATCGTCCCAACTCGTTGGGCACTTCTCTAGGAGAAGGGGATTGCCCAAGGGGGGATGGTGGGTGCTTGCGTCTGGAGTGAGAGGATGGGAGGTATTGCGCCAGTCAAGTATCAGTGCTGATGGCTGATGATTGAAAGTTGATTGCTGCAGGGAACGTACTGCTACGAGGCGGATTTCGTAACGTTTTTTAAAGGTGTTGTAGTCAAGTTCTGCTATGCAATCACACCTTCCTAGGGGTAATTCATCTTTGTAATGTCCCCACCAAACACCGGGAAAAGGGCTTTTTGTCGAATCATCCCGAATATCAAACTCGGCTTTAATGTACTGTATCTTTTTTCCTTGAGAATCCTGCTGATTTCGGTGCCAAGCATTCTCAAACCAACAATTTTGAATCAGCAGTTTTGGCACAGGGTTTCCCATTCCGCAAGGTTCTAGGAGTTTCAGTTCTAGAAATAACTCTTTCCCCAAATCTGCCACTGTTACTGTTAGGTCGGCTTCTATGGTTGGTGTTAGGTTTGCCCCTGCCAAAGATCGCCGTAACTGTTGGTTAATGGCCTCTGTAAATAAAGGAATATTCTCTACTGGAAGACTTAATCCTGCTGCATAGGGATGTCCGCCAAAGCGGTGTAAAAGATGTGCTTGCTCTTTAACTAATTGATACAAATCAATTGAGTTGACCGAACGAGCAGAACCACGAGCAACAAGAGGAGGGAAAGGGGGGACAATGGGTTGGGTGGACATTGCCTCCCTCTCTCCCTCTCTCCCTCTCTCTCCTTCACCTGCTATCTCTGTACTTAGAAGGATAGTCGGACGCCCTGTATCTTGTGCGACTTGTCCGGCAACTAATCCCAAGACACCCGCAGCCCATTGGGAATCTTCGAGCACAATAACGCTGGTGGTTGATAAGTCCATTCGGGCAAGCTTTTGCGCTACCTGCTGGGCAACATCTTTTTGTAAAGATTTGCGACGGGCGTTAGCTAATTCTGTCATTTCTGCTAGTTCGCTGACATATTTTTGGTCTCGGCTTGTCAGCAATTCCACACAAAAACTAGCATCTCCTTGAATGCGGCTGACAGCATTAATTCGCGGTCCTAAACCAAAGGAAATATCTGTGGGGCGATCGCCACTTTTTTGGCACAATTCTAACAACCGCCCTACTCCCGGACGGCGTCTTGTTTCGGGTGTTTTTTTAAAATCTGCTTGCAGTCGCTGAATTCCCATCTGTGCCAAGTAGCGACAATCTCCACTCAACTGCACCAAGTCAGCAATCAGCCCAACCGCTACCAAATCTAATAAATCTTCTAATAGAGAGGTTTTTGGGACATTTGGCAGAGTTAGGTAAAGGGCTTCCACCAGTTTATAAGCCACAGCCACCCCAGAAAGATGAAACAGCGGATGAGTATTGGGTAAATAGCGGGGGTTAATAATCGCCGTGACTGGTGGACGTTCTACGGGTAAAGTGTGATGATCTGTAACAATAATATCTATGCCTAACTGTTGTGCATAGTCAATTTCTTTGATATTTGTACTGCCTGTATCGCAAGTCACAATTAGCTGAACACCTTGCTCGGCAAGTCGATCGATCCCTTGACAGTTAAGCCCGTGGGATTCTGTGAGACGGTTGGGAATGTAGTAACTTAACTGTATATGGTGAGCAAAAAACTGCCCCAAACCATCCCATAGGACAGCAGTAGACGTAATGCCGTCGGCGTCAAAGTCACCCCAAATAGCAACTTTCTCTCCATCTTCCCATGCTTGCTGCAACCGTTTCACAGCCCAATGCATTTCTTGACCGAACTCAAATGGGCTGGTTGATTGATAAGCTTGAGGACTGACAAAAGCAGCTAATGTTTTTTCATCTTGTATTCCCCGTTGCCATAACAACTGGGCTGCAAAAAGTCCTCTCAATGCAGGTAAATATTGCTTCACCGCTTGAATAAACCATTCTGGCGGTTGTTCAGTTTGTGCAAGAATCCACTGCTGCTGTGGTGTTGGCATAACAGATAACAATCTTAAGGAGAGTGGGTAGTGAGTGCTCACCACGAATTGATTGGTGGGCACTGCCCACCAACCAATTAAAACTACACCTCGTTAAACAGGTGCTTCCTCGTCAGTAGTCTGAGATTCAGGGGTTATGGTATTGAGGGCAATTTCACTAATAACTCCATCAGACTTGCGGGGACGCATTGTCGGACGAGAACGTTTATAACCTGCCCTTTCAGCTTTTTGATGTTCGTAATCAATGAGCCTGCCATAGTACTCGTGCTTGCTGAGATTCATGGATAGGAATATGTGTTGGCGAACATTGCCGAAACCTTTGCGAGTAAAAAACTTTACCGCTGAAACATTAGCAGGGTCTGTGTCCACCAGCATGAATCGTGCCCCATCTTCAATCATGCGTGAAACAACTTTATCAACTAACTTGTCTCCCACGCTGCGACGTTGAAACTTGGGGCTGACTCCCAACCACAAAATATATCCGTAAGTCCAAGTTGCTTTGGTAATAATGGTTCCTAAAATAAAGCCCGCAAGCTGCCCATCAACTTCGGCAACCAAGCAATATTCAGGATCGGTGTTGTAAAGACCAATCACCTCCCACTCATCCCAACAACGATAGAGATACGGGTATAAATCGCTGGTAAATAACTCTTCTCCTAAGTGGTAAACAGGAGCAATGTCATCTATGCCTAGTTCGCGGACATAAACCGCATCAGTATCATCAAACTGCATAAAGTAATATAATCAAAAAGTTATCTGCAATCATTTACAGACTCACCTCTTGAATGCTATCTAAATTTAGTAGGTTTGTGGCTGCTACTTCAGAAGATATCATTGCAGATTTCTGCTCCGAAGTAGCTTGGGAGCGATTGCACCGCGTTGTGTACTGACAATAGTCGCAAGCTTTGCTACCGACAGGTTCTTGGGGAAATTGCTCTCCTTGGTTATAACGCTCTAACCAATATCTTAACCGATTTAGGAGTTGATTTAGTCTGTTAGCGGTCTGCTGGTGTTGAAAGGTATTGTAAATAAACTTAATACTTTGTGGTTTGCCTTCTGATTGGACAAACCAGTAAGTCATAGAAATATTTTCTGGAATATAATCGCTGGTTTCAGCCAATACATACATATAAAGGCGTGTTTGCCAATTTTGCTCTAACCTCTGTTTATTTGGTGGTTTTGGATAAGTTTTCCAGTCCAAAATTTGTGCTTGGCGGTCGTCGGCAATCAGTAGATCGTAGATAACCGCAAGCAGATAGTCTTGAAATTGTAGTGTCCTGTAATGTTCGCTTTCACGAAAGATCTGGATATTAGGCGCAGGTGTGAGAATTTCTGGTGCAGCATCAGCAAAGGCTGTCATCCAGCTTTGCAATTGGGCATCCTCTTTCAACAAAGAATCAATAGGCAACCCCATTTCTCGCTGTTGCATAAGCAGGTGAAAGCGGCTACCCAAAGTTTGCCGTTGCTCGTGCTCTGGGTTAGAGGGAGAATGAAGTTGTTCTAAGTAAGTGTGTTGAAATTGTCGGGGACAACGTTCAAGTAGGTTGAGTTGTCCTTGGGAAAGTCGTAATAGTTGAGATGATGTTGACAGCATTCTTTTAGGATAGCTGCTTTAAGGAATCTCTGTAAAAACTGTATTAATAAATAAATCACAAAAGCTCCCAAAGCCGTTGTTCGTATTCTCCTTGTTCGCTTCTTATAAGTGGTTCCCCTTCCCACTTTCCAGCCGTTCTCTCAAAAAAATCAGGGCTCCAACCCAATTCTTCTGGTGTTTTAGGATCTAGGTCTTGGATAATAACTTCAGCCATTGCTTTCATCTTAAAGTTTGCATGGTTTTAACGTATTTTAGCTGTTTTATAAAGTGGATTTTTGGAAGTCAGAAGTTTGGAGCGATAGCCATCTTCAGTAGTAATAATACCAGTTTTTTATGAATATGCGCTAAATATTTAAAATGAACCGCCAAGACGAGGCAGTGCGTTGCGGGGGTTCCCCCCGTTGTAGCAACTGCCGTGCCAATAGCGCCAAGAGGAGAAATTTAATCAGAAGAGTGCAAGTTTATAGAGAGTTGGTATAAGTGCTGAGTGTTGATTTTGAGAAAAGCCTTATGAATAGAGATTGGAGATTGTATTAAACTCCAACTGTGGATATCAGAACCTTAGCCCTCCTTGCAATCGGGCATCTAGTCCCTTTTCTCCCGTACCGATTTGAGCCTCTAAAAAACTATTATTTTTGGTAAAATTTTGTTTTAATATAATACCATAGTTTATATTAGTAATTCGATTGTCAAGACCAAGGTTAATTTGACTAAAATTTTTAATATAAGCTCCAACAGATATATTGGTGTTAATTTTTTGCAATACGTATAAATCAAAAAAAAGCTCTTTAGCAAGTTCTATTATTGCGTGACATTCTAACCCTGTTTTTAGACTCATCTGTGCGGTTAAAAATTTTGTTAATTCATTGCGATCGCGACTTCCAACAAAAGCTATGCCTGGAGTTAGAGAAAATCCAAGTTGTGGATTTTGGTAAGAGTATGAATAACTGAGGTTTGCAGAAAACGGGTTATTTATATTAATCGCGCTATTCCAATTTATACCTAAAAAGGAGGCATGAGTTTCAATGGCTTTCGGGTCATTTTTTATATTTTTTTGCACGTTGATTTTCTGAAAATTCAGCAAAATATTGGTATATATTCCTAGTGCTGCTTCTTGCAAATCTATATTATGACTGATGCCAGGTGCAGAGTTAGAATCGAGATTAAACCAATAACCTGTTGTAGCGCTATAGTTAAAATCACCAGAAGAACCAGCAAACACAAGTTCTATTGCTGGTAAATCCAAATAGCCGTTAAAAGTTTTGAGGTGGATATTTTGACGATCTATTCTAGTTAGTTCAATGCGATCGAAGGCTAAATCAGATGATTTAATACCAACAGGTATTACTGTATTATCTCCCGAACTAAATCGTTGAACAAAACTTTTTCCATTTGGTTGAGTTAAAATAACCTCAGCAGCTGAAGCTTCATTGTTATTTGGGGTAACTGAGGTTTCTAGCAACGGAAGTGATGTACTGATAAAACTGAGGTTCCCAAAATTTTTATTTGATAATTTTAGATTTGAAAAAAATGTATTTCCTTCTATAATTTGACCAACATCTTCTTGTAAAAATTGTAATCGTCTTCGGTATAAGCCTGTTCTCAATTGGATAATATTAGAATTATTGGTTGTAATTTTACTGGGAAAAGTTATAGTTCCGGAGACTGGTTTTAAACCACTAACTCGATTAGCGTAGGATAAGGTTTGATTGAGCCTGTAGTTGATTTGCCTCCTTTGAAGAGACGTTGCTTTAGTCTCGAGTGCAGAAAATACTTCTTGATTTTTAAATTTTTGTTTGGCAGTGTCAAGATGATACTGTATGCGATTGATATCAACACCTTGAAAAATAAATCCCAATACCATTCCCGCAGTCGAGTTTGCACTCTGTATCTCATTAATCCTAGCATCCTCAAAATTAATTATCAGTGATACACCGGGATTAGTAAAAATATTGGCATAAGAAACACTAATATCTGTTGGGCTGTATTCAATAATGGCACGGTTATGAGCGTTGCTAAAATATAACTTGTGCCAATTATCCTCATCTTGATTTTCAATATTAACTTCTAATTTAGGTTGTCTTTGACCAAAGGATACCCAAAATAAGGAATTAAGATAGTGTAAATCTCTTTCGACATCTGTTTGAAAGGGATTGACTAATTTATTTAATAAATTAACATTATCAAACTTTCCTAATTGTCCAATTTTAATTCCAGGTAAAGAAGAGATTGGTGCTGTAAACTGAGATGGTTTTCCCGTGACGTAATCTCCCCAGACAATACCAGCTGCTTCCAAAACCTCTTTGGGAATCATTTCCTTTTCTGCTAATTTTATATTACCGCCATTGAGTAAGGGTTTTAAATCAACTGTAGGGAAACCTTGTAGAATTAAGGGTGAATTAGAGACATCTAAGAACTCAAATAACGAACCGCCACCATTTGAACTGCGAGTAGAACCGCTACCAAGATTGGACAAAGGATTTGTCAAAGTAGTGACATTGGAATTTGTTAATTCAATACCACTGTTAATAATAACTTTATCTGTAGGAATTCCGGAAGGGTTAGTTATTTGTCCTGCAATAGAGATAATGGAAAAATTTTTAGTTTCTATTTTTCCAATTAAGTCATCAAAACTACCTGGAATCACCGAAACTGCTTGAACTCCTCCCAAAGCTTGTTTTAATGTAATGGTTTGAATTATCTTGGTGTCTGTAGATCTACCTTGGTAAAAAACCCCTCCTTGCCATGCTTTAGTCTCGAACACTACTTTATTATTTGGAAGTACCCAATAAAATTGCTCTTTTTTAGGAACAAATGCAAAGATAAATTTATTAATATTTGGATTGTCTTTAGAAAAATTTATATCAAAAGAGGAATAGTTATCGGTATTTGGTTTGAAGACTTCAGGAGAAAAGATTAAATTATCAGTTGGATTAATAAGCCAAGGATATTTAGTAGCGCTAACGGCTAAAGCATCTAGAAGAATTTCTTGTTGATTTCTGTTTTGATTCTTTTCTGCTTGTCCTAGAGGTTCTAATTTTGGTTCTCTAGAATTGAAATCTGACTGAGATACAAGAGAGTCTCCAATTTTGTCTGTGGTATCTAGATGAATTTGGGAAGTATAAATTTGAGCAATTTGGGATTTGTGTATAGTATGCTTGTTAGTAGCTTTTACTGGTTTTATTATGTAATACTTTTGGAATAATATAATTATTAAAAATAAAATTATTGCTTTCATGCAAGGAAAAAAATTATATGTAAAATAGTCGAGCCGTAGGTTGGGTTGAGGAACGAAACCCAACTAATCAAGGATGAAGTCTAAAGGATAAAGGATGAAAAATAGTTTTCGTAGTTAGCTTGAGGAACGAAACCCAACTAATCAAGGATGAAGTCTAAAGGATAAAGGATGGAAAAGAATTCTCGTAGGCTGGATTGAGAAACGAAACCCAATATTATCCGAATTCTGATAAAACACCCTGTAGTCCTCTCAAGATATTGGCTATGGTAGACATACAATGAAATAGATTGCAGACGAAGGTTGTAGTGACAGTTTTACCTCACCCTAACCCTCCCCTTATAAAGGGGAGAGAATTGGATTGCTTGTTTTCCCTCTTTATACGGGAGGATTAAGGGGGGTAAATCCATCTCTTGTTATGAAATCTCTTTTTTATTCCAGACCACCTAAACCATTAACACCCGCGCCTGATTTGATAATTGCTGATTGAGCAGCAACATCATTAGCTGTTGTAGCAGCTTTTAGAGCAGCTGCAGCTTCTTGAAGAAAGGGATTCGCACTTACTGAATTAGTAACTGCAGTTGCTGTCCCAGGATCGATGGCTAAACCATTAATAGTTTCGTCATTTCCCCCTGGAGTTTTTCCTGCAGTTATTCCCGGTTTAATATTTAAAGGACCTTGAAAGTAAAATCCAGCAGGAAGAACAATTTCTCCACTAACACTGATAGAACCACCAGAAGGTCTTACTAGTACAACAGAACCACTAGCAGAAGCAGCCGTTTGAGCAGCAACTGGTGCTGGCAAAAGTGTAGCTGTACCTAGGACTCCAATCAAAGAAAAACCTGCCTTGAATGTAGCTACTTTTGATTTCGTGCCTAAATTCATTTTGCACTCCTAATATTATCTGTTGTGTTTTACTCAAAACTCAAACTGCTTTTCAATAAAATCGTCGATTCTATCTTCAAAAAAGAAGATAGAATCACCTGCTGTTTATTTGCTCTGTTATTTCTTCTAAGTCTTTTTCAGTTTTTTGTAAATTAGTGTTCTTACAGAGTTAATTTTTGAGATTTTCTTTAAATCAGTCAAGTGCAAGTATTTATATCAAAGCCTAAAGATTCAAATAATCCTTCCTTAAGTTGTACCAGAACTAATGTAATATTGAAAAAATATGTAATATAGACAAGTATTATCACTGTCTTTATTAAATGCATTAGCAAAGCTTTTTTTATAGACGGATAAAAACATGATTTTTCAAAAATAAGGAAATTCAGTACCAATCGCGTATATTGATAAAATGCAATAACGGCAATCTGTTCGCTCTTACCAGGAAGAATACAGTGTTAATAATGTATAAATAAATTCAATAACTAACTATGTACTGGCGATCGCTCCTATCCCAAATCTGAAAAAGTTGCAAACCTCAACCATGAGCCAAGCTAAAGTCTTTATCACCCGCCGCCTCCCCACTAACTTATACCAACTGCATCAAGTCGCAACTGTTGAAGTTTGGGAAGACCGCCAACCACCGCCTTATGAAGTTTTATTAAACAAGATAAAGACGATTGATGGCATACTGTGTTTGCTGACCGACCGGATTGATAGGGAATTGATAGAAACCGGAACCTCTCTTAAGGTCATTAGCCAAATGGCAGTTGGGTACGACAACATTGACATTCCAGCAGCTACCGCAAAAAAAATTCCAGTCGGTCACACTCCCGGTGTACTCACTGATGCAACTGCTGATTTTGCCTGGGCATTATTGATGGCGGCTGCACGGCGAGTGGTTGAGGCAAATAGATTTACTCGTGCAGGTCAATGGCAAACGTGGGAACCAGACTTGTTACTAGGGCCAAATATTACAGGTGCTACCTTGGGGATCGTTGGCTTTGGACGTATCGGTCAAGCGGTTGCTCGTCGTGCTAAAGGATTTGAAATGCGAATTTTGTATACCAGTAAGCGCCGATGTCAAACGGAACTCGAACAATCTTTAGGTGTAGAGTTTGTACCCTTTGAACGGTTGCTGCAAGAGTCAGATTTTGTCACTATTCATACTCCTTTGTCTGAGGAGACCAATCATCTTTTCAGCTACCGAGAGTTTGAACTGATGAAGCAGTCTGCCATTCTCATCAACACAGCACGCGGAGGGGTTGTAAACCAAGATGCCCTTTACCGAGCACTTTTACAGGGTTACATTGCAGGTGCTGCTATAGATGTCACCGATCCAGAACCAATTCCTATCGATAGTCCATTACTTACTCTTGAAAATCTGATTATTGCACCTCATATTGGGAGTGCCAGTCGCCAAACACGGGAAAAAATGGCAAATATGGCGATCGCAAATCTTATTGCTGGGCTAACTGGTGAGCGTTTACCCTATTGTGTTAATCCTGAAGTTTATTAGCAGTGTTTTTAAGTGTTTAACATTCTCTTATTGCTCTTCCTGAAGTCTAATTTGAAAGCCCACTTGCAGCAGAGGTTTAGACATGATGTGTTTCCAACGCTTGCTCAGATGCTATCGCGTTATCTATCTCTTGACTGTGTGCAGCGTAGAAAGCTAAAGCTTCATGCACTTGAGTGTCACTCAAATTATGTTCACTTGCAATCTCTGGAACTGACAATCCCCATTGTTGTCTGGCAATCACTAACGTCTGAACTCGCAGCCCGGTTCCTCGCAGTATAGGTACTCTTATACCGCTAGCACCAATACGATATGTAATCCCAGGATATGCGGGGTCGTCAACTGGCTGATTAAGAACACCGACTTTCTCCGCTACAGCCCAAATAATAAATTGCTCCAGTGAAATCCCTTGGCTGTTAGCATATCTTTCTGCTTCTTGTTGTAGTTGAAGTGGTAAATTTAAAGAGTAAGGTGCCATTAGTTTTCTAAAGTCATTAACCTACAGCTTTACTTACATCGTAGCTAAGCTTGAGGATTGTCTGTTAATCGCAAAACACAACAAGAAAAATGAATCCCTCGCCCGTGTAAAAGAGCAAGGGATTGACCAAGAGTATAAATGATTAACTAAACGACTACCACTTGTACCGAATATGGTCGTAAATCTTCACGTATTCTTCTGCTGGGTGCTTCCAGGAGTAGTCATACGCCATACCCTGGAGGGCAAGTTTGCGGAATTCCTCTGGATTGTTGTACCACAACTTCATAGCCCGTTCCAGCGCCGACTCAAGAGCTGGATAATCTGACTGGTAGAACACGTAGCCATTTCGTTCTTCTGGGGGCTTGTTTTGGTCGTGATCCCTGTCAAACACTGTGTTGACAAGCCCACCGACTCCGCGAACGATTGGTACAGTGCCGTACTTTAGACCAATCATCTGGGTTAGCCCACAGGGTTCATAATTGCTGGGGACTATAATCATGTCTGCCCCTGCATAAATTAGGTGGGATAGCTCTTCATTAAAGCCAAGTTCTAGATGAATATCAGGATTCTCGTTTAAGAAACGTTTTTCGTGTTGGAAATGAGCGTTGATCCCTGATTCTGTCGCCGAACCTAACAGGACAAATTGTGCTCCATTGTGAAGGGCGTAGTAAATGGCGTGGTGGACAAGATGCACGCCTTTTTGGTCATCCAAACGACCAATGTAGGCAATTACTGGCTTATCAACATCCTGTAGCAGCAGCCGGTCTCGTAAAGCTTTTTTGTTCTTAGCTTTCTCTTCAAAATTTTCTTGATTGTAGTGATATGGAATGTAACGGTCTGTTTCAGGGCTCCAAAAATCACGATCGATACCGTTGAGCACGCCAGTAAATTTGCCCTGGTGCAAGTGCAAGGTGTGACCCAATCCGTAGCCAATGTTAGTAAAACGAGCTTCCCAAGCATGGTGCGGTGAAACTGTTGTCACAGCATTGGAGTAAACGATCCCCCCTTTCATACAGTTGATGGCAAAGGGATTGAAGTTATCTTGCAGGCGATCGTAATGGTAGTAGTATTCTGGTCGGTTTAAATTTGTTGCCGTAAGAGTATCAACACCAGCAAATCCTTGATGCTTGAAGTTGTGGATGGTGTAGCACACCCGCTGATAAGGCATTCCGTGATACTGATAAATTTCATAGAGCATCACTGGAACTAAGCCTGTTTGCCAGTCATGACAATGGATAACATCAGGTCGTTTATTGCTCTGGAGCAAAAATTCTAAAGCGGCTTTGCTGAAGAAAGCAAATCGCATATTGTCATCGCTGCAACCGTAATAGCAGCCCCGATTAAAGAAATTGTCTTCTGAGTGGGGTTCAATAAAGAAACAGACTCGCCCGTGTACCCAACCACAGTAGACCGAGCAGTGAATTGCCGCACCATACCAGGGTACCCATAAGTTTATGTAGGCGTTATGCAAACCCCATATGTGGTCGTAGCGCATACAGTCGTACTTCGGCAGAATAAGTTCGACGCAATGTCCCTGGATTTCCAATTCTCTGCTGAGTCCATAAACGACATCGCCTAAGCCTCCGGCTTTAATAACAGGAGCGCATTCCGAGGCAATCTGAACGATGTACATGCCTATCCTCGCTTAATAAAAATTTACTTTTATTATGTTTTCTATGATTACAGAAAACATGTATCGTTTGGCAAGTAACTAACCTACTCATTAGGCACAAAATTACCTAGTGACTTGATAACTGCCATCTATCCGTAAATATATCCTTTTCAATATTTAGAGCCCGTGGCAGAATACGTCTTAAGCTATATTGACAGAGTGTGTTAATATCTTTACAATTACAATTCTAAATATTATCGGTATGGAGAGTAAACTCAAAGAACTTATTGGTCAGCCTAATGTTTGGCTTTTTGTCAAGAGTAGTAATGGCTGGTTAAAGAACGTAGAAATTTTAGATGTCAGTGCGGACACTCTAACATTTCGATACGAGCACGAATCCGAGACAGAAAAGAGAATTTGGGAGAAAACCACTCGAATTGACAATATCGCAGAGATAGAAGTTCGTCTCTTAACACTACCAAAGAACGACAAGCAAGTACAAGATATCAAGAATAGGCTTTCTAAGCTGCTAGAGCAGGAAGAAAAATAGTCAGCAAGTAGGGACAATTAAATATAGCTAGTAAGTGGTCGTCATTAGTCCTTTGTCAATAGTCCTTGTGCTTCACAAATGACTGGGGGCGACCCTTATGAGTTAAATTCGTTTCTACCTTAGGCGTTATTTAGAGCATTGGCTTAGTGACCTTATGCAGCTTTTTTTATAGAACCGCAAAGGCGCAAAGAGCGCGAAGAGAAGATAGAGAATTTTTCAGGTAAAAGAAGCACATAAGTAGGGGCGTATGTCCTGCGGACAGGCTGCGCCAACGTGGAGCGTGCCGACGAAGGAGGCATATGGTTGTTCGCCCTCACAACAATCTATACCTCACTTAATTGCAATTTGCTGTATGTGGATAAGTTAGCGCGTGAGAGTATGACAGTAGTGATTGCGGCGAGTCAGGTTCATTCGTAGGTACTATTATGCTATATTGATACATTCTTATTGTGAGAGATTGCTTGAATACAAGTGACAGTAATCAGCCTGAGGCGGCTAAGGACGATTGGATAGAAAACCTTCTGAAAGAAGCTAGAGCTTTTGAAGCAAATACCTATGAAGAAGTATTAGCCAAGGTTCTTGTTGAACAAGCTTTTGAGAATGCCAGAAGAACTGCTACGGCTCCTGGTCTTTCACTTGCAGCTGCTTTTGACCTCATTGTAGCTGCTGAGTATTATACAAAATTGGCGAATACAGGATGGCTTTATTGCCCAGTAAATGATTCTCCTCTTTTAATTTATCCATACACTAACACTTGTCCAAGATGTGTTTTGCAAGGTAATTTTTCTTTTCATCACGCAAACAAACCTCCTTCTGGAACCATTGGTGGAACAACAAGGCGTTTGCTCTGTATATTCCTCAAGCACTTATTCACTATTAATTCACGGGATTTAAAAATTTATTACGGTGCAGAACCCGTTGACGTAATAATTCATGATGAAACACAGCGTGTAGTTTTATTAGCAGAAGTGAAAGCTGCACCACTAACAACACTTCCCTTAGCAGTAAAAGTCGAGGTACAAACTGAAGTTGACGATGACGGAGAGCCTATATCTCGTTCACACTCCGCGACGGATAATTCGTTTCTTGCATCATCTAATATAAATATTGTTCTTCCTAGATTAGAAAACGATCGCTGGCATTATGAACTTGTGCCTTTGGGTGTAAGAGGAAGTGGTAGTTCTACAAAATGGGCATACGAGCAAATTGGAAAAGTTTTTAGCAAGGAAGACGAACTGTTTTATCGATATTTCCAGTTTTGGAATATTGCTTACTCTGCCTATAACAAAGCTGTGCGAGGAAGAGGAACTTTACCAGAGCCTGTCTATTGGTTAACAAATGCCTGTGGACAACCTATTCCCAGACCCGAAAATTGGCCTATAAGAAGAAAGGGTGAGGGATACGAATCTATTTCTGATAGTAAATCAAGTGTGGGAATGGATAGAACCGATGATATAAAAAAAGGAATTTATCAAGTCCTAAAAATTGCTGCATCTGGTAAGCCAAAAGCCAGTCACTTCGACGTTAAAACTGCTTTGCTGTCTAATATTCATGCTGTACGTCATTACAAGGATTACTTGCTTGAGCTTCAGGATATTGTGTGGACTTTAGATGAAACAGGAAAAGCTAAAAAAGTTGGTGATTTGCCATTAAGCAAAGAAATATACAATTTATTTGATGGTATTATTACTTTCACACAAAGTCATGTAAGAGATGAGTGGATTCAACAAAATTTCCAATTCTAGCAGTTCATATAAAATTATTGAAAATCATATTGCTAGAAAAGTAGGTTCTGATGTTCAAAAACGCATTAATGCTCTAAAAATAGGGCAAAAGATGCAGGATTTACCGGAAGAACTTTGGCATGATAGCTTTAAATACTACGTCAAGCACGATCCAAATCGACAAGGTGGACCAAATCTGAGAATGATTAGGCTCGATCCGAATAAACCTTCCTTAACAGTGACAGGTTATATATTTAACAAATTTGTTCATCCCTACGAAAACAGGTTTATTACTGTACGAGAGGCAGCACGTTTGCAAGGTTTTCCCGATAGCGTGAAGTTTGAGGGAACCCTAACTAGTACTCAGCTTCAGGTTGGTAATGCAGTACCTGTACCACTTGCAAAGGCTGTGTTTGAACACTTAGTTCACCAAGCGCATATGCTTGGATTTAACAATCGTTCTTTAAAAGCTTTCAGTTTATTTAGTGGTGCAGGGGGTATGGATATTGGTGCTCATCTTACAAATTGCATAGACATTTGTGTAACACTCGATAATTGGTCAGATGCTTGTGCAACGCTACGTGGTTTTTTTGGTAACGGTGTTTCTGTTTTAGAAAAAGATATTTCCACCCTAGAAGATCCATTAAATCTGTGGCAAAATGCCTCAGGTGAACTTGATAAGCCCGATCTTGTCTTTGGAGGTCCCCCTTGTCAAGCATTCAGTCAAGCAGGTAAACAAAAAGGGTTGCAGGATGACCGAGGTAGAATGATTTACGAGTTTTTACGCTTTGTAGAACATTTACATCCTCCCTTTTTTGTAATGGAAAATGTGCCTAATCTCAAAGGAATTGCAGGAAGTAAGCTATATCAGGAGATTTTGCAGAAGATGGCGAATTTAGGCTATCAAGTTTCGGTTGGGACACTTCTTGCTGCTGATTTTGGCACTCCTCAATTACGGCGACGATTGTTCTTTGTCGGTTGCTTAAAAGAAATTGGCAGTGTTAGCTTACCTTTACCAACTCATACGCCAGAACCTGAATTATTTGGTCTGTTGCCATATTTAACAGTTGGTAAAGCTTTTGCCGATCTACCAGAAGCAGAGTTTAGCCGTTGACTACTCCCTTCCCGCTTGAAGATTACCGAAAATGTATTATGTAAATACAATTATAAGACTATAAGACAAAAAACTCTCGTTTCTAGGATTAATTGAAACGAGATGAATGCGTAGTAGTTGATAAAGTTCTTTAGACAAAGCCAATATTCTGAAGGGGTGACAACAAAGGCTAGGAGACAGATAAAATAAGCTTCATGGCTCTTAGACCTTAACTCCTTGTAAAAAGAAAGAAATTCCTGGTGATAAACCTAACTCATTTAATTCCAACCAAATTTCATTTTTAAATTCAATAAATTCATTATTCAACAAGAAAGTTGTAACAACGTAAAATGCTTACTCTGTCTGTTTTGTAGACGCTATAAACGACATAATTAATCTTTTCACAACCTCTTTACCATAAAATGCAAAAGCATTGCGATAGCGCACCTAACGACTAAAGCAGTATCGCTCAATCGCGCTTGTAGTACCCGGCTTATCGCACAGCTAACGGAAGATAACCGGATCGCAATGCTTATTCCACGAAATGGAGGTTTGGTTTCTAGTAAAAGCACCTTTACACTATTTTAGAGATAACCCCTGATTAACCGGATTCATGTAAAAAAAGTGCAAAAGAATTTCGCATTGGTTTATATTCCTATGAATCCGGGTCTTTACTCCTCTAGTTGGAGTTTATATCTAAATTAAATAAGTTAAGTTCAATAATTCCTGCTACAAGCTTATAACAATCACCGTTAAATGGTTCACCTAAACTTACTGTAAATAGTAGTTGTTCTGGCTCAAATTCATCTAAATGAACGGATCTGGCAGGATGTAAACCTGGTGGAAGAACTGCAAGAATATCCTCCCATTCCGGATCTGTTATTACTAAATCATACTTCGTATTTCCCAAAGAAAATACAGCTCTGGTTTGGCGTTTACCTGTAATGCCTGATTGTATTTTCCAATGCAAATTTTGAGGTCTTAATAACGTTAGAGATTCTTTAGATGGCTCAGCAATTAAAACATTATAGTTTATTCTATCAGAATAATTACCTAATAAGGTTCCTCTTTTATTAAGGCTGTTAGTAATTAACTGTTTTATAGTTTCAATTGGAGCTGGACGAGATATTAAATTCCATGTTTTATCGCTAATAAGCCAGTTTTCCGGTTGATTCAATAATGGGCAATGCTCTTCAAATTCAATCCTTATAATGTCAAAAATTTTTGGAACATTTAGACAATCAAGCCTATAATTACCCAGAGACAAAGTGGCACCTGTTTTAGATGAAACAGGTCTTATCCATCCATGTCCATCTGTCCTGAGTCCAGCAATACATCTTCCACTATTTTTTCGAGAGTTTGCCAAACATAAAACTTCAAAGATAGGCATATTTACTTATACTTAGAATAAAGGTTATAGATGCTTTATCCTTAGATTGCCCAATTTTTGTTGAAAATATTCAGCTACCAAACGACGATGGCAATAGTGAGGTTTAGCTTCACTACATAAAAAGCATCCTCCATCCAATTGTTCTTTAGAAAACTTATTTTCAATTCTTCTATCCACCATTAATTGAACAAATTTTTGTTCGTATGTTTCCCAATCAATTTTTTTCTTTTTATAACTATCTAAAATATCTTTTGTAGGAGCTAAATCCTGAATATGGATATAATCAATATCAGCAATTGTTTTAAGAAAATACTTTAAATCTGTTTTTTTTGTAAATCCTGCCAACTGTGAGACATTATTTAATCTAGTATCTATAACTAGCTTTACACCTGATTTGGCTAGAGTAGTAAAAAATAATTCTGCACTTTTTTGAGTAAAACCAATGGTAAATATTTGAAATTCCTTATTCATAATTTTATTCCTTGTTCTCAACGTAAGCAATTTCATTGCCTTGTAGTATGTAAGCTTCGTTTAAGCATTCTTCTTTTGATTTACTATTTAATTTCTTTAGAGGATTTATATCTTCAAAAAGAGATAATTGTTTGGCAGTTTCTAGTTCGAGTTGGGACTCAAACAGATGTAGAAAACCAAATTTCTTCAGGAGTCTATCTTCTAGTTCATTATGTAATTCTAAAGAGCCATCACTTTTGATATGACTAATGTTTAAATTGCAATTTTTAATATATTGACAAACTAAAATAGCACGATGACAAGCAATTGGGTCTTTTTCTGCACACATAAGGGCAATTCTATAAGTTCGTAATCCTTTGAGCAAATTTTTAATACCTTGTGCGAATAATTCAGTATTAGCAATTTTTTCATAAACGGCTTTTCCTTCTACGTAGCAACCAGGATTGTCAGGTCTAGCACCTAATTTTCTTCCTAAAAATACATATTTAATTTTTTCTTCTTCTAAAGATTTTATAATTTCAAGTTTGGAAAAATGTGGCAAATAACGACTATATGGATGTGAACGAACATCAGCAATTGCATCAATTTTATGTTGTTTTAAAAGTTCTACAAATGTCTTGATATTATGATTTGAGTGTCCTATAGTAAATAATTCCATAAGTCTAAGCTTGTTAGTGCGTAAGTTACTTGCAAAAATAGATCATAAGAATGTCCATCGTAACCTACAACAAGAGCGTATGCAAATGCAGTTGTGAGAAGGAATGCAGCTAAACAAGCAACAGTAATGGGGGGAATGAATTTTTTTATACTTTTACCTCATACTTTTTTAGTTTCGCTAAGATGCGATCGCCCCGAGTCGAGTGAGAAGACGTTGAACGGCGGCTAGAGTAAGCGGCTCTCCCCTTTCACCAACGAAAACGTAGGTATTTTGTGGATCGCAAAGTTGTTTGAGTTTTGATAAAGCTTGAATTTCGTTTGGTGACAGCGGGTGGACTCCGTCATCACTACCTTTTTTACGGGTACTTGTTTTTCATATAATACATTTTCGATAATCTTCTAGCGGGAAGGGAGTAATCCGCACTTTCGTCCACACGTAACGTTACTCCTATCGGTTTAGATAGTTTGCTGGGGGATCTTATGGATTTGGCTTAATGTTCTGAGTTAATGATTCTTCGATCCCGAGCACCTCTTGTAAAAGTTTACGTTCTTCGATAGGCAGTTCTAGTAACACACGCCTATCCCCTTTTGTTTCCCGATAGCGGACAGCAGCATTTAAAAGACGAAGAGAAATTTGGAACTCAGGGCGGCTTCCCACCACTTCCCACCATACCTCCAGCCACGATTGTGCTGCTTTGTTGCTTACCATTTCTGACATCAGCGCTCGAATGCTCTGTTGTCGCACAAGTCCTTGTGCCAAGATTGAAGCCAGTTCATACCTGTCATAAAGTTCTATCAGGGTTTGGATACGAGTTTTCCACACTGCTACATCATTTGTGCTGTTGAATAAATTGTGGAAAATTAACTCAGCATCTCTTACGTCTACATCGTCTATAGACTCTATACGCTCAAATGCGTACTCTAATGCAGTAATACCGTCCTCCCAGTGGTTCAGTCCCAGAATAGCGATCGCTCGGTTCAAGAAAACACTTGAATATTCATTGTCTAGTTCAATTGCTCGATCGCAAGACGCTAAAGCTTCCTCATGATGCCCAAGTATATTCATCAACCAGCTACGCAAGCCCCAAGCCGAGTTATAACTGGGATCGAGTTCAATCGCTTTGTCAAGAGATGCTAACGCTTCTTCATAGCGTTGCAGTTTGTCCAGCATATTGCCACGCAAAGTCCAAACCCACTTATCATGGAGATCCAGTTCTATCGCTTTGTCATAAGATGCTAATGCTTCTTCATAGCATTGCAGTTTGCTCAGCACATTACCACGCTCACTCCAAACCCATTCAAAACTGGGGTCAAGTTCAATCGCTTTGTCAAGAGACGCTAATGCTTCTTCATAGCGTTGCAGTTTGTCCAGCATACAACCACGCAAAGTCCAAACCCACTTATCATGGAGATCCAGTTCTATCGCCTTGTTATAGGACGCTAACGCTTCTTCATAGCGTTGAAGTTTGACTAGCACATTACCACGCTGATTCCAAGCCCATTCATTATTAAGCTCAAGTTCTATGGCTTTGTCATAGGATGCCAATGCTTCTTCATAGCGTTGCAGTTTGTCCAGCATATTGCCACGCTGAGTCCAAGCCCATTTATCACTGGGGTCAAGTTCAATCGCTTTGTCATAAGATGCTAATGCTTCATCGTCGCGTTGCAGTTTGACCAGCGCATTGCCACGCAGAACCCAAGCCCATTTATCACTGGGGTCAAGTTTAATCGCTTTGTCATAAGATGCTAATGCTTCGTCGTCGCGTTGCAGTTTGCTCAGCACATTGCCACGCAGACCCCAAGTCCATTTATCACTGGAGTCAAGTTCAATCGCTTTGTCATAAGATGCTAATGCTTCGTCGTCGCGTTGCAGGTTGTCCAGCACAACGCCACGTAGAGCCCAAACCCACTGATAACTGAGGTCAAGCTCTATCGCTTTGTCAACAGATGGCAAAGCTTCATCGTCGCGTTGCAGTTTTTTCAGCGACAAACCTCGCTTAACCCACGCCCACTTACAATTTGGGTCAAGTTCTATGGCTTTGTCATAAGATGCTAATGCTTCTTCATCACGTTGAAGTAGAACCAACACATTGCCACGATCATCCCAAGCTGCTGCAGACATGGAGTCAAGTCCAATTCGTTTATCTGCTACCTGTAAAGCAGAAACATAGTCTTGCTTGTCATAGTAATTTTTATATTCCTGGCAATAAGCTCCTATGCGAGGATCTTCATCACCGTCTTCCATTGTTTGGAGTGCATAAAGTATATATTCTCTCTCCAGAGCAGCATCTGGTGGAAGTGATTTTAGACGTTGTTGATACTTGGAATGATTTTGTGCATAAGGAAAACCATCAATTCGCGCCTCATTAAACTGTTTTCCTAATTCATCAGTCCATCTATCATTCCCGATTTCATCAATACCCTCTCTCAATCGCTGTTTCAATTCTATCCGCGTATACCAAATCCGTAAAAAGTCTACAAACAATCGTATCGGCTCATCCCGTTGCTTCTTCACTTCTAGGGAAAACCGCATCAGTGGTTCTCGTAACTCATAAAAAGACTCACGCCCAATAGATTCAGAATAAACGTAGCCTTTTTCCCGCAAATCTTTTAATTGACTTGATGCTGTCTGATGGGTAATAAAACAGCGTTGGGCAATTTCTTTAACAGTAACAGCACGGCGGCGGTCAATAAGAAATTCAATTATCTTTCGTTGCTGCTGTGACAGCCATGACATTCGCGCTTGATAGTAAGGAGTCAAATCATCCAGCATTCGCATGAAAGGTTCTACCAGTTCATCTAGGGATTTGCGCGTGAGAAACTGGGAGAAAATGACATAAACACGAGGATTTCCACCTGCTAGATGATGGACTGCTTTGATGCGATCGCGTCCTGTTGGCGTTATGATAAAGTCTTTGAGTTCGCTATCCTCTTCTAATTCAGCAATATGCTTCAATAAATCTACGGCTTCATCTAAGCTTAACTCCTCTAGTTGGTGAGGACAAAAAAAGTTATAAAAGGGATCGACTTTCCGTATAACACCATCAAATAAACTTTGTGCTGTTGCCAGAATTGTCAAAAATGAGTAATTTTGTATGTAAGCACGGAGTTGCTTTTGACCAATATCACCTAACCCATTAAACACATCATCTAGGTTTTCCATTAATAGCAGCAGTGTGCGGTTACCTACAAATTCTCTAAGCAATCTAGCTGCTTGGTATTCAGCTTCTTCTGCTGATAACTGATAGAGAGCTTCAACTTGCTGATTTAACTTAACATCATATTCTGCTGGATACTCTTTCTGGAGGGCTCGAAATATCCGTAACAGCAAATCTAAAAAAGATGTAACGCCCCACTCTTCCTCTCGAAGCCATGCGATAAGTAATTTATTACCTAAGTCTTCCATCTTGGAGACGCGGTGATAAATTAGCGCTATCAGGTGGGTTTTTCCTATACCTCGCATTCCCACTAACAAGCGGAAATGTTTGTTTGCAGTGAGGGTACTTTCACGTATCAATTCAACTAAATAATCTGCCAAATGATGGCGCTGGACAAAAATAGCTTCCAAGATTTCTGGAGCCATTAGACTGGGGGTAAAGCGAGAGAGGAAGGTACTTTTCATTTTTCAACCTCTCAATAGCTTCCAGTAAAGTTGAATCAAAGGGTAGCGAAAGCAAAACACTTCACTACCTCGAATAATATAGTAATCGCGCTCTAAAAGTTTTAAGACAGTCCTTGCCATTTCTTTATTTTTTGTTTCTGGCTCTTGTTGAAGATGGTGAAACAATTCATCAAATAACAAAGGCTGGCTTGAAAGTGCTAATGTATCCAATAAATTTAGAGCGTAAAAACGTTGCTCGTCACTGTAGTAATTATCGATTCGCTCTCGATAGTGATCCATTTTCCAAGGATTGAGCGGATCTACCAAGCAATCTTCAATAGTTTTCGCTATCGTGTTTGGATTCACAGTACCACCTTGCATTTTAAGTTTGATAATCAGGTGGTGAATGTAGAAAGGGATGCCATTTACTGCATAAGCTATTGTAGCTGCTGTTCCCTGTAAATCATTTGTAGGAATATTCTCGCCTAAAAGTAACTTGTACGCTAAATCAGTGGAATCATTGTGAGACAGTGAGGGAATATCAGCTGGGTACATATCATTTGTCGGCTCATTGGTATATCCTTCTTTTTTCAAGGAAGCAATGACATGATGCAAGCCAATGGAACCCGTAAACACCATCCTTACTTCTAAATGCATTTGACGGATGGAACGCAATGTGTCTAAAACTTTCATTGCTGCTGGTTTACCGATATTATGCAGCATATACGGTACTTCATCCCAAAAGAGAATAACTTGGCGGTCTTGATTTTCAACCAAATCTGCAATTGTTTCGGCTAGCAGTCTTTTCCAATGAGCAGCAGCAAATTCAGGCAACTTGACACCCATCAATTCTGTCCCACCTATTTGTGTCAGTAACTGGCGTGTCCGTCTTGCTGTTCGCCGCAAACCACTTAGATATTCTTCTACGTCTTGTAATACCGTCTCCACAAACTCTAAAGGAGAGCGTACTTTTTCTAAATCGTGGTAAATAGGCAGCTTGTCTTTTGGTGCCTCTGCTTGCATCTTCTTAATAACGCAAGTTTTACCCATACGCCGTTCTGCATTTAGCATTAGGCTTTGTCGCTCTAAAATATCCCAAAACTGCTCAATAAGCTTGTCTCGTCCAATAACCTCATTTGGGGAGATTTGCCCTCCAGGGTTAGCCCTCAATCTAAACGTCACTGTCATAACTATGACCTTAGTAATGTACGTCAAATCTAACATACGTTAAATTTAACGTGTATAATTGCAATACGGAATTTAATGGTAAAATAAATGTAATAAAATATACATATTTAGCCATACCAATTTTGTATGAAGGTGCGTCTTATAAAACCCCCCCTATCACTCTTGGTAAGGGGAGACGTTTACATAGCAGCGATCGCCTGCTTCACCCAATTACGAAAAGCGCGAGTTGTTGACATTTCCCCATTTGTTTTGGTTTCTCGGATAAAGCGAGGAATCTCTTTGACTGGTACAGGCGCAAAGGTCGGACTAAGCTCTACTTCTGAGTAGTCTCCGGAGCTAAGTACGTAGAATCGAAGTACGTTTCCGTCGTATCTCCAAAATTCAGGTATACCCATTGCGGCATAAAGTTTTAGCTTATCTACTTTTGGTCTGGAATATTCGACTTCTAGTACTAAATCTGGTGGTGGATCGGTTGCTAAATCTATATTTTCTTTGTCTCGAATCAAAGACTCATTCTGAATGTAGTAGCTACTATCTGGCTCACTACCTCGTTCCAAGTCATCGCGTGTTAAAGTCAGCGAACCAGTACGTTTAATTTCCAACGCCAGTTCCTCACACAACACCCCAATAAAACCTTCAATTAAGCGATTGGAGTTTTCATGTGCCATGAGCGGAGACATGATTTCTAAGATTCCATTGTCGTAAGCGAGTCTAGTGTTGCGTTGGTTACTCATTTCAGCTAGCATAGTTTTGAAGGTTTGCCAACTGATGTTTTCAAGTACGGTTCTAGTTTCTGCGGGTGCTGTTATTGCTACCATATTCAATCTCCGTAATTCATGGTTCAGCCTTTTGGAAAATTTGATGTCGCAATCTTATCGTAGCCAAACAAAACCATCTGAGTCCTTGGTGTAGCAATAGGTGCGATTGTATCTGGAGCAATCTTGCAACAAATTAGCTATATCAACAAACCTTGCTGAAAAATTAGATTACGATAATTACTCCCTTCCCAGTACAGAATTACTTATCTTACACCTTGGCGTCTATGCGCTAGCACGCACGCTTCCTCATGGTACCCAAGTATATCCATTAACCAGCCATGCAAACTCCAAGCCCAGCCATAACTGGAATCGAGTTCAATCGCTTTGTCAACAGATAACAAAGCTTCGTCGTAGCGTTGCAGTGCTTTCAAGGACCAACCTCGGTTAGCCCAAGCCCATTGATCGTTGGGGTTAAGCTCTATGGCTTTGTCGTAAGACGCTAATGCTTCTTCATAGCGTTGCAGTTTGTCCAGCGCATCGCCACGCTCACCCCAAGCCCAATAAAATCTAGGGTCAAGTTCAATCACTTTGTCAAGAGATAACAAAGCTTCATCGTAACGTTGCAGTGCTTTCAACAACCAACCTCGGTTAGCCCAAGCCCATTGCTGATTGGGGTTAAGCTCTATGGCTTTATCGTAAGACGCTAATGCTTCTTCATAGCGTTGCAATTTGCCTAGCACGTCGCCACGCTCACTCCAAGCCCATTGATCTTTGGGATTAAGCTCTATGGCTTTGTCATAAGATACTAATGCTTCTTCATAGTTTTGCAGTTTGCCTAGCACGTCACCACGCTTACCCCAAGCCCAATCAAAACTGGGGTCAAGTTCAATCACTTTGTCAAGAGATAACAAAGCTTCGTCGTCGCGTTGCAGTTTTGTCAACAATTGACTACGGAAAGCCCAAGCCCACTTATTACTGGAGTCAAGTTCAATCGCTTTGTCAAGAGATGCTAATGCTTCGTCGTCATGTTGCAGTTGCTCCAGCACAAGACCACGGTCAGTCCAAGCCAAATCATCATTGGGGTTAAGTTCAAGCGCTTTGTCATAAGATGCTAACGCTTCTTCATAACGTTGCAGTTTACTTAGCATATCGCCAAGCTGACCCCAAACCCATTCATTATTGGGCTCAAGCTCTATGGCTTTGTCATAGGAGGAAATCGCTTCTTCATAGCGTCCTAAATAAGCTAGTGCAACCCCACGATGGTACCAAGTTAGGTGGTCATCAGGTTTAATTTCCAGCGCTCTATCATAGGAGGAAATCGCTTCTTCATAGTGCCCTATTTCCCCTAGGGCATACCCCAAGTTGTACCAAGCTTGGTAGTCATTAGGTTTAATTTCTGCTGCTTTGTTATAGGAAGCGATCGCTTCTCTATAATCTTGGTATTCTTTTCCGGCGGACTGTAATTTTCCCAGGTTAGTTAGTAAATCATATTGACGAGCAGGTGTTTGGCGATTTTCTGCTATTAATTCTTGAATTGCTATTATTTCTTGAGTTCTTTCTTCTCTTGTTAAGCTGAGATATTTTTCATAATCTGCATCCTTGATAATACGTAATGATTCTTTTTCTAAAGTTTCTGAATCTATAGGAAATTCAAATAATCCAGAACGCCAGTCAAAAAAATCTGGAGCACGTTGAATAAAATATTTAATTGCAAATAACGGTAGCAAGAACACAAAACAGATATTAAATTTATCCTTAAATCGTTCTCGCTGTTGGTTGAGGTTAATTAAAACAGGTGGTACACCCTTCCAACTATATGAATAAATATCTCTACTATTCCACCCCATTAATTTTTTACATTCTTCATATTTATAAAAAGAATGCTCTAATCCTGTGACAAATAAAATATTTATTTTTTCTTTATTTTCTAAATTATCAACTATTTCATATAAATTAGTGACAGCTTGCTCCAGCCGTATAACTTCGATATTTTTATTGGTAATATTTTCTTTTACTTTAGTAATTAACTGTGTTCCCTCAGCCGGAGAGCAACGGACAAATAATAAATCAAATCCTTCTGTAAAATTCAGTGTGCGGACTAAGGCTTGATATTCTTCATTTCTTTCTGATGGTAAATCCTTATCCCAATCAGTCAGTTCTAGGGTCATAATCTTAGCTGTGTAATACAAAGTGCAAGAGTGTGATATTGACCGGGCACTCATAGATATTTTGAAAGAATGGGAAGAAAAAACACCGGCTGTTAAGCATCCAGCTGTCATCACACATCCGGTTACTCAAGAAAAAATTTTGTACATGAGCCAGGGATTTACTACAGGCATCGTAGGTTTAAAACATGAAGAGAATCAAGAAATTCTGCAAGCCTTGTTTTCATTTATAGAACGTCCCGAACATATCCATACACATACATGGCAAGAAGGCGACATTCTTTTATGGGATAACAGAACACTAATTCATAAAGCATCTACAGTTCCAAAAGGTGAGAAAAGTGAAAGCTACCGTATTGGTATTTATGACGGCTTGCCATTCTATGTTTCTAATTCATTTAATGACAATGCCAATAAAGTAGCTGTAAAGCTGTAGATAATCACCTTGCCAAAGTTGATAATAATAAACTCTTGGCAACTAAAGTCTGTAATTTTTTAGTGAGTCATTCACTTTTTTGATTGAATTAGTAATGTATTTCAAGGAGAAAAATCATGGATATAAACCAACGATTCATTAAAGAAGATGATGTAGATATTGATTTGTTAAATAGTATTCTCCTACCGTATAAGGATGATTGCAAATATTTGAAAAAAGCAAAGTTTCAATATCTCGAACCAAAGAAATTGGTTAGTATTTCCGAAAGAAACCATCAAGGTTTATGGTTTACAAAAGGTTATTTTTCTATTCCAGAATCTTGTTATATAGCAGATACCGGACACTTTAATGCGGTTGAATACAATATTTGTTACAACCAATTAGGGTATACAATGGTTGCTCATTTACTGGAAAATAAATTGTTGAAAGGAATGGAAAGCTGGAATATAGCAACCTATAAAGAACGCCAGCTTCCAGACTTTCTAATTGTTAAATTTTCCAGTACCTTCAAAAAACCAATAAATTCCAGTCTTTTTCAGGGAACTTTTTCAATCTACAAGTACTCCGTTCGTGACAAGTTGATTATGCTTAAGACCGAATGCGCCTTTTACGATAACAATGGTGGTTGGGCTGAAGGTGATGCTACCGTAGCAATATTGAATAATTATGGAAAGAAAGCTACCGAGCCTCTCCAATTAGTATCTGCCTAGGATACATAGTTGATTTTTAGTTTTCTCACATCTTGTACCTTGTTAATAAGGGTAGGGTGGGTACTACCCGCCCCCACTCTTTTGCGTACATGGTTTGAAAAGTCATTGTTTGCTCTGATTGATAGGCTTAAAAATAGTAACACTACAACTATGAATACACAATTTCAAGAAAAATTACTTTTAGAATCTTCTCTAGCTCAGCAAAAGCAGATTCTTTTAATTCATGTACAGGAACAGTTAGCAGAAACTTTAAATCTTCCATCGCTAACAGATTTAGATTCTCAGCAGAGTTTGATAGAATTGGTAAATGATTCATTAAAAGCTGTTGATTTTAAAATTTCGTTAGAAACTTCTTTAGGTTGTAAATTACGCAGTACTTTGTTATTTGACTATCCCAGGTTAAATGTATTGGTTGACTATTTGTTCAATGAAGTTCTGCAGTTAAACAGTCATTTTGAGAACGAAGACAGTCAACAAGATGAGGACGATAAAAGTAATAAAGAGGAAGTAAATTTTGCTAAAGAACAGTTATTAAAATTGTCAGCAAATGAAATTGCAGAGATGCTAGATAAAGAATTAAAAGATTTGTCCCTAGAGGAAAGATTATGACTTCTTCTGTTGAAGACGCAAATTATAAAGAGTTAATGGCTAACTCTCTTCTTTTACTAAAAAACACTCAGAAAAAATTAGCCTTGCTTGAGCAAAAGAAGAGCGAACCCATTGCTATCATTGGTATGGGTTGTCGTTTCCCAGGCAATGTCAATAATCCTGCAACTCTTTGGGATTTATTAATAAACGGTTGTGATGCAACGACTGAAATTCCTCCTGAACGCTGGAATGTCAAGGAATATTACGACCCTGATGAGAATAAGGCAGGTAAAATGATTACCTGTCGTGGGGGATTCTTATCGGGTATAGACTCTTTCGACGCACAGTTTTTTAACATATCACCCCGCGAAGCCGTTTTTCTCGATCCACAACAACGCTTGCTTTTGGAAGTTGCTTGGGAGGCGTTAGAAAATGCCAATATCTCTGCAGATTCAATCAAAGGCTCTAAAACAGGGGTTTTTATTGGTATTAATAGCCAAGATTATCTCCTTGCAATCAACGAGCTTTTACCTAAACAAGATATTTCCGGGTACATAGGCACTGGCACTTCACACAGTTCGGCTGCGGGTCGGCTATCTTATATCTTAGATTTAACAGGACCTTCGTTAAGTATCGATACAGCGTGTTCATCTTCTTTGGTTGCAGTACACAATGCCGTTGAGAGTTTGCGGCGGGGCGAGTGCGATTTGGCGCTGGTCGGTGGAGTCAATCTCATACTGTCACCGATTAGTAATATTGTTTGCTCTAAAGCACGGATGCTATCCCCTGATGGGCGATGTAAGCCTTTTGCAGATACTGCTAATGGTTATGGGCGGAGTGAAGGTGTGGGGGTTGTTGTGCTCAAGCGCTTGAACGATGCAATTGCAGACAATGACAACATTATGGCGCAAATTCGAGGTTCTGCAATTAATAGTGACGGTGCTAGTGGTGGTCTAACTGTACCCAATGGACTGAGCCAACAGGCTGTAATTCGACAAGCTCTTCAAAACGCTCACGTTACTCCTACAGACATCGCTTATATAGAAGCTCATGGTACGGGGACTCCTTTAGGCGATCCAATTGAAATAGGCGCTTTAGATGCTGTTTTTGGTGATACACACAGTCAAAATGAACCTTTAATTGTTGGGTCATTCAAGTCCAATGTGGGACACATGGAAGCGGCTGCCGGTATTGGTAGTTTAATTAAGTTAGTTTTGCAGTTACAGCATAAAGAAATTCCACCGTTACTGCATATGGAACAACCCAACCCTCATATTGCTTGGGATGAATTATCTATTCATATTCCAACACAACGAGTATTTTGGAATTCGAGAAATAATCGACGTATTGCCGGAGTTAGTTCCTTTGGATTCAGTGGAACTAATGCTCATGTAGTGGTCGAAGAAGCACCTATTCAACAACCACTACAAAAGACGGTCAAACATTCACCACATCTGCTGACGCTCTCAGCGAAAACGGAAGAAGCGTTAAAGCGTTTAACCGAGCGTTATGAAAATTGCTTAGCTGCAAATCCAGCTTTAGATTTGGAAGACGTATGCTCTACTGCTAATACAAGTAGAGTACACTTTAACCATCGATTAAGCGTGCTGGCTTCATCATCAGCAGAAATGCGTGAAAAACTAACTGCTTTCAAGATTGGGCGGGAAGTAACAGGAGTTAGGAAGGCGCAGGTACGAGGTACAAGTCAGCCTAAGATAGCCTTTCTCTTTACTGGTCAAGGTTCTCAATACGCTGGTATGGGGCGTCAGCTCTACGAAACCCAATCAACTTTCCGGAAAGTTCTTGAGGACTGCAATGAAATTCTGCTTCCTTATTTAGAAAAGCCCTTGCTCAAGGTCATGTACCCAGAGACTGGAGAAAATGTTCTCCTCAACGAAACCGTCTATGCCCAACCAGCTTTGTTTGCTCTGGAATATGCCCTGGCTCAGTTATGGAAATCTTGGGGTATTGAACCATCCGCAGTTATGGGTCATAGTGCGGGAGAGTATGCTGCAGCATGCGTGGCGGGGGTATTCAGTTTAGAAGACGGGCTTAAACTTATCGCCCTCCGTGGTCAGTTGATGCAATCTTTACCACAGCTTGGTGAGATGGCAGTGGTGTTTGCAGGTAAAGAACAGGTGAATAATGTTCTTACTCAGTATGGCTCGCAATTGGCGATCGCAGCTGTTAATGGACCTGAAAACACCGTAATTTCAGGAGAGCGAATGGCTGTGCGGTCTGCGTTGAAGGAGTTTCAGTCACAAGGAATTGCTACACGGGCTTTGAAGGTTTCTCACGCCTTCCATTCGCCGCTCATGGAACCAATTCTTTCAGAATTTGAGCGTTTAGCAAATCAGGTGCAGTTCAAAGCCCCACGTATTGCCCTGGTTTCAAATTTAACTGGGAAAATGTTAAAACCCGGAGAATCTTTAAATTGCAATTATTGGGTTCACCAACTTCGAGAATCCGTGCAATTTGCCCAAGGTATGAACACGCTTAACCAACTGGGTTATGAAATATTTCTAGAACTTGGTCCTAGCAATATTCTGTTGGAGATGGGTAAGAAGTGCTTGCTAAAAGAAACGGGTTTTTGGCTGTCTTCTTTACAGCGAAGGCAAGATGACTGGTGGATGTTGCTAAACAGTTTAAGCATACTGGAAACTCAAGGTGTGGACGTGAATTGGAAGGGGGTTCACCCGGACTACCAGCATCGCCGCATACTTTTACCTACTTACCCGTTCGAGGGCAAATGCTATTGGCTAAAGTCTGATAAACAAAGAGATGTAGAAGTTATGAATTTCAAGACATTAGATACTCCACTTTCTCACTTACAGGTAAACACAAAACCAGAAATTATCAAAGAGGATAAAATACGGGCAGAACTGCGTATTATTGTTGCTCGATTACTGCAAACAGATTCAGAGCAAATAGACGTTCAAGCTCCATTTCTAGAAATGGGAGCAGATTCGATTATTCTCCTAGAGGCTGTCCAAGCTATTGAAAATACTTTTGGAATTAAAATAGCAGTTCATCAACTGTTTAAAGATCTGACAACAATTAATGCTTTAGCTCTATATATTGCTCAAAATTCAACCCCAGAAACCAAACCATTTCTCAGCAACAAATCCGAACTAAATGTGCCATCCCTACCACCAGTCGAGCTTGCTAAACCTACATCTGCAAGTATTCAGAAGACACAAGATACGCAGAAGAGGATGGGAGTACCTGAAACTACCTTAGAACGAATCATGGCACAGCAGTTAGAGATGTTCAAGCAATTAACATCTCAACAATTAGAGACTTTGCAAAATTACCATTCAATACCACCTACTAACCATCCTACCTTTGTATCTTCCCAGGAATTAAATAAAGCTATTGTTGCCAATCCTGTCATTTCAAACCAATCTATAGAAACGAAAGGAGTTTTAAATTCCCGCCAGCAAAAGCATCTAGAGGCATTGATTGCACGTTATACCAAACGCACTCAAAAATCTAAGCAACAAAAACAAAATTCTCACCCAATTCTTGCTGACAGTAGAGCTTGTGCAGGCTTCCGTCTTTCTATAAAGGAAATGCTTTACCCAATTGTTGGACAGCGAGCCTCAGGCTCCAAAATTTGGGACTTAGACGGCAATGAATATGTAGATATCACAATGGGGTTTGGGGTGCATCTTTTTGGTCATGCGCCATCGTTTCTCAATCAAGTACTAGAAGAACAAATTAAACAAGGTATTTCCATTGGTCCCCAGTCCAATGCAGTGGCAGAGGTAGCCGAGTTACTCTGTGAACTGACAGGTATGGAACGAGTATCCTTTTGCAACTCAGGTACAGAAGCAGTAATGACCGCCCTGCGTCTAGCACGTACAGCAACAGGTCGTACCAAAATTGCTCTATTTGCTAATTCTTACCACGGTCATGTTGATGGAGTTTTAGCCTCCATGTCGAACAATCAGAACTGCGCTGTGCCGATGGCTACAGGAATACCTCAGTCAGCAGTTGAAGATGTTTTGGTACTGAATTACGGGAATCCTGAATCCCTCGAAATTTTACACGCCCATGCTCATGAGTTAGCTGCCGTGTTAGTTGAGCCCGTACAGAGTCGCCGACCCGATTTGCAACCCAAAGAGTTTTTGCAGCAGTTGAGGCAATTAACAACAGCAGCTGGAATAGCACTTATCTTTGATGAAGTCCTCTTAGGTTTCCGCATTCACTCTGGAGGAGCACAAGCGTGGTTTGGAATCGAAGCAGACCTTGCGACTTATGGCAAGATAATTGGCGGCGGTCTGCCGATTGGGGTTGTAGCCGGTAAAGCAACCTACATGAATGGAATTGATGGTGGTCTGTGGAACTACGGTGATATTTCCTATCCTCAGGCAGAAAAGACGTTTTTTGCCGGAACTTTCAATAAAAATCATTTTGGAATGGTCGCAGCCAGAGCTGTACTTCAACACCTTAAGAAAGAAGGTTGCGCCCTACAACAGCGGTTGAATCAGAAGACAGCATACTTAGCAGAAACACTAAATACTTTCTTTGAAGAGGAGGATGTGCCAATCCGAATCGTACATTGTGGGTCGCTGTTTCGCTTTGCTTTTTCAGGCAATTTAGATTTGCTATTTTACCATTTGATTGACAAGGGTGTATATATTTGGGAAGGGCGCAACTGTTTTCTATCTACAGCACACACAGATGATGACATTAATTATGTGATTCGAGCGGTTAAAGATAGTGTAAAAGAACTTCGCTCTGGAGGTTTTTTGAGCGAAAAGCAGTCTAGTTCATTAAAGAAAAATAACCAGTCAGGTAGTGTAAAGACAGCCCCCCTTACTGGAGAGCAAAAGTACCTTTGGGATTTAGCTCAGTTGGGACATGAAGCATCCATTATGTACGATAATATCATCATTCTGCGACTACGAGGTGTGTTGGATGTAGGCGCTATCCGTAAGGCTATTCAGACAGTTGTGGATCGTCATGAAGCACTACGAACAAACATCAGCAGCCAGGGGGATGTTCAGTACGTTCTACCAAATCTGACCATAGAGGTTCCTGTCATTGACTTTTCAACAATAGATGCTGCTATGCGTGAAACAAAAGTAGCTCAGCAGTTAGAAAAGGAGTACCGACAAGGTTTTGATTTAACAACTGAACCATTATTACGTGTGAAATTGCTGAAGTTAGAGGAACAACATCATCTGCTCGTGTTTGCTGCCAGCCACATGATTACTGATGGTTGGTCATTTGCTGTCTTAATACAAGAAATTAGTGCATTTTACTCAAGTGAGTGTCAGGGCATTGCTCACCAGGAGAATTTGCCACTGCAATTCCGAGAATATATACAATGGCAAGCGCAACAAAGTCACAGCGCAGACACGGCGAAACATGAGGCTTATTGGCTAAGTCAATTTGCCGACTCCATTCCTGCATTGGAATTACCTTGCGATCGCCCGCGTCCATTAGTAAAAACTTATAAAGCAGCTGCAGAGAGTCTAAAGTTGGAAGCAGAGCTTTATGACAGGCTGAGAACATTGAGCAGGCAAAAAGACTGCACGCTGTTTATGACGCTGGTTGCAGCTTATATGGCTTTAATGCATCAATGGACAAATCAGGATGATATTGTGGTGGCTACTAGAATAGCCAACAGACCCCTTAAAGATAGTGCAAAGACAGTTGGTTACTGTGTCAACATACTACCAATACGTAGTTCTTTAGCTGAATGTCCTACGTTTGCAAGCTATTTAAACAAGATGAAGCATATTTTGCTGGATGCTTATGCAAACCAGGATTACCCCTACGCCGAGTTGCTAAACCGACTTCAGATACACAGAGACCCTAAATGTCCTCCCATAGGGGTCACATTTAATCTAGATAAACCTATGTCCTTACCACAGATGTTTGGTTTGGAGATCGAGTTCGTCCCGTCTCCCGTTTTTTACGGAGAAGACGACATTTTCTTCAATCTCATTGAGTTAGACCGTGAATTACTGTTAGAGGTTAGATACAGCACTGACTTGTTTGATGCTACCACAATTAAGCAACTACTAAAGCGTTATCAAGCTTTATTGGAAGGTATTGCTGTTAACCCAGAGCAACGTTTTTTCACCTCAAACTAAGTACGTTTTTCATAGATTTTACCCCTATGGAACGAGCGCGATCGCTTTTGCACTTAGGTTTGAAATTTGTACAATTTGTTAAGGAACACCAATGACATACTTTGATAAAATTATAACACTGGCAGAACTTGCGCGAGTACAGGCACGTCGATTTTCAGATGTCAAAGCACTGAGATTTAGAGATAAGACGCTCACATATTCACAACTACATACGCAAAGTAATTGTGTAGCTAATGCACTTTTAGCACAAGGAATTAAGGCTCAGTCGAGAGTTGCACTATTGGCGAAAGATTCACTTAAGAGCTTTGAAATACTGTTCGCCTGCTCTAAAATCAATGCTGTTATGGTGCCTATTAACTGGCGTTTAGCTGCTCCGGAAGTGTGCCATATTCTGACAGATGCTAATGTTGAAGTTCTTTTTGTTGGACCTGAATTTTACAAATTGGTCAAATCAATTGAAAACCAGCTAGATGGTATTAAATGCATTATTGCTTTAGAAAAAAATGAACAAGAGTGGTTGAATTATGACAATCTGTGTCAGCATTATAATGATGTTGACCCTAACATTCCCGTTGAATCAAATGATGTCGCTGTACAAATATATACCAGCGGAACTACTGGAAAACCTAAGGGTGTTCAACTGGCACATAAAAGTTTCTTTGCTATTTTCAAAGAAATAGCCAAGCAAGGGGAAACTTGGATAAATTGGAACGAACGTGATAGAAGTCTGTTGACTTTACCTTTATTCCATGTAGGTGGATTGTGGTGGGGTATCTATGGTTTGATATTTGGTGCGGAAAATATTTTACTGGCAAGTTTTATTGCATCTGATGTTCTTGAAACCATTGAAAAGTACAAAATCACAAAAGTTTCTATGGTACCTGCAATGATGCAGATTCTACTAGCTGAACCTGGATGTGACCAAACGGATTTTTCATCACTTCAATATATTGTTTATGGAGGAGCACCGATTTCTCAATCATTATTGAAAGAAGCAAGGGATACATTTTCCTGTAACTTTGTGCAAGTTTATGGCTTAACTGAAACTGGGGCTATAGCTGTAACTTTATCTGCGGATGACCATAATTGTGCAAGTTTACACAAATTGAAATCCGCAGGCAAACCTTTCCCCGGTGTATCACTGGCAATTGTGAATCATGAGGGTGAGACCTTACCTTCTGGTCAAGTGGGTGAAATTTGCATCAAATCATTAACAAATATGATTGGTTATTGGAAATTACCTGAGACCACAGCAAAGACATTAATTGATGGCTGGGTTCATACTGGGGATGCAGGTTATCTTGATGAAGAAGGTTATCTTTACCTCTGCGATCGCGTTAAAGATATGGTTTGCTATGCAGGTGAGAATGTTTATCCTGCTGAGATTGAGAATATTTTATACGAACATCCAGCCGTTGCTGAGGTAGCAGTCATTGGTGTTCCAGATCCTCGTTGGGGAGAAGCCGTTAAAGCTGTTATCGTTCCAAAACCAGGGATGAGTCTAACAGCGCGAGATGCAATCGATTTTACACGAGGTAAACTTGCTGATTTCAAAATACCTAAAAGTGTTGAGTTTGCCGAATCTTTACCAAGAACACCGAGTGGTAAGGTGCAAAAAGACAAGCTTCGGGAGAAATACTGCCAAAGTAATAAAATGTTGGTAAAAGCTTGACCGAAGTCCTTTGTGGGGAATGAAAAATTCGGGAACCCCTAAAAGTTTTTTAGCCGTACAGGAGTAGTCTTGTTTTCCAAGGCTACTTTAATGTTTAGGTTACCTAGTTTTGAAAAAAATTGTCTAAATAATATCCATATCTTCTTCCTAAGTACTCCTTTACAATCAATATTATCAAAAATAACTGAGAGTAAAATATCTCTGTTAATCCCTAACAAAGTTTTTGCTACTAGAAACTTTAGTAAAAGCTTGGAGAAAATCAAGAAATGAATGTGAAAAATTTAGCAGAAAACAAAAATTCAACTGCAAGGATTGCAGTTATTGGTATGGGTTGTCACTATGCTGGCGCTAGTGATTTAAAACAATTGTGGGAGAACATATTGGCAAAGCGGCGTCAGTTTAGGCAGCTACCAGATAAAAGATTACCACTTTCTGAATATTATGATTCAGATCCGGCAGCACCAGATAAAACCTATGGTAACCGTGCTGGTGTGATTGATGGCTTTGAATTTGATTGGATGAATAAACGAATTCCTAAAAAAACTTACGAGTGTACTGACATTGTCCATTGGTTGGCATTAGAGGTAGCTAATAAAGCTTTAGAAGATGCTGGATATACACGTAATAGTGTTCCAACGGAACGCACAGGAGTTATTTTAGGAAATACCTTGACAGGAGAGCAATCACGAGCTAGTGCAATGCGGTTGCGTTGGCCTTACGTCCAGAAAACTCTGCAAGCGGCTGCAAAAGTCAAGGGTTTGCCGCAACCGATAGTAGAAGAATTAATAGAGACTTTGGAACCAATTTATAAGTCTGTGTTTCCACAAGTTACTGAAGATGCACTAGCTGCTGGTCTTTCTAATACTATTGCCGGTCGGGTTTGTAATTTTTTTAACTTTGATGGGGGTGGATATACAGTAGATGGAGCCTGTGCTTCTTCATTGATTGCAATAGCTACTGCTGCTAAAGCTTTAGTTGATGGCGACTTTGATTTAGCGCTGGCTGGAGGTGTAGATGTCAGCCTCGACACTTTTGAACTGATTGGATTTGCTAAAGCAGGTGCCCTTGCCAGCCAAGACATGAATGTCTACGATCGCCGCGCTAATGGCTTTATTCCGGGAGAAGGTTGTGGTTTTGTTGTCCTAAAACGTTTGGAAGATGCGCTTGCAGATGGGAACTACATATACGCGGTGCTAAATAGTTGGGCAATTTCTTCTGACGGGAAAGGGGGAATTACAGCGCCTTCTAAGACAGGTCAGGCTAAAGCATTGCGGCGTGCTTATGACCAAGCAGGTTACGATCTGCATACTATTGATTTTGTTGAAGGACATGGTACGGGTACCCCCGTAGGCGATCGTGCGGAACTAGAAGCGATCGCATTAGCAATGACTGCTGGCAATTCAGTAAAGCCTCGCTCTGTTGGTGTGACTTCTTTTAAATCCTTAGTCGGACATACCAAAGCAGCATCGGGCGTTGGCGGTTTCATCAAGGCGGTAATGGGTGTCAATCAGCGAATTTTACCTCCAACTGCAGGTTGCCAAGAACCTAATCCTTTGTTTGAGAAAACTGCTCAATGTCTCTATCCTATCCTTCAGGGAGAAGTTCGCAGCCAGACAGACACACTGCGTGCAGGTATTTCTGGTATGGGATTTGGGGGTATTAACTGCCACGTCACTATTGAGTCTAAGGATGCTCCTGCATCTCATCTTAAACCGTCTATCGAAGCGCGAGCGTTATTGGTTTCCAACCAAGAAACAGAACTATTTGTTCTAAGTGCAGTATCGATTCCAGCCTTACTTGAACGGGCTCAAGTTATTAAGGAATTAGCACAAGGAATCAGTGTGGCTGAGCTTCTTGATTTAGCTGCACAACTTGCCAGTGAAATGCAGCCTCAACTACCAGTTCGAGCTGCTATCATTGCTGGTACGCCAAAAGAGCTACTAAATCATCTCACACAACTTGAGCAAATACTTAATGAGACAAATATAGCCGAAGGGGAAATCATCGTTTCTCCCCAGAAAGAAATCTGGATCTCGAATAAAGTCAAGCGCAACCGAGTCGCTTTTCTGTTTCCAGGTCAAGGATCTCAGAAAGTAAATATGTCTCGCGTCCTTGTAGAGCGTTATTCCTGGGCACGCGAACTTGTAACCCAAGCTGATAACTGGTTGCGTGAGTTAGGAGTTGAACCAGTTAGCAAATTTATTTATCGTTTGTCAGATCGCGCAGCCAATGAGGAGCAGGTACAAGAATGGTCAAACCAACTAGCTGTTACTGAAATAGCTCAACCAGCTATTTGTCTTGCTTCTTTATTGTGGAAACGGTATCTTGAGAATCTTGGAATCAAGCCAGAGGTCGTAGCAGGGCACAGTCTCGGAGAACTGGCTGCCTTTCAAGGAGCAGGAGCATTTGATGAAAGAACGTTACTTTATGTAGCTGCAATTAGAGGGCAAGTGATGTCTGCATCTGCAGAAGACGCGGGAACAATGGCAAGTTTAAATTGTTCCCAAGACGTGGCTGAAAAACTTGTGCAACAAGTGGATAATTATGTGGTGGTTGCCAATATTAACAGCCCAACACAGACTGTGGTTTCCGGTCAGCGCTCTGCTGTAGAAGCGGTTGTTAAACTTGCTGCGGCTCAGAATATCCAGACTCGTCTGCTTCCTGTAGCTAACGCCTTTCACTCTCAAATGGTATCAAAGGCAGCCGAGGATTTACGCACAAGAAATCTCATACCAGAAACTTTTACTGCAACATCTACACATCTATTTTCCAGTGTCAACGGGCAATTAATTCAGTCTGGGTTAAATTTGCGGGAACATTTTGCTAACCAAATTATTTCAAAAGTGGATTTTATCTCACTAGTGAAAGAGATCTCATCAAAATGCGATTTGATAGTTGAAGTAGGTCCTGGCAAAGTACTTTCTGGGTTGGTCAACACTATCGTCGGGCAGGATGGAGTTCAGTGTTATCCTTTAGAATCAAAACCAGGGCGCGATAGAGATTTAAACACTTTCTTGGCCAGCTTCTGTGTAAATGGAGGCGAAGTTAATTGGAAAGCACTGTACGAGAATCGCCTTGTACGTCCTTTTATCCCAGCCTCACAACGTATTTTCATTGAGAATCCCTGTGAAAGACCTTTGCAAATACCTGCAGCAGAAGAGGTTTCTAACTTTGTTGTTTCTAAGAATTTGCTTGAAACTCAACAGACAAGCATTGTTGAGCAGCAGAAATCAGAAGCGCTATTGAACTCTCAGCTTCCCCAACATACAGACGAAGAATTAGAAATTAGGCTAACTAATTACTTTGTCCAGCGCAGTTCATTTTTGGCTCAGTTAATTCAAGCAGATTTAGAAAGTTTACCACTTTTACCTTCTGACAGCTAAGTAAAATGGAGCATCGCAAAAGCCGTGACTAATTCCAACAAATTCTCAAACTCTTTACCGAGAGAAGAAATCATTAAGTTTATGTCGGATTACTTCTCTCAACGGGGTCCGTTTTTAGCAAAAGTAATTCGAGCCGACTTCCAAAGCTTATCCCATCTTACTAATTTCTCTGGCACAACTATCTATCAAGACAACAGCAAGAACAAACGTAAAAAGGACTTTACTACTACAGTTGTTAACAAGAGCAGTAGTAAAGCTAAAGTCGCTGATAGCACAGTTATCCCCAAAACTGGTAATGCTAGGAATGAAAGCATAGCTCCCCATAACGGTACAATTACTAATCAAAGCAATCGTCAAACTGAGGTGGGTGAAACTGCTAACACTCGCGTTATTCAGACATCCAGTCTTGCCCAGACAACCCCAGATATTTATGCGATTTTAGTAGATTTAGTGATTCAGCAAACTGGGTATCCGAAAGAAAGCATTGTTCCGGAAGCGCGGTTGCTCGACGATCTAAATTTAGATTCCATTAAAGCTAGCGAACTGATTGCTACTGTTGCCAAAAAATGTAATGTAGCAGGTAAAATCGATCCCTCTACTTTGAATAACGCTACATTAAAGGAAATAGCTACGGTCATTGAGTCTAGTATTCTTGTAGAGAAAGAGACACAACCAACATTGGTACCAACTCAAAGTCTTTCGGTAGTTTCTCCCCAAGGGTTAACGTCTCCACAAGAATCAATTAACTTACCCGAGTTGCTATTCAAGCTTGTTGAAGAACAAACAGGATTTTCCAGAGAAACCCTATCGTTGAATCTCCGTCTGCTTGATGACTTGAATCTGGATTCTATCAAAGCATCTGAATTGGTAGCTAATGCGGCTAGGCAATTTGGTATAGGAGGTCAGTTAGACCCGTCTAAGTTGGCAAACGCGACCTTGAGTGAGATAATAACAGCACTCGAGCAAGTTAAAGCTCCGCAATCACAAAAGACAACTCAGAATCCTACTTCAACCAAACCCTTTAAAGCTTCTACGGCAAAATCTCAGGACATCTTAAACTGGGTAAGAAATTTTGCTGTTGAGTATGTACCTCAAGAAGCTCCTCCAAGGAATGCAGAAAATTGGTCTGAAGCCAAAATTTTGATTGTTTCAGATTTCTTAGAAAACTCAATAGTTTCTGTTTTAGAAGAGCGTTTTCTCTCCAATGGAGCGCAAGTTGCAAAGACGACTTACCAGCAGATTCAGAGCAATAATAGTTTTTTATCAACCAATTTCTCTCACTATTTAGCGCTCTTACCCCAAACAAGTTCCCAGTTAGAACAGCAATCTTTACCACTAACTGCAATGGTAGAGCGCTTGAAGAGCATTGCCACTCCTCCTAAAAGGGATACTAATACTTGCGTTGCTTATGTGCAATTTGGTGGTGGTTACTTTGGCAGTGGAGTTCAAGCAATCAGCCCAGAAGTATCCTGTGGGGCAGCTTTTGCTAGAAGCTTACATCTTGAGCGACCAGACCTACGAGTTCGAGTTGTAGATCTGGCGCAGGAAATTGACCCAGCCCGTGCTGCAGACTTAGTCCTTAGCGAGCTATCAAGTACCGAAGCTATAGTTACCGTTGGTTACAATGCTTCTCTAGTACGCCTTGTTCCCCAACACCGCCTGCAACAGCCCAATCATTACCAAAAGCGATCGCTTTCTTGGTCAGAAGATGATGTCATTTTAATCACCGGAGGAGCTAAAGGCATTACCGCTGAATGTGCCTTGGCTCTTGCTCAGTCCACAGGTGTAAAAATGGCTTTAGTTGGTAGTTCTCCTGTTCCCACTAATAACGAAAGTGAAATATCACGCACCTTAGAACGATTGACTCAACAAAACTTAACCTGCCGCTATTACTCTTGTGACATTACCAATCCCGATGCTGTTTTTCAACTAGTTGAGACAATCAAAGCTGAATTAGGAACCATTACAGGAGTTATTCATGGTGCGGGTTTGAATAAACCACGTCGAGTAGAGCAAGTGAGTCTTGACGATGCTGTTATCGAAGTGTCGCCGAAACTTAAAGGCGCTTATAACCTGCTACAAGCTTTAAGCTCAACTCCTCCAAAACTTGCGATCGCTTTTAGCTCCATTATTGGAGTCACGGGGATGCCAGGAAACGCATGGTATGCCTTTGCTAACGAATCCTTAGCAATTCTGCTTGACAGTTTTACAAACAAGCATCCAGAAACAAGCGTTCTTTCTCTAGCTTACAGCGTTTGGGGTGAAGTTGGCATGGGGGCTCGCATGGGTAGCGTGAAAAACTTAGAGCGCATGGGCATTGGTGCTATTTCTACCCATGAAGGAGTCACTCGCTTCCTCAAGCTCTTTGAGTGCGACCCAGGAGTGCAGCAAGTGGTAATAGCGGCAAAATTAGGTGAACTTGATACTTGGTCTCCTCCCGCTTTGCCACAATCCCAGGGGCTTCGTTTCGTCGAGCGAGTCCTTTATGTAGAACCGGGTGTGGAATTGATCGCTAGAACCCACCTGAGCTTAGAACGAGACCTTTACGTGCAAGACCACGTTTGGCGTGGTTCATACCTCTTCCCCACAGTCTTTGGATTGGAAGCTATGGCACAAGCTACTGCTTATGTCACTGGCAATCGACAACTTTCTATTGTACGCCTCGAAAATATTTCCCTAAGACGTCCGGTAGTAGTCCATCCCACTGAGGGAACAGAAATTGAACTCCGTGCTGAGGTTATGGAGGCTGATGCTAACGGAGAAAAACGGGTAAAAGTAGGTATCCGTACTGAGCAAAGCGGTTTTGCAACCGATCATTTCGCCGCGACATTAGTACTAGGTGAGTTAAAGTTAGAACAAACAACAGCACCACAATTAGAGCAACCGCTGACAATAGACCCACAAACCGATCTCTACGGAAACTTACTCTTCCAAGGTCAGCGTTTCCAACGCATGGGTTCTATTTTCTCTCTCAATGAAAAGAGCAGTGTTTTCCGTTCTTACACCCTCTGTGAAGCTGACCTGATCAAAAACAGCTTTGGCGAAGATGGGGACAGCTGTATTTTGTTGGGTGACCCGTACTTTAGGGATGTTTTACTTCAGTCCGTACAGCTAACTATTCCAAAGCACATTTGCTTACCTGTTCAAATTGACAAGATTGAATTGTTCCAAAACCCTAATTTGGATAACCTCTCAAGAGTCGTTACTGTCAATCTACAGACGCGGGAGGAAAATGAATACATCAGCGAAGTTGTAACTACTGATGAGCAAGGATGTGTTTTAGAAAGAATTACTGGCTATCGATTGCGTATTTTAGAAGAACATCCAGAAAACCCAACAGCGGTTGAGCTAGCTTGTCCTAATGAGCGAGATCGGAGCCACTTCTTACAGGTCATAGATGAGACTTTTAAAAAGTTCAATCTACAAAAACCAGCAGTAGTTATTGAATATACCCCCGGCTTACATACCAAACTTAAAGAACAGCGACATCAGCAAGAAAAACCAATTATTATTCGTGCCCTGAAAGCAAAATTGGGATTGACACAGAAAGAAGAAGTCACTGTGGAAATTGAAACCCTCTCTTCAGGAAAACCAAGGTTTACAGGAACTAGTACGGCGGGGCTCGACTTATCTATATCCCATTGCGATCGCTACTGCCTGTGTGTAGTAGGGGAGGCTTCGCAAGGATGCGATATTGAAGCAATTCCCCATAAATCTGAAGAAGATTGGATAGCACTTTTGAGCTTCTCTCGCTTTTCAATAGTCAATGAACTCGTGCAATCGGGGGACACGCAGGACCAAGCAGCAACTCGTGTCTGGTCTGCATCAGAAGCTATTTGCAAAGCTTTTAATGGAATTACCCCAGAATTTTCAGTGGTAAAACGACTTGGAAATGGAGTTCTGCTAAAAACCCCAACCCCAGATGGTGACTACTATATCGTTACAGTACCCATCAAACTGACCCGTCCCCCGGAGAGAATGATTGCCATTGTTGTTCCGCCGCCGCAAGAAAAAGCAAATGTTCTCTTAGAGCGATCGTTGGCTTTGACAACTACACAACCCAATAGCCAAGGGATAGTGTATTCCAAAAACAATCTACAAGGACAACCAGTTCTCGAACAGCATTTTCAAGTTAGCCTGAAAGAAAGCGCCAGTATCAGCCACCACGTGTACTTCTCGCAATACTTCAATTGGATAGGGAAAATCCGCGAACTACCTATGAAAAGTATTGCCTCGCAGATGCTATCAGACTTTTTGGACGGGCAGTGGAGCCTAATGACCAAAGTTGTTAGCCTTCGAGTTGTGGGAGAAGCAACTTCCTACGATGCAATCCAAGCGCGATGCTGGCTGGGTAATGTAATCGGTTCCTCCTTTGATACCTACATGGAATTCTGCAAAGTGCTGCCAAATAAATCTTTAGAGCGATTGGCAATCGCTGAGGTGAAAGCAACTTGGGTGTACCGAATGACTGACGGAATTCCTCCCTCTAGTACTTTTCCGTGGTATTTTAAAGAATACTTGCAACAATTTGGTGCCGAAAAACCAGTCACTCTCGATCTCAAACAACCATCCATTCCATCCCTCCCAGCACTACCCGCAAGTCTTTCTCAATTAAATTCTGGCAGAATTATCTACAGTGCTTCTCAAGAATCTAACCGTTGTGGTAAACTACTAAAATCTGAGGTATTCCAAACAACACTTGAAGACTCGAACGTAGTTGGTAACGTCTATTACAGCAATTACTTCGTCTGGCAAGGGCGGATTCTAGACCTCTTCCTTTACTCGGTTGCTCCTGAGTACTTGCAAGCTTCTAATCCTAATGGCGAAATGATTTGCCTCTACAGCCACATAAACTACTTGCGAGAGGCGATGCCTTTTGATAAGATTCGCGTTCTTCTTTATGTGGAATCTGTTTCAGAATGTGGAGCTAAGTTCAACTTTGAGTTT
This sequence comes from Scytonema sp. NUACC21, assembly GCF_054684315.1. Lineage (NCBI taxonomy): Bacteria > Bacillati > Cyanobacteriota > Cyanophyceae > Nostocales > Scytonemataceae > Scytonema > Scytonema sp. NUACC21. The sequence goes on along the minus strand of NZ_BAAFZH010000105.1, from coordinate 71,618 downwards.
TTCCGAGAACAAGGAGATAACAACGTAGAAAAACTGCATATAGGACAGCAAGAAGTTATTTGGGTCAAACGCTTGAGCGATGGAACCCCTGTAGCTACCCCGTGGCCTACCTCAATGCTGCACGCTCTTACTGAAGCACGATCTCTAAACCAAGTCTCTGTACTTGTATCTAGTTCTAGAGCAAATTAATAGGCTCTAAAACATCAATTCAGTCATTCCAAAAACCAACCAACACCATATAACGAAATGTAAAATCTCATTCTGCTCGTAGTTGCGCTAAAGCGCCACAGCGCAACTACAAATCAATGAAAATTATTTGCACCGAGTTACTTAAATAAAACAGAAATGTAAGGACAGGAGTTTCAATGTACGATCCTCAATCACCGGAATATGACGTCGTAATTATGGGTGCGAGTTTTGCTGGTTTGTGTCAAGCTCGTCATTTAATGCTCAACATTCCTAACATCAAAGTTGCTTTAATTGATTGCCGCCCAGAAGACCAAATAGAACCCAACCAGGCAATTAATGAGTCAACAGTCGAAATTGCAGATTTATTTCTTTGCAAAGAACTAGGGCTTCATGATTACCTGATTGAAAATCACACTCCTAGATCCACTATCAGCTTTCATTGGCCAAAAAATTCCTCGCAGACTAAAACCCTAGACGATTACTATCACATTTGGTGTAACCGACAACTTTCCATTGCTTCGTTTCAAATTAACCGCCCCAAATTTGAGCAGGATCTGCTGCAAATGAATCAAGCAATGGGAGTTGATTTTTACAAAGCAGCTGTCGTTGATGTAGAATTAACAAAAGGTGATGCACCTAACTGTGTGACAATCCAAATTGATGAGTGGGAGATGCTGCTGACATGCCGACATGTAGTTGATGCTGCAGGTCGCCAGTTTCTAATTGGAAGTAAGAAAGATAATCTTCTGTTTGGATCGGAAAACCTTTGCGGGCTTGATAACGGTGTAGCATCGCTGAGAGTGAAAAACGTAGATCGTACCATTTTCCACAATGGATATGCTCCAACTGAGACATCGACGAGTTGTTACTACTCGACGAATTATTATTTCGGTTACGGTCATTGGCTGTGGATGACTCCTACTGATATGGAATCAAAGGAGCTTTCTATTGGCATTGTCCAATATAATGATGTGTTTCCAAATGAATGGGTCAACACTCCAGATAAATTCCTTAGCTTTTTAGAGGCTAATCACAATCTTGTTTATCAACTTATTAACAGTGGTAACATTGTCGAATTCCATAACCAGCCAAAAATTGCTCATAAAAGTAAAAAATTGTTTTCTGAAGATAATTGGTATGTCATCGGCGATGCTTCTTGTTTTTTTGGTGCTTTTTATAACACGGAAACGACTTTAGTCGCCTTTGCAGTGGAAAGCGTCACAGAAATTATCCGATCTCAAAAAGCAAATCAGGTAGATGTCGAGCAGAAGCGATCTGCTTACAACGACTTTAATCTTTACTATCAGAACATGATCAACCACATCTACCACGACCACGGTCAACAATTGGGTCATGCAAGTGTCATGAGCTGGCGCATATATCTTGATTGGATGTGGTGGTTCGGCATTCACGTACCAATGTATTTAGGCAAATGGCACTTAAGCCTGAAGTTTATTCCCAGGTTTTTAGAAAGTAGTTACAAAAATATGGAAGGCTTCTGGATGGATTTATTCCAACAGTGCAACCAATTGGTGAAGCGAGGGGCAAATATTGGGCTAATGGATTGTTATAGAGCAGACCAGTTGCCGTTTGGATACTTTACGCCGAAGTATTTTGATAATTTCTTAGAAAATACCAAATTTGAGCCCCTGCGATGCAATGTTTTTACTGGCATGAAATACAACTTCTTCTATGCTGCTATTTGGTATGCATTATTCCAGTTGAAGGGGTTTGGTATTGCTGGTTTATTAAATCCAAGCCGTTTACGCTACTTTTTCCGATTCTTGACTTTGTCAGTTCAAGGAGCAATAGCTGAGTTCATTTATCAACGCAATATTAGGAAAGGATTGCCTGATAATACTCAGGTAGAGAATATGCGTCAAGAGTTTAAAGGATATCAGTATCTGCCTCAACTCCAAACCTGGATGACTCAACCATCTACCCCGACCAAGTTACTTTCAAAAGAAGTCACTAGTGTTAGATGACGAAAATTTTTCGACAGTTTTAGTTACCTGTAGACGTTAGATGTAACGTGTCTACCAACGGATTAATTATGTTTACGCAGAGGTATAATTTATGTGTGGAATTCTAGGGTTGCTCTCAAAACAGGAAGAGATTTCAGATGCAACGATGAAACAAGCTCTTGCTAGCTTACACCATCGAGGACCAAACGGGCAGAAATATTGGATTGCTCCCGACCAACGAGTAGCCTTAGGTCACACTCGGCTCAGTCTGATTGATTTGCCAACAGGACAACAACCGATAAAGAATGTAGATGAGAGCTTGCATATTGTGGCTAATGGAGAGTTTTATGATTATGAGCGGATACAGGATGATTTAAAACGATGGGGATACCAGTTGCAAACTAAATCTGATAGTGAAATTGCCCTCCATCTATATGACCAGTTTGGAACCCAATGTCTGCATCATTTACGGGGCGAATTTGCCTTTATTATTTGGGATCAACGTAACGAAGTGTTATTTGCTGCACGCGATCGCTTTGGCATTAAACCTTTGTACTACACTACTTACGGTGATACCCTTTATCTCGCCTCTGAAGTCAAAGCTTTGTTTGCTGCAGGTGTCCCTGCTCGCTGGAATAGCGAATATTTATGGCAATCTAGCTGCGGTATCTTAATGCCCGACCAGAGTCTGTATGCTGGTGTGTATCAGGTGCCACCCGGTCATTATATGATAGCGTCCCGTTCTGGTATCCAATTATATTCTTACTGGGACTTTGATTACCCCCTCATTAATAATGCTTCAACCGAATGTACCTCTGAGGATTACATTGAAAAGCTTCGCTACACCTTAGATGAAGCTGTCAGGCTGCGTTTAAAGGCGGATGTGCCAGTGGGCTGTTATTTAAGTGGTGGTCTTGATTCTTCTGCTGTATTGGGAATGGCAGCAAAGCACAGCTCTGAACCCATTCAAGCGTTTACTCTCTCTCTCGATCTTGAAGGTTATAACGAAGAAGCGATCGCTCGTGAAACGGCAGCACATACTGGAGCTAATATCCAGGTCATCCCTATTTCTCAAACTGACATAGCAGAAAATTTTGCTAATACAGTTATCCACGGGGAAACACTTAGTGTAAACGCTAACACAACTGCCAAGTATGTTTTAAATCGCACTGCACGAAATGCAGGTTACAGAGCAGTACTTACAGGTGAAGGCGCAGACGAAATATTTGCCGGCTACGTTCATTTCCGCCAAGATATGTTGCTTCACAACCAACAAGGGCAAGACGAGGAAACTGTAAAGCGTTTGTTAGAAGAATTGAAGTCGAAAACAAATCGAATTTCCGACGGCGGTGGTTTGTTATTAAATGAGAACAAACCGAATCCAGCGTTAAATAGTGTTCAACAACTATTAGGTTTTGTTCCTGCTTGGTTGCAAGCTTTGGCTGCAGGACATTTAAGCTCACTTTCTCTTTATTCGCCAGACTTTGTTTCACGATTTGCCAATCAAGATGTCTATCGTATGTTCTTCAATCGTATAGATGTAGAAGGGCAACTCAAAGGAAGAGAACCTTTACACCAATCACTTTACTTATGGGCTAAAACCCTCTTTCCCAGCTATCTTTTGAGAATTTTAGGTGATGGTGTTGAAATGGCAAATTCTATGGAAGGACGGATGCCCTTTTTGGATCATAAGGTTGTTGAATTAGTTCGCAATATGCCGGTTGCACTCAAAATTCAAGGTCTTACTGAAAAATATGTGTTGAGAAAAGCAGCGCAGCCATTCCTTACTGAGACAGTATACAATCGCCAAAAACATCCACTTCTGGTTCCACCTTCCTCTTTTAAGCAGAATGAAGGATTAAATCAATTAATCCAAGACACACTGCGAAGTTCAGCCATGTCACGCGTGCCATTCTATAACCAAGCAGCAATAATTCAGTTGCTTGAACAGTTACCCGCAATGAATGTGAATCAACGAGCTTCCATAAATCCAGTTTTGCTAAAAATGGTAAGTACGTGCATTCTCCAAGAAAGTTTTGGACTTGCTTAAATTCGATATAAAGGGCATCTGTTTTCTTTCTTTCTGAAAGACATTTCTGAAAATCATGCTAGGGCGGCTAAAGTCGCGTCGCCCCCCCAAAGCAAATATTTGTACACAATTAAGTTGGGCAAGGATAGAAACCACAATGGCTCATAACACTGAACCAAAAAGTTTGATATCTGTGTTTGATTGGCTTACGAATCAACGGAAATCTGAACCTATTACTCTAAGTCAAGAGTGCTTGGAGAAAGCTCTTGCCAATGGGTTATGGAGTAAGTGCAGTGTTTGTGGAGTTTTGAGCTACACAAAAGAGCTACAAGCAAATCATATGGTTTGCTCTGTATGCGGACATCATGAACGAGTCAATAGCAATCAGCGCATTGCTCAACTCATTGATGCTAACACGTGGGTACCCCTGGATGAAGAACTACATCCAACCGATCCACTAGAATTTTGCGATCTTAAACCCTATAGCGATCGCATCACCCAAACCCAGAAGAAAACCGGTTTAGTAGATGCCGTGCAAACAGGTCTCGGTCAACTCCAAGGCTTTCCAGTTGCTCTTGGTGTTATGGATTTCGGATTTATGGGTGGTAGTATGGGTTCCGTAGTGGGAGAAAAACTCACTCGTCTGATCGAACGAGCAACGCAAAGACGGTACCCTGTAGTTATCATCTGCGCGTCTGGGGGTGCCAGAATGCAAGAAGGAATGCTTAGCTTAATGCAGATGGCAAAGATTTCTGGTGCTTTAGAACAGCATCGTGAAGCAGGTCTACTCTACATTCCTGTTCTAACAGATCCAACTACAGGAGGCGTTACTGCCAGCTTTGCCATGTTGGGTGACATTATCCTAGCAGAACCAAAGGCAATGATTGGTTTTGCCGGTCGCCGAGTCATAGAGCAAACACTGCGAGAAAAGCTACCCGATGATTTTCAGACTGCTGAAGATCTCTTGCGTCATGGATTTGTGGATGTCATTGTCAAGCGCACCCAACTCAAGCAAACCTTAGGGCAACTGATTTCTTTGCACCGACCCCTGCCGACCGTACCTCATCTGGTGCCCAGGGAGGAAATGGTTTTGTTTTGAGTTAGTATCCCGCTCAACTTACTTCTTAGTTTCTGGAGTTAACAATGAACCAACCAATTAAACTTAGTCTCGAACAAGAATTCAGTATTCATTCGTTTGAAGCCAAAGTTAAGAAAATGAATTTAGAACAAGCACAAAACTTTTTGGTGAAAATGTACAGCCAAATGTTAATGCGCGAAACAACTTATAAAGAGTTACTCAAGCATCGTTGGGGGCTAGACGAATTTGATGGGTAATTAACGTTAAAACATCCCTGCCTTCATAGATTCTTTTGAGTGAAATACACAAGTACAATCATAAGATGGTGATGAATAGGTAAGTCTTGAAAAAGCAGTAAAAACTGAAAGAATCATTGGCCGACTAAATCTTGGTAAAATTGAAAGATTTAAATAGGGTTGTTGCCATCAATCCCCAAGTTCAAATTTCCGTTCAAACTCCCTTGAAAAAAGGTTATTTGAATGCGGAAGAAGTCCGCAAAATAAATGCTTACTGGCGTGCAACTAATTATCTTTCTGTTGGTCAAATTTATCTTCTCGATAATCCCCTGCTGAAAAAACCTTTGGAGCTAAAACATATTAAGCCAAGGCCTTATTTTGTTGAAGGTTCATACCCTGTTGAAGATATTCATCAATTCCAGCAATGGTTGTTCCCAAAAACCGCGATACTTATTGATGCTACAACGAAAATTCCCAACCCATCAATGTCAATTTTGTTTGCTATTAGCCAAATTGGGTTGGTAATTTATATGTTTTTGATTGGATTGGAGTTTAATACTGAACTGTTAACACATCAGATCAAGAGTACAAGATTGCTATCAGCAGCAGGTATTATAACCCCATTTTCATTAGGTGCGCTCGCATCTGTTCTATTGTACAAACATGGTGGCTTTTTCCAAACCGAAGTTACACCTTGGGCAGCCGCTTTGTATTTAGGTGCATCTATGACAATTACAGCATTTCCCATGCTAGCACGCATCACATACGAACGTGGTCTTACTAAAACCCTTTTTGGAACTTTAACGGTGGGGGCAGCAGCTGTTGATGATGGAATTGCTTGGTGTTTGCTAGCAATTATATTAGCCAGTCAAAAAGGTTCATTACTGATTGTAGCCTTTGATTTCCTTGTTGTTAAATGGCACAACTTCTGAACAGTCTAGTAAGAAATCCTTAAATTTGAGGAATACAAGCAGTATAAGTTAATTCGGTTCTTGCAGCATTCTGAATTGGGGAATTTTTTTAGCTAGTGAAAAATTGTTAATTGCCAATTATTAAGGACTAATTATGACAACTACTGAACGCAAAACACCACTTTTAGACTTTGAAAAACCTTTGGTCGAACTAGAAACGCGGATTGAACAGCTTTGCGAACTTGCGACAAAAAATGGGGTTGATATTTTTGAGCAAGCTCGTCAGTTGAAATCCCGTTCTATACAACTGTATCGAGAGATTTTTACTCATCTCTCACCATCCCAAAAACTGCAATTGGCTCGTCACCTCCGCCGTCCTAGTACTCTTGATTACATTCAAGCAATCAGTGATGAATGGATAGAACTGCATGGAGACCGCCGGAGTTTAGACGATTTAGCTCTAGTTGGAGGTGTAGCTAGGCTAGCTGGAAAACCAGTAGTCATATTAGGTCATCAAAAAGGTAAGGATACAAAGGATAACGTTGCTCGTAATTTTGGCATGGCTTCTCCTAGCGGCTACCGTAAAGCAATGCGGTTGATGGAACATGCCAATCGCTTCGGTATGCCAATCCTAACTTTTATTGATACACCAGGAGCTTGGGCGGGGATAGCTGCAGAGCATAACGGTCAAGGGGAAGCAATCGCCTATAATCTCCGCGAAATGTTTCGTTTGGATGTTCCTATTATTTGCACCGTGATTGGAGAAGGAGGTTCTGGAGGTGCTTTGGGTATCGGTGTAGGCGATCGTCTGTTAATGCTTGAACACGCTGTTTATACTGTTGCTTCACCCGAAGCCTGCGCTGCTATTCTTTGGAAAGATGCCGGTCAGGCTTCCCAAGCAGCAATGGCTCTCAAAATCACTGCCCCTGACCTCAAAAAGCTAGGAATTCTAGACCAAATTGTGCCAGAACCGGAAGGTGGTGCTCATTCAAATCCTCTTGAAGCAGCGAAAATGCTCAAGCAAATACTCTTACAGAACTTAGAGGAGTTAAGTCAACTGACTAACCAGCAACGTCGCCAAATGCGGTATCAAAAATTCCGCCAGATTGGTGTTTTTACTACAAAATAAATTTCCTACCCTACTGTAGTATGCTTCTTACAAAGGAGGGTAATTAACTAGCTGCTGAAACGCTCACAATCCCTCCCAATCCTTCAGTTTCTTTAACAGGGAGCGAATATACTCCCGCAACACATCGGTTGATAAAACCACCCTCCAAATCCGCACCGTTCGTCGGAAGAAGTTAGAGCAAAAAATTGTCCATTGAAACTCTGTTGCACAACCCTTAATATTATGAAAAGCGTAGTTAATAGCTTTAAGTAACAAAAAATCTTCCGACAATAACTTAAAGCAAAGCTGTTTACCTATAACTGATAAGAGAAATCATTTACAAAAGAAGGGGCGCATTTCATACCATTCACATAAATGGCTGCTATTCGCCTCATCCACTGTAGAAAAGTTTTGCAACAACAATTTAAAACGGCTCACGCGCTAGTTCGTACCAATAAAAAGGTTTTTGTACAAGAAGATTTAAACTGATGGCGAGCCAATTTTCAGTACCTGAGATTGCGTACCTTTCTAACTTCTATACTCTTCGCGCTCATGTCAGCACTGGCAGTCGTATAAAACGGGGTTTTAGCCCAGAAACGATTACGTCAATACTACGGTGACTTAAATTTATTGGTGGTCGTTCGTGAGATTTTAAAGTACGTGTGGCGGAATACAACAAAATACATACATACAGTACTTTCATTGCCCAGAGATATCTTTATTACCTGGAACAATGATTGGGTCAAGAAGGCAATCCAACCCTTAAAAGGAGTTAATTTTGGACAAAACACTACTACGAATTAAAAGGAATTTATTAATACTAGTCTACTTATAGTCTGTAGCAGTCAAATACACCCAATTTTAGGGAGACCAAACAACAGCGTCCCTATACCTGTATTGCAAGCAACCAAGAAGTACTAGAGTTAGTTCATGAAGAAAAAATATCGAAATAATATCCAGATTTTATAAATTGTACTTTGATAAACTAGTTTTTGAGAAGGAGCAATTGGAAACGGAATTCTTATCTTCGATTCCTAACAAAGTTGATGATACTAATAACCATTAGTCCTTTGGTAAAAATTTGGAGAAGGCTAAGCAATGAATGCAAAAATGGCTCAGACAAAAATTAAAGCTTCTACTGCTTCTAGGGCAGTTAGCGGGGATAAAGATATCTCCCACTGTCGCTCCCTACTGCAGAAGATGGCTGGCAATTGGCATGAGCGCTCGCAAGTAGCACAAGCAAAGCAAAAAGCGAAAGAAAACAGCCATCTAGAGTTGACATTTGACAAAACTAAAGATGACTTTCGTATAGACTTGTTACCGTTCAAGGATCACCCTGATTTTTTAGAAGCCCCAATAGAGATACAGAAAAAGATTCTGTCATGTGGTTGGCTAGCTTACAACGAGAAGACATTAGATATTGAGTCTAAAATAATTTCTCCTGCCTGCAACCATATCATCTATAGGGAAGTTCCTGGAGTAGAAGATGGAACAAGCCAAGAGATTGCCAGCGATGTTCTAACCGACGAAGCTTACCACATATTACTTGCCGTTTCTGGCTGTCGAATTACTCGCGAACAGCGGGGCTTGGAATTCCTAAAGCTGCCCAGCTTTAGTTTAGTGAAAAATATGCTTTATGAACAAGAGCGCTATCCCGAGCCCTGGCAAAAGATGCTCATTCAAATAGTAACAGCGACAGTCTCTGAAATTTTTGTAAGCGACTACCTAGAATTGCTAGCTTATGATAGGACTATTCAACCCTTTAACCGTTTCACAGTTGATACACACCGACGAGATGAAATGAATCACAGCAGTATTTTCAGAAATTTGGCAAAGTGCATGTACACTCAGCTTAACCACCAGCAGCAGGAATTTTACATGGATATTCTGCCTAAACCTGTTTCTTGGTTTGCCAGTTCAGAACTCCATGTCTGGAAAACGATGTTAGAGCAAATTGGGTTCCGCAAAACGGAACGAATGATTGCAGACTGTGCTGCCGTTGCCGAGACTAACTTAATGACAATTGACTACTCAGGTATAATCAAACTAGCAGGAGAACTGGGTATTCTCAATTCCTCACGGGGTATTGACAGCTTCGGGCAAGCAGGTCTTCTTGATTAAAGATTTATGATGGAATTGTTAAGGTCATGCAGCAAAAATTGACTCTTATAGGCTAATATTCTTAGTCAAAATCTGGTAAATAATTTGACAATCAGTATTTAGTCTTGTAGCCAACACCAATTTTTTCATTGCAAAATGTAATAAATCTCACAAAACCTTTGGTATTGATAATTAGGTTGCTTTATATTGTAGTAGCAGCTTGATATCCTTAATAGTATTTTTGCATTTAAATATTGAGGTTGTTAAAATTTGAGACTAACATAGTGTTGTGAAATTATTTAGTCACGTAAAGTCGCAAAAAAATCGAACAAAGACCAAAAAGTAGAGACAACGCGTAATTCTTACGAATTTTCAAATAAGCGGAAGAATTACAAATGATTGTGTGCCTGGATTTTCTAATCTTAGAAGAAGGTGGTAACTTATGGCACTTAAAAAGACAAAGAGCTTCAAAATTGATACTAAAGACGTAAAAACCTAAACCTTATTATAGCATGGGTTGTTATAAAGGAATGTAAATTCCTGGAAATAATGCATAGGTTCTGCATCATTCTCAATCTTACAGTCAAACAATAAGGGAGTAGTTACAGATCTAGCCAGATATTTTGTAGAAGGGCATTTTACTTGCGTCACTAGCAAGAGTTTGAGATGGGAAAAAATTGCCAGAAATCATATTTCTTCCAAGTTAGTGACTGCTTGCTGTAAAAATTTGGCTTCCAACTCAAATTGATATCTCGTTCGATTTTAGGAGAAATTAATAATGAACACCTCACGGTCTTTAAACCATTACGATCTCATTGTGATTGGCTCGGGTATGGGAGCCTTAACAGTTGCCAGTTTAATGGCACAACTTCGAGGTAAGCGAGTTTTAGTACTTGAACGGCATTTCAAAGCAGGCGGGTTTACTCACTCCTTTAAGCGGAAAAAATTTCAGTGGGATCCTGGCATTCACTACATTGGTCAGATGAGTGAGGGAAGCCCAATCCGCAGTTTGTTTGATATGGTGACTGGTAAGGGTGTGCAGTGGTCAAAGATGGCTGAACCCTTTGACAAATTCGTTTATCCTGACCTAACTTTTGATGTTTATGGTGACCAAGAGCGTTATACGGCTGATTTAATTCAGCGTTTTCCTAAAGAAGAAAAGGGAATTCGGCAATACTTCAAGGATATCTCCAGAGCCTCAACAGCATTCTTTCTTCATGCTATGGAGCAAAATGGCACTCCTCTTTTCAAAGTGATAGGATGGCTGGGAAAGTTGTGGACTCAAATCAGTCTCAATCTCACAACTAAGGAGTATTTAGACCGCCATTTCAAGAATCCCCAGCTCAAAGCCTTACTGACATCCCAATGGGGAACCTACGGCGTGCCCCCCAGCCAGAGTCCCTTTGCCCTGCATGCCACAATTGTCAACCACTATCTAACGGGCGGTTACTACCCTGTAGGTGGGTCGGGCACGATTGCCGAGAGTGTCAATGCGATTGTTGAGGAGCACGGCGGCAAAATTCTGCTCAATCGAGAAGTCACTGAGATATTAATTGATGGTAGAAAAGCTGTAGGGGTAAAAGCTCGGAAAGTGAACGCAGAAGGCTTTTCGGGTTTTGAGGAATATTATGCTCCTGTAGTGATTTCTAATGCAGGAGCAATTAATACCTACTTGAAATTGATTCCACAGGACTATCCCATTTCTTTCCGAAAATCTTTACGGCAATTTGTTCAGGATCATCCCCCTGCAACAAATATCGCGCTGTACCTCGGCTTATCGGACGATCCTCGTAAATTGGGATTTCAGGGCGAAAATCACTGGCTCTACGAACTGTTTGACCATGATGCAATCTACGAACAGCGCTTCACGTGGCTCAAGCATAACAAGCCTTTGCAAGCTTATTTATCTTTTCCCTCTTTGAAAGATCCTGAAGCTAAAGCGCATACTGCAGAAATCATAACATTTGTTGATTACGACAGTTTTGCTCAGTGGAACGATCGACCTTGGCGTCATCGAAACGAAGATTACTACGCTTTTAAGGAGCGCTTGAGTCAGGCAATTATTGACCTAGTAAATCGATATTATCCAGGTTTTTCTAATCTGGTAGAATATTGCGAAATCTCAACTCCCATTACAAACGAACACTTTAGTAACCATCCTAAAGGTGGTATTTACGGATTTCCTTTTGGGAGCGAGCGCTTCCAATCGCAAAATCAAGCTTGGACTCAAGTTAAAACACCCATAAATGGACTGTACTTAACGGGGGTAGATTTGTTTATGCCTGGTCTTGTCCCTGCCATGATGACCGGTCTTCTCACCTTAGGGCATCTACCAGATGGGATTTCTATGCCTCAAGCCTTCTCGACTGCTGCACGCGCTAGCACTCCCACAACTAGTGTTAAAGATGCTCCAGCAGGATTGACTGCGGTTCACTAAAAACGGGTGTGGTCAAAAGTCGTTGGTAAGCAAGCGAACGCTCGCGCTCAAGAGTCTACTCTCGCTTTGGCAAGAAAATGTGAGCAATTTGACCCTGACGGCATCACTGTTTACGTATTTTCTGGTAAATTCAAACGTTACGAAGATGTCACCTCAGCTAAAGTTGCTCAGGTATTTATGGAAAACGATCCAGCCGGTACAACTAACTTAGCTGGAGTGCTACTGCATGCAACTGAAAATTACTTTCAACGGAAAGCCGGTGGGAAAACAAAGCTAAATGGAGAAACAATTTTAGTTATTACTGATGGCGAACCGGACGACCGCAAAGCAGTGTTTGAAGTCATCATCAATGCTTCACGTAAAATGGAGCGCGACGAAGAGTTGGCAATTTCCATCGTGCAAGTAGGTTCTGATGCTCAAGCAACCAAGTTTCTTAAAGCTTTGGATGACCAATTACAAAGCGTTGGTGCTAAATTTGACATTTGCGACACCATTACCCTAGAAGATTTGGAAGACATGAGCCTAACCGATGTATTAATGAATGCAATTACTGATTAGTTATTCGTCCTTGGTCATCAGTCATTAGTGATGAATTAATCAAAAACAATCTATATGAGTGAAGAAATGTTACAAAATCGGGACTACACCTTGATTATCGACAAAAGTGGTAGTATGGCAACTCCAGACCAAAAAGGAGGAAGAAGTCGATGGTCATCCGCACAGGAATCCACCTTCGCTTTGGCAAGTAAATGCGAGCAATTCGATCCAGACGGGATCACCGTGTATGTCTTTTCTGGAAGATTTAAGCGCTATGAAAATGTGACATCAAGCAAGGTTGTGCAAATTTTTCAAGAAAACGATCCCTCTGGTAGCACAGACTTAGCAAGTGTTTTACAACACGCACTTGATAACTATTTCCAACGCAAAGCTGTCGGTCAAACGAAAGAAAATGGAGAGACGATTTTAGTGGTTACAGACGGTGAGCCTGACGATCGCAAGGCTGTTATGAAGGTAATTATTGAAGCTTCTCGACGTATGGACCGCGATGAAGAACTTGCCATTTCTTTTATCCAAGTGGGAACAGATGCTCAAGCAACCCGCTTTCTTAAAGTCCTTGATGATGAGTTGCAAGGAGCAGGTGCAAAGTTTGACATCTGCGACACTATTACTATCGAGGATATGGAAGATTTGACTTTGGCAGAAGTCCTGCTCAATGCTATAAATGATTAAATCATTTACCGATAAACAGTGAAAGGCGATCGTTTAGATCGCTAATACTGGATAAATGAGTAAGTCAGTGGGTAAAAAACTTGACACCCTAACAAATGACCAATAACAAATGACGACCAAAACTTGTTAACTTTATTTATGTCGATCTACTTATTATGGATTCCATTGACAAATTACTAGCTGAAATAAAAGCTGAGTATGAAGAAATAAAACCCGAACAGTGCCAGCAAATTCCAGTACAGCCATTAAGCACACCCTCATCTAAATCAATATCATTAATTGATAGTCTTTTAGAGGATGTAAAGAGTGATTTTGAGCAAAAAGACTTAGCCCTTGAATTGCAAAAGCAGCAACAACTAGAAGAGGAACAAATTCGACAACAGCAACTCAAAGCTCAAAAACAAGAAATGCTGAAAAAGCAAGCCAATACCTGGCTAGCTAAACTAGATCCATTCTCGCCCGAAGGACTTTGGTTTGAACGATTTGCTGAAAACTACCCCTCAAAATCAGACGCAGCAATTGAATACCTGCAAAATAATGAATAAACGGAGTTATTTGTTAATCCATGCAGGAATGTTTGTGATTGAGAGACTGACTTTGCATATTTAATTTTTGATTTAATTGAGATAGATGCTTTAAGCCCCACTCGTGCATTGCATAGAGAATTGGTTGAAGGCTTTCTCCTAAAGGTGTTAACGAATATTCCACCTTTGGAGGAATTTGCGGGTAAACCTTTCGATGAATAATTCCATCTTCTTCCATTTCTCTAAGTTGCTGGGTCAGCATTTTTTGAGTGATTCCATCTAAAGAACGCTGCAATTCTCCAAACCTCTTTACACCTAACATCAATTCTCTTATAATCAAGACCTTCCAGCGTCCACCAATGACTTTCAGTGTGGTTTCCACTTCACAAGTTAATCGACTGTGAGTTTCCGCTTTAGCTTCCATAGTTTCTTTTTGGTAAGTACTTTACTTTCTAGTGCCTACTTTTCATAATAACTTTACATAGCTTAAAGTAGATACAGCAAAAAAGCTTGGTAGTTGATAGTTAAGTGTCAACTGCTAAGTGTGAACCGCCAAAAGATTTGTCAGCAGTCCAAGAAGGAATCGATACTATGGCTCATATCCTGCACATTGACTCCAGTCCTCGTGGAGAACGCTCCTTTTCTCGTCGCTTTTCCAGTCAATTTGTGACAGCTTGGAAAAATGCTCATCCAGGAGACACCGTGACATACCGAGATTTAGGTCACAATCCAGTTCCTCATGTGGACGAAGCATGGATTGCAGCTGCTTTTAGCCCACCAGATGTTCGCACACCCGAACTGACTAAGGCAATTGAATTATCAGACAGCCTGATTGATGAGTTTTTGGCGGCTGACCGTTATGTCTTTGGTGTGCCGATGTATAACTTTAATATCCCTTCTACCTTCAAGGCTTACATCGACCAGATTGTTCGCGCTGGTCGTACCTTTGCTGTTGATGACAAAGGTGGTTTTCAGGGGTTGGTTGAAGGCAAAAAGATGCTGATTTTGACAGCTCGTAGTGGGAACTTCTCTCCAGGAAGCCCTGCTGCCCCACATAATTATCAAGAACCTTTTTTGACAGCAATTTTTGGGTTTATTGGCATTACAGATATTACATTTATCAACGTGGAAAACTTGGGTGCAGGTGAAGAAGCTCGTCAAGCATCTCTTGCACAGGCCCATGATGCTGTTGAGCAGGCTGTCGCGAGTTGGTAGTTTAGCCGTGCGATGAACATAGTTATTGTGGTGCCTCTATAGTTATTATTGTGGTGCGGGCTTCCCAGCCCGCGCAATCAGGACGGACGGGACGCCCATCCCACAAGAGTTTCAGAAAATAGAAATTTCTATTAAATTTGCCAAGCTTTTAGCCATCTATTTACGACTGTATTGAAGAATTTTTTCACTTGATGCTTTCGACGCCACCGCTGAAAAGCCATTTCGTATTCTTCACCTTTAATTTGAAAGGTTTTCCAAGCATCAATTCCTACGGCAAAGCCACTACCTACTAAAATATACAACGACCAAGCAAGACCTGCTCCACCTAGCAAATCAATAGACATTAAAAAAGCGTTGACAATGGCATAATTAGCAAAACGCTTTTTAAATCTACTTTGTCGGTAGATGTCAAAAGCTTGCCTTTGTTGCATTTCTCCTTGTGTTGTTAACCAATCACGTTCTGCTTGCTGTATTAAGTCTGGAGAAATTTCTAACTCTGAGGCGATTTCCAGCAACTGTTCGTAGGAAAATTCTTTTTCTTTGTCATTAGCCTGGCGGGCAATGGCTAGATTGAGAATTTGCTGCACATCTTCTTGGCTGTAAATACGAGTCCCTCTATTGTCAAAATTTGTCATAATCCTATCTCTTAATATCAGTTTTTATACAAGAGCCCTGCAAGAGAGATGCTACGCTACGATGCTACTGCGCGATCGCCACCAGCAGTGCCATTCCTACTTCTTCTAGGGTAGCAAATCAAGATGGTGACGCGAGTTGCTTAAGAACTAGCACCGGATTTGACTTTCTGAGTGGCTTATGATGAACGCGAATAAGCTAGATGCTTTAGCCATTCCTCCGCCTCTCTGTGCAACTTGAACTGACGTTCGCTTGCACGAAATTCTGCTGTATGAGCCATACGTCTACCGTTGACCAATTTTGTGCCGTGGTATTTATGTAGTAGTTCGTGGTACAAGACGAACTCAACAACAAACTCAGGAATACTGGCATCATCAAGAGACAAACTCATCACGACTCTATCTCTAGCTGGTTCATAATGTGCGAACTTGCGGTAAGTATGAACTTTGCTCCAAGTAAGACGCGGTTTTACAAGATTCGCAGCAAAATACTGGCTGTTAACTTTATCAAATAACTTATCTAAATTATAAAACTTACCTCTACCATTTTCCGCGATCGCCTCCACAATCAAATCTAGCTCCATCAGAACACCGCTGTATTCTTCAGAACTAGCAAAATCTTTCATGACTCGTGTTGCGTTCCGGCTGTTAGCAAATAAAGCAGCTGTTACCAACGCTTCTAAAACATCATCTGGTGCATTGACAAACCCTTCGCTCACACTTAGAGTAGCAATTTTTTCACCTATTTTGCCTCTATATAGACCTGCCAAATTAATCATTTCAACTATGACTCTAGTTGAATCCCAACCATGTATGCTGCATATTTTTTGGGCAATTTGCTGCAATCGATAGGTTGTTCGTATATGAAGTTGCAGGTTCCCTTCATCAGTCAAAAACTTCATCCATGAGTAAATTTGACGAGATGACTTGGTGAGGGTTGCTGGCGTTGTTTCTTGGTTGGCGCAAATGCTTTCAATTGCGGTCACGATTCTCATCAAGGCTTGGGTCAGGTCATGTATCTGAGCAGTATTAGGAGTTGGGCTTGAGGCTAGAGCGAAAATTTTCTGCAAGATAGCACGTTGCTGCGCTTTGATGTTCTTAAGACCAATCATTATGTATGGTAACTAAGACTGCATCAATCATACCATTCTCAGGAAATGACAAAGCACCCTGAAGACCAAATCACAGCTAAACAAATGCTGGTCTGCAAGGCAAGGACTATTCTGCTATAAAAATCAGGTTTACAGGTCACACGCAAATCCGTTATCGTTACGGTCTTTTTTTCGAGCCATTTCACCAAATTGGGCAACGGGGATGCTGCGAAGACCGTATTGCAAATTGATTCGCGTACAGGTCTCGGTTGCAAGCAACTGACGGACATACTCATCTCTTATTTCTGCTGCTTGAGTGCAAAGCTGGGTCACCAAGCCTTGATCTCTGCCCATTTTTACACGTCTGCCAGATGAGTCTAATTGCTTGTAGTAAAAATTGGGATTATTGCCGCATTGTACTTTCAATTCAAATTTGCTGCCATCTGAATCTGAAGCGGGTACGGACAATAGGAGAAATTCTGGGTTATACCTAATGTCGGACATTTTGATATTCTTTGTATCCCACCTCCATACCCGCGAGTTACTGGATATCTGGTAGTTACTGGGGATAGCAAAAGCAGGTACAACATTTGTCAACAAAAATACTGTTGCTAAAACACCCAAAGCTTTCATACATAACCTCGTTTATCAACCTGCTATTAGTTTTCCCATCGATTTACTTTTCCAAGCAGGCGATCGGTTAATTTTTTGTGATTCTTTTTATTAATTAAGTAAGTAATTTCACGATAAAGTATGGAATGGAAAAGAACTAAATTAGTAAATTTAGTAACTAGTATTCTTACGGGAGAAATAAGTTTTACAGTAGGCAAGAGTAAAAAACTTCATTTCTTCAAAAAGAGACAGGTATTTTCATTCTTAGTTGTAAGCGATCGCGGGTGCTGATATACTCCTTTTCAGCGCCACAATTACCGATTGTTGTAGTTGTAGGGTGGGCACTGCCCACCAAACAGACAAAATCGGCTACTTCATGTTGTAAACGCACTGGCTCGTCTTGGCAGTTTTTAATAAGTAATCTTCTAGCAGCACTGCCCACCAAACAGAGCATCCCGCATATTGCTTCACACCTTCGCTGACAAAATCGGCTACTTCATGTTGTAATAAAAAACCTTGGAATAAACTCAGGTGCTGAAAGGTTTTCTATATTGTTGAGAATCCAATCAGTTTAGTCTACGTAATCAGTGGTTATTTTAGGGAGTGAGTCAGTATTACTCGAAGTAATTGGACGGCTGCCATCTACCTCAAGAGTATCCTCAATTTGAACGGGACTCTTCACAACAGGACGTTGACCATCTATGTTAAAAGTATCTCTTACCTCTAGATCGCTCTTGTCAATTGGGCGATTGCCATCTACAGCTAATACGTTATGGTCTTGAAAATCGCTTTTGGCAATCGGACGCCTACCATCTATGTCAATTGTTTCCTGTATCTGAAAATCGCTTTTGGCAATCGGACGAATACCATCTACTTCAAAGGTGTCTGCAAGCTCTACTGAACTTGAATCAATTGGACGATGGCCATCTATGTCAATTGTTTTAGGGATTGGTTTGAGTTCTTCTGATGGTGAAGAAATCATGTTCGCTTCTATGTCCATTGTCTTCTGACTCAAACCCCCTACACTGTTACCAGCTTTGTCGTCTGTATTATTCATGCTCTGTCTTTCACTCATGCTAAGGAACTTCCATTTGCTATTAGCATGGCTTTATTTAGGTAGCGATCGCACCTTCCTTTATGAACAACTTTCGCTGACCAATACTGCTTGGGTTTTGCACGACCATGTTTCAACTCAAATTCCCAGCAATGCTTTGGTGCAGTTTAACTGGGAAGATTTGACTGGGGGAGGCGATCGCGATTTTGATGATGTTGTATTTACAATTGGCAAATTTAGACAAGCTTTGAGTGTTCCTGGAGAAATCGGGCAAAAAGTTGCAACAAAGTTTACTTGAACCGATCGCGAAGCCGCCTTCAACAATGAACTAGGGCTATTTATTGTTGATGATGCGACAGGAAGAATTGGCAATCTTTTACCCACAGATTCAGGTTACGCACAGGCTGCATTAAATAGTACCACCCGTCAGGTCGTATTTACGAGCGGTCAAACTGAAGGATCGGTTAAGAATTTAGAACTTCCATCTCAGGCATTTTTCGGTTTTTACCTAATTCAAAATGCCACCACAGAGGAGTTCTTGCGCCAGAATCCCCAAAATGGAATTGGTAAAGGTCCTGCAGCCTTTTTCTTATTCCCAGAGGCACCTGATGGTTTGATTGCAGCTATTACTAATCCCCAAAACCAGACAACTTCTTTTGGTATGACTTAGCTGGAAATCAAACAGCGGTTATTGACCCATTAGGTAATCGAACAAGCTTTAGTTATGATGCTGTGGGACGACAAATTCTTAAAACTGACCCATTAAATAATGTCGCCACTTACGGTTACGATGGGGTGAATAATTTAGTCCAACTCACAGACCGCAATAATCGTCAGCGTACCTTTACTTACGATGGAGTTAATCGTCTAATTCAAGAAACCTGGTTGAATGGTAACAACCCAGTACGCACAATTAACTTCACTTACGATCCTGTGGGTAATTTGGTTAGGTCTACTGACGTTGATAGTACATATACTTTTAACTATGACAGTCGAGACAGAGTTACCCAAGTAAACAGCACGGGTATAACAGGATTAGCACCTGTTACTTTGAACTATACCTACGATGGAACTGGTAACAGAACGTCTGTCAGCGATAATTTAGGTGTTCGCGTTAACTCAACTTACGATGCACGTAATTTACTAACCAGTCAAACTTGGCAAGGAACGGGTATCGATCCAGCACGAGTTGAATATTCTTATGATAGTAGGGGCGATCGCACTGTTCAAAAGCCTGATTTGCCGCAGTACTCAAGCGTGGGCTATCTTCTAAATACCAAATTAAAGCATGGGTATCAGTTACAGCATCAATCATTAAATATCCTCACGCGGAAAATTACCCCACATCTGCTGTCTGACTTCAATAATATCTTCATCCGTAATATCAATACCTCTCCATAATCCTCGTAAAGATTTACGTCGTTTAGCTTGAGCAATAGTTAACTCTCTCTTAATTTGAGGAGTAACTTGCTCAATTAAGCGTAGCTTATCTAGAGGAGAAAGTTGTTTTGCCAATTCTAAAACCTCCTCAAGAGTAACCTCCCTAGCCATTTTTTCCTCAACTTTTGCTAACAGACTATAACAAGCAATAATTATACAGCAGTCCTTAATGATTTATAAATATCAAATTTGTGGTAAGCCATCGCTGCATATCTTAATGACAAGGAGAAGTTATACTTACTTATTATTTTTTATAAGATAGAATTTTAGGATAATTTAGATATGAGTGCTGTATATTTAAGCGAATGTGCGGCATAGCCCTACCTACGTCTTTAAGAGGGAAAAGATTAAACGCGATCTGCCGTAGGCAGTAGCGAAGCTATCGCGTAGTTGTGTTTCAGCCAGAATTTTTGAAAAACTTACTCCCTTCCTCGTGGAAAATTACCGATACTGAACCTTGGCGCTCTTGGCGTCTTGGCGGTTTTTAATAAGTAATCTTCTAGCAGAAAGGGAGTAGAATAGTGGACAGATAATAGGTAAGACCGGATGACAACCATAACATCAGACAAAGTATGGTGGACAACTGCCGACCTAGAATTATTTCCAGATGACGGCAAACGTTATGAAATTATTGATGGAGAATTATTTGTGGCTAGAGCGCCTCACTGGAAACATCAAGAAATTTGTGTAAAAATAGGGACACAATTAGAAATCTGGTCAACTCAGACAGGATTGGGAAAAGTTGCCTTTGCACCAGGTATTATTTTTACCGATATTGATAACGTAATTCCTGATGTGGTTTGGGTAAGTCATCAAAAATTGACAGAATTATTAGATGAAGCAGGACATTTGACAGGTGCGCCAGAATTGATCGTTGAGGTATTGTCTCCAGGGGAAAAACAGGAAAAGCGAGACCGTGAGCTAAAGTTAAAACTGTACTCAATTCAAGGAGTGCATGAATACTGGATTTTTGACCGCGAAAGGCAAAAGGTGGAAATTTACCGTCGAGAAAATGCTATTTTGAAGCTCGCTGCAACGTTGTATAAAAATGATAGTTTAACCAGCCCTCTTTTGCCAGGGTTTAGTTGTGCTATCGAAGGTTTGTTTGGATGATAATTACGAAGATTGGATAAGATGGTTTTAAAAAGGTAATATATTATACTACTTCACTTTGATAGAGATACATTTAAATTCTGTTTTAGACGCGCCATGGCGCGTCTCTACATTATGGATTTGTATCATCCTTTGCGTCAAATGGTATTGCGTCTCTAGCAACGGATTATTAATACCGCATTGAACTAACCTCAGTCGATGCAATCGCAATGTCTAACCTTTTTTTGGTCGCCGCAATGCTTGAGAACGAATGGGTCCTAAAAGCTGGTTGAGGGCACGGAGTTGTTCGGCTGTACCCATAGCAATCAGGGCATCTCCTGGCATAAAAACCGTGTCAGCGGTGGGACCGCCAATGAGTTCGCCACTAGCGCGACGAATTGCAAGCAGTAATGCGCCTGTTTGCCCGCGCAACCTTGCCTGCCCTAATGTTTGACCGACAAAAGGACAAGCTGCCGGATCGAGCAAGAATTCTTCCATGTAAAGCTGTCGATCTGTACCAGAGAGAATACCATCGACAAAATCCATGACTTGAGGTCTGAGGGCTGCTGCTGCCATCCGCTTTCCACCTGTAATATAAGGGGAAATGACAGCATCTGCACCAGCACGTTGTAACTTTTGTAATGCTTCTTCCGTACTAGCTCGTGCGATCGCCCGAATACTTGGATTCAGTGTTTTTGCTGACAGTACCACATACAAATTTTCTGCATCTGAAGGTAGTGCCGCCACAATACAAATTGCTCTTTCAATACCAACTGTTAACAAGGTTTCATCTAAAGTCGCATCACCCTGATGTACTATAAAACCTTGTGTCTGAGCTTTTTGTACGGATTCCAAACGGGAGTCAACAACCACGAAAGGGACACCCTCTGCGCCAAACTCTATAGCAATTTGGCGACCCGTCCGGCTGAATCCACAGATGATATAGTGCTCGGATAACGATTCCATTAAGTGCCTCTGTCTTCGTAGTCGAATTCCTTGTTGAAAGTAGCCCTCAATGACAGCTTCTGTAAATCTATTGACAATGTAACCTATATTGATAACTCCTAATAAGATTAAGGCAATGGTAAATAACCTGCCTCGCGCTCCTAGCGGTCGGGTTTCACCATAACCAACAGTTGCCAAAGTAATGACTGTCATGTAAGCTGAATCTTCCCATGACCAGCCCTCCATAAATCTGTACCAGGAGGTGCCAATAAGAAATACACCAACAAGGGCAATAACCCCTGCTGTTAACTCTTTTTGAATACGGTTGTATTTTTGCTCGAGAGTAGTGTACACGGTTTTTACTATAGTCACTCGTTTGAGAATATCTGAGTGTTAGCTTAAGATGAAGAGTATAAAGTAAATTTTTTTCAGGAGTTTTAATAATGGACAAGTAAGGGCTTTATTAGTAAAATATTCCAAATCGTATAAAACGAGCCAATTTTTGCTATAGTAAAGGTCGTGCTAAAAATCGAAGTGCCAAACAACTAAGAAATTAATTAGGCTAAAAAACCTTGAAACAAATTTCAACTGACCTGCCTGTAACAAGGTTGGCAAGGAATCCATTGCCATTAAATGTGTTGAAAACATTGGGTAATACAAAGTAGGAAGTCTTCAGGAATAGGGATGGCTCGACCTAAATATACCTATATGGAGAAAAAAAGCCAGCGCTGTGCTCTGAAAACCAGAGTTGAAGTGACTGCAATTGAGTCGGCTCCCTTCAAAGAAGCACAGAAGCAAACCAAACAGTTGTCACGGACAATTGTGGATAAGATTTGTGGAGCAATTGGGCAGTGAGCATACAAACTTTAGTCGAACAAGCAACAATACCGTCTAACCCCTTTGATACAGAAGGCTTTAACCAATCTGTGATGTCCACCTATGCGCGGTTCCCTATCGCCTTGGAACGGGGCGCTGGGTGCCGTGTTTGGGACACACAGGGGCGAGAGTATCTCGACTTTGTGGCGGGAATTGCCACTTGTACTTTAGGACACGCCCACCCTGCTATGGTGGAAGCGGTCACACGACAAATACAAAAGCTACATCACGTTTCCAATTTATACTACATCCCAGAACAGGGAGAATTGGCAAAGTGGTTAATTGAACATTCTTGCGCCGATAGTGTCTTCTTTTGTAACTCAGGGGCAGAAGCCAACGAAGCTGCCATAAAACTTGCAAGGAAATATGCCCATACAGTGCAACAAATTGAAAAACCAATCATTTTGACAGCACAGGCAAGTTTCCACGGCAGGACTTTGGCAACAATTACCGCTACAGGGCAACCCAAGTATCAAAAAAACTTTGAACCTTTAATGCCCTGTTTCCACTATGTACCTTATAACGATATCAACGCGGTAGAAGCAGCAATTAGCGAGCTTGATGAAGGTGATTATCGCGTATCAGCAATTTTATTAGAACCATTACAGGGAGAAGGGGGCGTTCGACCTGGGGATCTGGCTTACTTCCGAAAGGTGCGGGAAATTTGTGATGAAATTGGCATTTTGCTAATTTTTGATGAAGTACAGGTCGGGATGGGTCGCAGCGGTCATTTTTGGGGTTATGAGTACTTAGGTATTGAACCAGATATTTTCACCAGTGCCAAGGGATTGGGCGGTGGTATCCCTATTGGAGCAATGATGTGTAAATCGTTCTGCAATGTTTTCCAACCAGGGGAGCATGCTAGCACCTTTGGTGGAAATCCATTCGCTTGCGGAGTCGCCCTCGCTGTTTGCCAAACCTTGGAACGGGAAAATATTTTGCAGAACGCACAACATAGGGGCGAGCAGTTGCGGGCTGGTTTGCGGGCGATCGCAGCAAAATATCCCAACCAAATCGTTGATGTCAGGGGTTGGGGTCTCATCAACGGTATGGAACTAAACGCAGATATTCCCACAACTGCACCAGATATTATCAAAGCTGCCATAGATGAGGGATTGTTGCTTGTACCTGCAGGTCCAAAAGTTGTCAGGTTTGTTCCACCTTTGATTGTGACCGAAGCAGAAGTCAATATTGCATTGCAAATTGTTGACAAGGCAATGGCGGGGGTTACCAAGTAAGTCGCAAGTCGCCAGTAGTATCATGTAAATGAAGTACATAGGTAAGGGCGCGGCGTCCTTGCGCCCTTACCTATGAAAAAAAATAATGAGGAACTTGCGAGCAAACAGTTCAGCTTTCCTCAAAGTTCTACTGGGTGTTGACCGTAAAACGGCAACGCATCTGACCAATTCGGACGTTTACCCCTTTGCCATTCTAAATACGCCAATTCCAAAATGCTTGGAACTGTTGCAGCTAAACCAGATTGGGCTTCAATAAGTTGGTAACTGGTGTTCCAATTAACTAACTTTTCCTGCCATGCAACTGGTGCGATCGCAGCATCTGGCAGTAAAATATCAAGACCGGAACCATCTAGAGTAGGTTGATAAATAGCACCAAAGACTTGACCTCGTTGGGCAGGCATTTGTACAGCAATGGCTTGTTCCCCCCAACCTTCCGATGCCCTCGCCTTGAACCACGCCACAGCTGCCAAGTTAGAAATAGCAAATACAGGAATACCCAACTGTTGACCCAAGGTACGGGCAGTCACAACCCCAATGCGAGTTCCAGTGAAACCACCAGGTCCTTTTGCTACAGCGATAAACCCTAAGTCTGCCCAAGTTTGAGGCTTGATAAATTCTATTAAATATTGATGTAAAAGGCTGGATAATTCACGCTCCAATTTCCAAACCTGAGAACGGGTGTCTCCAGCAAAGTTACTCACAGCTAAACCCAGTTCGGGAGTGGTGGTGTGGAGTGCTAATCCGTATTTTGTTAGTTGGCGGTGTTCTAGTTGGATGGTCAAATCTGGTTCAGTCGTAATTTGGGTTTGAGCCCCGTTACCGGGATTTGGTTAACTACATCATAATATAAGAAAAATTTTCCATCTTTGTAATCAAGCTTGCGCGTTTTGAGCAAGTGTTATGTTGCACAATGGAAATCGATCGTAGCTATAAATTACACTTACTGTGAATTCTCAAACAAGCCCTTCCGTAGCAACCGAGTCGCGCAAAGCAGATCACATTCGTATCTGCTTGGAACAAGATGTTCAATGCCATCAAACGACTAATGGATTGGAACACTACCAGTTCATCCATTCTTGCCTACCCGAACTCAATCTTGACGAAATTGATATTAGGGCTCAATTTCTAGGTAAACAGCTTGGCACACCACTACTGATTTCTTCTATGACTGGGGGAACCGAGCAGGCGGGGGTCATAAACCGTCGCCTTGCGAAAGTTGCTCAGCAATACAAAATGGCTATGGGAGTGGGTTCCCAGCGGGTAGCGGTGGAAAAACCCCAAGTTGCTGATACTTTTGCGGTTAGGAAGTACGCTCCTGATGTTCTCCTGTTAGCTAATTTGGGAGCTGTTCAACTGAACTACAACTACGGTTTAGAAGAATGTTTACAGATTGTTGAAATTCTAGAAGCTGACGCCCTTATTTTACACCTCAATCCCTTACAAGAGTGCATTCAACCTAGAGGTGATAAAAATTTTAAAGGATTGCTCGATAAGATAAACAAATTGTGTACCCGCTTGCCCGTACCTGTGATTGCTAAGGAGGTGGGCAATGGCATTTCCGCTCCTATGGCAGAAAAGCTGATTGCTGCTGGAGTCAAGGCAATTGACGTAGCTGGTGCAGGTGGTACTTCTTGGGCAAAAGTGGAAAGCGAACGTGCAGAAAATGCTTTGCAACGCCGCTTGGGAAGAACGTTTGGCGATTGGGGTTTGCCTACTGCAGAGTGTATTACCAGTATTCGAGCGATCGCTCCTAATGTACCTTTGATTGCTTCGGGCGGATTGCGTCATGGATTGGATGTCGCAAAAGCACTGGCTTTAGGTGCAGATATTGCTGGTTTGGCAATGCCTT
This sequence comes from Scytonema sp. NUACC21, assembly GCF_054684315.1. NCBI lineage: Bacteria > Bacillati > Cyanobacteriota > Cyanophyceae > Nostocales > Scytonemataceae > Scytonema > Scytonema sp. NUACC21. Next base: position 45,768 of record NZ_BAAFZH010000105.1, on the reverse strand, counting down.
TCCTGCAAGCTGCTGCTGATTCAGATGCTGCTGTATGCGAATTGGCAGAGGTGTTGATTGCTGAAATTACTACTGTGCTATTTTGTACTGGCAACGCTACACTAGAAGAACTTAGGTATTCCAAAAGTTTACAACGCATAAAATAAGTATAAAATGCTCTGTTTTGAGCTATTCGTAGGATAGGTATAAAGCATTGAGAAAAATCAACCAAAGATACAAGAATACAGGGTGAAGTCATTTGTTCAAAGTCATTTGTTCAAAATCATTTGTTCAGTGTAAATGACGAATGACTTGACCAATGACCTCTTGACCTCTTGACCAATGACTAATGACTAATGACCAATAACAAATATGCGTAATTTTCACAAACACACTTTTGCCAGTTTAATTGGTAGCCTTCTAGGATTGTTTATTTTTTGTGGTCTGGGCACCGCTGGTCTCCTCTTGCTACTGTTTGCTGCCGCCTCGTCTAGTGAAGTTGGACCCGTGGTGAAAGATAAGTCAATGCTGGTTTTTGACTTATCAATGAATATTACTGATGGGGAACCCAGCACCAATGAATTGCTTGAAAAAGCATTATCAGGAGAAAGTGTCAACAGAATGTCACTCCGCAGCGTTCTGGAAGCCTTGGAAAAAGCACGACGGGATCGACGAATTATCGGTGTCTACTTAGATGCCAGTCGTGCTTCTCAAGGAAGTGTCGCAGGTTTTGCAACACTCAAAGAAATCCGACAGGAACTAGAAAAGTTCCGTGCAGCAGGCAAAAAGATTGTCGCTTATGGAGCAGACTGGGGAGAAAGGGAATATTACCTAAGTTCGGTGGCAGATACCATCGTGCTCAATCCCTTGGGAGCAATGGAAATTAACGGTTTGAGTGCCCAACCCTTATTTTTTGCCGGAGCATTGCAAAAGTATGGTGTTGGCGTTCAAGTTGTGCGGGTAGGCAAGTTTAAAGGCGCAGTTGAACCGTATGTCCTGACAAAGCTGAGCCCAGAGAATCGACAGCAAATTCAAACTCTATTAAATGATGTTTGGGCGGAGTGGCGAACAGCAGTGGGAAGAAGCCGTAAAATTAACCTTTCCCAGTTACAGGCAATTGTTGATAATCAAGCTTTATTATTGGCGGAGCAAGCTAAAAACAACCGTTTGGTCGATAAAGTCGCTTACTTCGATCAGGTGGTTTCCGATCTCAAACAATTAACTAATAGTGATAAGGACGATAAAACGTTTCGTCAAATTAATATTAGCGAGTATGCAGAAGTTCCCGGTAAATCCTTGGGTGTAACACGGGAATCAAAAAACAAAATCGCAGTGGTTTACGCTGAGGGTGAGATAGTCGAGGGTCAAGGTGAGAATGGTGAAATCGGGGGCGATCGCTTTGCCAAACTCTTCCGTCGCCTGCGACAGGATAAAGATGTGAAGGCAGTTGTACTGCGGATTAACAGCCCTGGTGGAAGCGCCACCGCTTCTGAAGTTATGCAGCGAGAAGTGCGCCTGACTCATCAGGAGAAACCAGTGGTGGTTTCGATGGGTGATATTGCTGCTTCTGGTGGCTACTGGATCGCAACTGACTCTAAGCGCATTTTTGCTGAACCCAACACAATCACCGGTTCTATTGGTGTCTTTGGAGTTCTTATCAACGCTCAAAAATTAGCGAATGACAACGGGATTACCTGGGATTCAGTGAAAACCGGAAAATACGCAGATGTTCAAACAGTTGCTCGCCCCAAATCTACGGAAGAACTCGCACTATACCAACGCAGTGTTAACCGTATTTACAGTCTATTTGTCAATAAAGTCGCACAGGGAAGAAAACTCCCAGAGCAAAAGGTGGCGGAGATTGCCCAAGGGCGTGTTTGGTCGGGGGTTGCCGCGAAGAAAATAGGTTTGGTGGATGAAATCGGTGGCTTGGATTCTGCTGTGAAGTACGCCGCAGAGTCAGCAAATCTGGGAGATAACTGGGAAGTACAGGAATATCCTCGATTGGGAACCCTCGAAGAACGTTTGTTTGGGAGGACAGCGCAAGAAGTACGGGCTATGCTGGGGGTGGATAAAGCGAAACTCCCCGCGCCCGATCCATTGATGGCTGAATTTGAAAAACTCCAAAAGGAACTGGCGATCGTCCAAAAGATGAACGACCCCTTAGGAGTGTACGCCCGCTTTCCCATTAACTTACACATTGAGTAAAAAGCAAGCCCCTAGCAGGATAGGCAAGGCGCTCATTTCTCAATATCATATTTGCCTGATATTTTGGGATACGATAACTGCTGACAAAAATGGTATAGATGTGTAAAGTAGTTGTGGTTCCTTATTCATCCACAGAATTTTATGCAACTTCCTAAAGATAGAAAAAACAATCGCCTCGTACTCCTTTTGGTCTCCTGCAGTTTGGCTGGTGTCGTCGTAGGCGGTACTTCAGCATGGGCGGAAAGCAATATGTGCTTGCAAGCGAGCACGGTAACCAGTGAATGCATCACCCAAGACCCAATGACCAAAACTGTAGAGGGAATGATGATTGGGTTAGTCGCTGGGGCGGGAGCTGCGGCTGGTGTAGCATGGCAACACAGGGATGCAAAATAAATTTATATACTTATTTGCTTGTAGTTGCGCTTAAGCGCAGCTGCATCAATTCCTTTTGATAACTAACTAAAAAGCCGGGTTTTTTAAATTTTAGATTTTTTTTCCAAGAAATTATAATAAATATTTCGGTACAATGAAGTTAACAGGTTTTGGTCGTTATATCATGTTCGACTCATTACTTACGATACACAAATTCTACCACACCCGCCTAATGGCACCCTCCCCTTAATAAGGGGAGGGTTAGGGAGGGGTATTTTTATTACAAGTGTTTAACCGAACATGATATTATTTGTTATTAATTCGTACCGAATTATACTTACACCAAATATACAAGGCTTGCTGGCTATTTGAGTTTAAACATCCATTGGTATCCATATAGTATGCATTCTCACAACACTCTGCTATTGTAATCACCATGCTAGTGAGACTTGCATACTTAATTATTAAACTACAATTACCACCTTTACAAAATTGAAAAATAACTTGAGAATTTTCTTGAGTTTTCTCATCAATAAGTACTAACCTGTATCTGTAAGTTCAGAACTAAAAAATGCTTAATGCATTGAGGCGTTCAAGTTCAAACAAAGGCTCTACGACAAATTTTTTGTAGCGTTCTAGGCGATCGCGATATCCATTAATGACAAGCTGTAAAGGAGAAAAATATATTTATTAAGAATGCCTTATGGAAAAACCTTCTAATTTACTACTTAAACTCTCACGACGTTTATTTAAAAACTCAGACGAACAAGAAAAATTTGTTGCTGCTTTAACTCATCCTCAGCGATTCAATCCCTGTATTCTTTGGTGTCAAGAAAAGCCAGAAGTTTCTCCTTTCTCTATAGAAACAGCAATCCCCTGGCAACCCGAATTCATAGACCGTCTATCTTTAGGAGAAAAACCCGGTCAGCATCCCTTGCACGAACAGGGATATTTTTACTGTTTGGATTTTTCTTCTGTGTTTGCAGCTTCTATATTGTTAACAATTACTCAACCTGTAAATTTAGTTTTTGATATGTGTGCTGCGCCGGGGGGAAAGAGTGTTTTTGCTTGGAGGAGTTTGCAACCTAATTTACTTATTAGTAATGAAGTCATTGGCAAACGTTTGGGAATGCTCATTTCTAATTTAAAACGCTGTCATATTAGCCCATCTGCTGTTGTTAGTAGAGATTCAAGCATCTTTGCTGAAACAATACCTTTATCGAGTCATTTAGTTTTAGTAGATGCCCCTTGTACCGGGCAGTCTTTACTTGCTAAGGGAGAAAAAGCACCGGGATGTTTTCATCCAACAGCTATTAATAAAAGTGCTAACAGACAAAAAAGAATTATTGCCAATTCTGCTCAAGTCGTTGCTCCACAAGGATACTTGGCTTATATGACCTGTACTTATTCTCCTGAAGAAAATGAGCAGGTTTGCGAGTGGTTATTGGAACGATTTCCTCAGTTTCAAGCAGTTGAGGTAAGCCATTTACAAGGTTATCAGTCACATTTAACAACCATACCTTGTTATCGTATGTTTCCTCAAGATGGCTTGGGTGCTGGTGCATTCGCGGCGTTATTTAAGAATACCGATAAAGGTGAGGGGAAGATGATAGATGTGGAGAGTTTATCTGCTATTTGGAAGAATATAAACCACGGAGACGCAGAGGATATTGCAGTATTGCGCTAACAACAACACTCTCATCAGCTTGATGAATTTGTTCTTTGACTAAGTAGGTCGGTATGAAAAAATGTAACTGGGAATGGTCGTCCTTAGTCATTTGTTATTGGTCATTAGTAAGGCTTTCCAACGTATTTACATTTTTTAATATAGTGCTGTTTATTCTCGCCCACCTACTTCTCAGAAGTTTCTTCTGGCTCGTTCTCAGGAAAGACAACGTCTTCATACAGCAAAGAAATAGGGCAACGGAAATCAACGCTCGTTAAGTGTACCTCTAGTTCTGTTCCGTTAGCTGTCGTTTCCTCAGGTGAATAAAAAGTGAGTTCCCATTTTCCTTTTTCATTGAGTCGGTAGCATTCCACATTCATTTTGTCTGCATCAATGAGCACATATTCTTTTAAGGTATCAATCCGACGATAATGCCTAAATTTCTTGCCGCGATCGTATGCTTCTGTACCGGGAGATAGTACTTCTACAAGTAAACAGGGATGATAGATAACTTGACGCGCTCTTTGGTCTCGCGGGTCACAGCTAACCATCACATCTGGATAGTGAAAAGGTCCCTGAAGCGAAACTCCCACTTTGGCATCCGCCATAAAAACTTTACAGCCCTTACCCCGCAGGTAATTTTTGAGTGCAGATGTAAGATTGATGGCAATGGAGTTATGGGGAAGAGTTCCCCCTGTCATGGCAAAGACGTCTCCATTGATATATTCGTACTTAATGGGTTGTTGTTCTTCCCATCCGAGATACTCCTGGGGAGTCATTAGTTGATGTTGAGGTTGGGCAATCATTTGAAAAGCCTTGGCGTCTTGACGGTTTATTCTTCATCCCCATTGTATGCAAAGCCAGAATTGAATCAGATTTGAGTTTGAGCAAGATTGGGGACAATTTCTAATTCGTAGTAACCTGTTTGCTCGTCTGGTGTTCTGAGAAAAGTATATTCTTCGCTACTGCCAATGACTATCTCGGCGGTTGTGTAGATAATACATCCATCGTCAAGATGTCCGCCAATGGTTTTTCCTTTTTGGTCGGAAATTGCAATGTGAAGATGCACGCCTGTAGTTGCTACTGTCCCATTGAGGGAAAGAATTTCAAATTTTTCGGCTAATACGGTACTGCTGTCTTGATTGGCAAAGCGAATTTTTGCTTGTTTTAGGCTGCCGATCGCAGTTAATATGAATCCTGCTTTGATATCTTGTTTGCTGGCAAAATGCTTTAAACTTTGCTTCAAATCTTCATCAGGTCTGAGTCGCAGAGGAAATATTTTCATTGCTTGTGTATTAAGTAGGGCTTTTTGTTAAGTAAATCTTAATTTATCTAAATGTCGTTAAAGACACTGTAGCAGTGTCTTTTTTGATTGCGACTTGCGGTTATTGCTTAAAAAAAATAACCTAGTAGTTTTTCTGAGGCTACTGCATCATTTCTATTCATAGAATGTACGGAATAGAATAATTTTATATTTTCAGGATGCTAATTATGCAAGGGCTACCGCTCCAGTGTAAAAATTTGAAGGAGCAAGTTGATTCTATATTACAACTTATACAACAAGAACCGTTTTTACGTTCCTATGATGTGACATCGGTACAAACGTCTCTAGCTAAAGCGATTTCTCCCAGGTTCGAGATAGTGTTTGCAGGAGCATTTAGTGCTGGCAAATCTATGTTAATCAATGCCCTTTTAGAACGAGAATTGCTATATAGTGCAGAGGGACATGCCACCGGCACGGAATGTAAAATTGAGTATGCAGACGCTGATAAAGAACGAGTCGTTTTAACTTTTTTAAGTGAAGCGGAGATTAGAGAACAGGCGGTTTTTCTTTGTCAGCAGTTAAGGTTTACGACAATTGCGAATATCAATCAAGCGGAAATTATTCATCTGCTTCGCCAAGGATGCGACACTATTATTCAGCAGGAGGGTGGTGAGAGTCAATCAGAACGGGCGAAGCAGGCGAAAGCGTTGATGTTGCTTCTTGAGGGGTATGTGGCAAACCGCCAACACATTCATACGGTGAATAATGCTACGTACTCTATGGAACAATTTAACTTTATAAATCTTAAAGAAGCAGCGGGATATGCTCGTCGTGGAAGTAACAGTGCTGTTTTGAAGCGGATAGAGTATTACTGCCATCATCCTCTGCTACAGGATGGTAACGTCATTATCGACACTCCGGGGATTGATGCCCCAGTGGAGAAAGATTCTCAAATAACTTATGATAAAATAAGAGATTCTGATACTTCAGCGGTGATTTGTGTGTTGAAACCTGCGTCTGCTGGCGATATGACCAAAGAAGAAACAGAACTGTTAGAAACAATGCGGGAAAATCCAGGAATACGCGATCGCGTGTTTTATGTCTTTAACCGCATTGATGAAACTTGGTACAATTCTCAGCTAAGGCAGCGCCTAGACGATCTGATTTGCGGGCAGTTTCGCGATAGCAATAGAGTTTTTAAGACCAGTGGGCTGCTTGGATTTTACGGCAGTCAGATTAAACAGACAACGCAACAGGATAGGTTTGGTTTAGATTCAATCTTCTGTGAAAGTGTCAAGGGATTGAATGGCAATGAAGAAACACCACAGTTTATCAACGAGTTTTTGCGGTATTGTGCTAACTCTGGTAAGCTTTCCTCCAGCCAGTTTCGTATTTCGGTCAATAGCTTTGAGACCCCAAATCAGAATTATGTCAGGATTGTCAGCGAACAGGGAACACCACTCATCCACCAGCTAATCCAAGATAGCGGCATAGAAGAGTTTAGAACTGCCATTACTCGCTACTTGACACAGGAGAAGCGTCCTCAATTATTTAAAAATCTGGCGAATGATTTAGAAGATGTTTGCATTCAACTGAAAAAACACTATCAAAACATACAAAGGGAGTTAGATAGTCAACCGCAAGAAATTGAGGCAATGAAGGCACAGGAGTTACAACGGCTGAACCCGCAATTACAGCAAGTTGGCAATGATTTCCGCTCTTCAATTGCAGAAGAAGTGAATAAACTCATTACAAATGATTGTCACTCATTTGAAGCAGATTTTCGGCAATTACAATCCCGGATGATCCGCCGTTTAGATGAATTGCTAGACACCTTCTCTGTTGCAGATGCCTATCGTCGTGCTACTATGAGTCACTCACGCAACGCAACAGCACCTTTAATTGCCATTTTAGTTGAGGCACTTTATTACCTAGCAAATCAGTTGGAAGACGTTTTAGTGGAATCTTCTCAAGAAGTTGTTGCCAATTTTTTCCAGAGATTGATTGAGAAAACTCGCAAGTCGGAATACTATCGTCAATTGTATCGCCTGCTAGGCAATGATGGTGGAATTGAGCAACAGTTAAAACTTTTGGAAAAGGAGGTAGCCAATGCTTTGGTAAGTGCAGCTAGAGTAGAATGCGATCGCTTTGTGAGAGAAAGCCCGAGATTTTACGATGAAGGAACTTTTTCAATATACCAGTTCCGCCAAACTTTGCTACAAACATCTCAAGCTTACGATTGTGAAAGCATGGTAGAGGCAGAACCAGCAATTAGACAGTTATTAAAGTTAGATTTTGAACCAAAGGTTACTCAAACCATTCGTAAAACTTTCCGCCAAACCATAAACCAAATCCTCAAAACTCAGCTGTTACCAATGTCAGATAGACAATCTGATGAAATTTTGCAGCAGTATTCTCAAGCACGCACTTATTTAGAGCAAACATTAGAAAGAGAAGCTGAGGAAAAAATCATCACAAATCGGCATTTACTGAGTGTTGTTGAGCAAAAAATAGCAGCTTACAATTCAGCCGTTGCCAGTATCAATATCTGTGTTCAGACGATGCAACTGTATGATTGTTTGTTACCTACTATCGGTCATTTAGATGCAGAAAGAGTTGATATGAGTTTTTTTAATAACCCTTTAATTGAATCTGATGGAACAGTTAAATCTACAAAATTGTAGGCTTCAATACATCTTATACGCAAATAAATAATGTAAGTTATATTATCTGTGCTTTTTCTCTCCTTCCCTTACTATGACTTGGCAATAAATATCTATTGCTAGTATTGAGCATTCCCTCATGACATGAAAATTTCTCACGCTTAGGCTCCTACTTTCACTTTAACTCCTTGCTCGTTCTTATCCTTTGAATAGGAACGTTTGGATAGAGGTTTTGTCTCTACTTTACGTCCGGAAATCTTTAATCGGAAAGAAATGTTTCAATGAATCTTTGAAATGGTTGGGAAACAAGCAATAAAAGAGGTTATTATGAGCGATCGCTTTCAGTTTTGGTCCGAAAAAGGTTTGATTTTGAGCCTAAATATGACAACTTCAGCTGCATATTGACGATTTTTCTTTTACAAAAATACAATTTTGCAAATAATTCGTATAATATTTTCATTACCGGAAGATTAATATGAAAGAAACAATAAATTTTACTGAATGCAATGATAATGATGTTTTATCATTCCAAGATACCACGTTTAAAGTTGCTAAGTTTAGAAAAGCGGTGAATGAAGCATTTAACAGTGATTTAGGAAGAAAATTTACAGACGAATTAATTCAGCAAGGAATCTATATAAATCCCGATCAATTACATCCTGAGGGTTTGTGGGCAACCTATAAGAATTGGTTTCAAGAGGGCATTGATTGTGAAGTTCTTGGTCCGGGTTTTAAAAGCTGGAAAAAAGGAAAAGTCAAAATTAAGATCGCTATTGAATTTTTATTAGAAGAAGAAGGCTTAGAAAATAATTCTTCTGAATCCCCTCTTGATGAGATTCGACGTAAAAATAAACTAGGTAAAACTATGAACGACTCATAAGATTTCAAAATGTTTTTGCTCTTAATAATGTTCTAATATTGCATTTTAACTAAAAACTAGGAGGGTCATCTTAATATGCTACATAGGAAATTTAAACAATTAGACGGATCTAACGACATCATTTTTATAGAAAATAAAATTTTTTATGCCAATCAAATCATTAATCAAATGATTCAAGATTTTGAACCCAAAGGAAATGATTTAAATTTTTCATGCAAAGATTCATTTATCAAAAAATACTTTAAACAGAAAAATGTTCAAGGCATATTCAATCGAGTGGAATGGAAGTTTACACTTAGGCAAGGAATTAAATGCGAACTTTTTTCACCAAATGATAATGCTAAACAGAAAGGCAAGCTTGAAATTAGGGTAATAGTCAATTTTTCTCTATTAAAGAAACAAGATTTTCCAATGCTTGCTGATGATGATATGAATGATATGTACGATACTCTCACTATTGAAGATAGAAAACGATTAGAAAATTTGGAGATAAAAGTTTCATTAGATTTTTGCCCTGATGAATTGGAAGTTGAAGAAACTCTTGTAAATGATAAACCTCAACAATCTATCAATAATATTTATTGGATGGTAAATCACTATAAGTAAATCAAATATTGAGAAGCCCTGTTTTTTAAGTAGCTTGGTATACTGACATCTTGCACCTTCGAGTGGGAAGAGGTGTGCAGCATAGCTACGATCGGGATCGGCTTTTTGGGCTTTGATTTTTGCAATAAGGTGATGGTGCAAGATATGAGTATAAATAAAGTTAACAGATTAAGGTCGTCCTTTGTCAGGGCAATATCATTTTTACAGCCCTTAACATACCTGATTTTATTTCTGCCCACCCACTTACAAACTAGGTTCATTAGTTGCTCTTCCTACATAATCCAAGGATATTCATGACTAAAACTAGCCGTATTTCCATTCCCCTAGAGGTAAGGAGATATGTATTTCAGCGGGACAAATACCAATGCCAAAGTTGTGGTAAATCTGACCAAGAAAACCTGACTATCGACCATATTATTCCTCTAGCCGGAGGCGGCAAGAACGACATTAGTAACCTGCAAACGCTTTGCTTGATTTGCAATCAGCAGAAAAAACACCATTTCGATCCCCGCTTCCGGCAACATTTTGATTTGTAGCAGATTCAGCGGATAGTCGATCTGTTAATCCCACAGACCGCCTAGTCCGTTACATCTGTTTGTATTTTGTTGCTGTATGCCTTGCTAACCTAGCTTACTCAACCAAGTATGAACATCTACTCCCAACTTCTGCCCCATCTCTAACAACCGACGGCAATAAGTTGTTTTGTCTCCACTGTCAATTCTAGCTGCTACTTGGGGAAGGATTTGACTGTGCAAACAGGTGAAGTATAGCTCTTGGGCTCGGTCAAGTGAAATACCAATGTTAAGCTGATACCCCACATCTATCAATCTTTCTAACTGTTGAATATCTGCATCAGATTTACCGCCGGGATCGTGCAACAGTTGCCAGAGAGAACACAGTACAAGTTTCTCTAACATCTGCTTGCCTTCAGGAATGTTGAGCCGACAATGCAAATGTTTGGATTCCGTGGCAATTGCTTCTAACTCTACAATATGGTTCCAACTAGATGTCAGTTCGGCTATATCTTGCTCTAAGGCACGTAATGTCATCGTACACCGATACCCTAAGGAGATCTCGGCTGCTACCTGTAATTCCTGCGGTACTGGTAATCCATCGCGATGGAATGCCATCAATATGCCGTAATTATCCCGGTATGTTTGTGTGTACAGCTGGTCTAGCCGTGTCAGAGTTTCCTGACTCAATAGGTGCATAAGTCGGTGGCGTTCTTCGGCAAATAAGTTTTGTAAGCTGAAAGCCTCTTCACCAAACAATTGCGTCATCACCAAAATCGCGTGTGCTGCACTCGCTTGATGCAGCGCCCCAAACAATTTCTCCTTTAACTGGCTGTAAGCACGTCGTCCCAGGAAAGGTTGAATGCAGCAGTGGAAATCCCAGCCACCTAGGTGGAGAACAGCAAAAACGAGATGTTCGCTTTCCCAAGTAATTTCTGACACTAAATTCAAATTGCCCACAGCTAAAGTCAGGGAACCCATGCGTTGAAGCTGGTAATCTAGTTCGTTGACTGTATAGCAATAAGCCCTCTTTTGATAAGAAGGTATATGTTTTGTGGAGCCATTGCTTCGGTTTTGTAGATTTTGTGAAGATCTTGTTTGCACTATCTCTACAGGTTTGTGATTGACAAACAATGAAGTAATGGCATAGTGGGCAGCTACTTGCTTAAAGCTAACTTGGGCTGTCAGCACGAGTTGTCGGTAAACTTCAGCTCCATGTTTAAAGCATTCAACATTACTGATGGCTGCAGCAAGGCGTTTGAGAAAACCTTTCTCTAACTGCACGCCCGTAACATCTCCAGCAAGTTCCAAAGCACGGGCAGCATAACGAAGAATCTGGGTGCCTTCTGGTCGCGAGATTTCTTCAAAAAACCATCCGCAACTTGTAAACATCAGCAAAGCGTGACGTTGCATTTCTAGCAGGCGCAGGGCATCTACTTGTTCGGAAGATGAGAGTTTGTGATTTTGATGGCGGGCAAGGAAACGACTGACGTTTTCGCTAGAGCGATCGCCTATAACTTGTATGTATTCATCGCGTGCCAGCCAGGGATCGCGGAAAAACAGCCTGCCATGTTCTTCATACACCTGGATGAGGCGATCGCGCAACCAATTAAGGGCATCCCGCAGGGGGCGACGCCATTTCTGGTGCCAACTTCCACCACCACCGCAACCACAATCATCTTGCCATCTATCTACACCGTGGGCGCAACTCCAAGCTGTGACTGGTTTGAGTTCCACATACCACGTAGGGGGATTCAAGCTGAGGTAGTGAGCGTAGTTTGTCACTGTCCAACCCCAGTGGGAAAATTCCTTTGTAAATGCGTAGGCTAGTGTTTTTTCAGTTCCTCCTTTGTGGTGTCCAAAGGTTTCCCCATCTGTGGCTACGGAAATTAGCTGTGCGGGACGGTGATCCCCGCGCACTGCCGAACCAATGCGTCCTGCCAAGTGGTTGGAATTGTAGAGGACATCACTAAAGCCCATATCCCTTGAGATCGGACCATCGTAGAAGAAGATATCGATGTAAGGTTCGTCCTTTGTGATTTGTCCAGTGTCATTTTCTTTTGAGGAATGACTGTCCTTTAAGAAACACCTATAGGGGCGTGTGGGATCGATCTGGGCACCTCCAACTTCATGCCATTCAGGGTCGGGATCGTCCTTTGTGGGAATGAGACGACAGCGCTGTGCTTGCGATGGGGCAAGAATAATAAAGCGAATGCCTTCGTCAATTAAGGCTTTTAGGGTTGCATGGTCTACAGCTGTTTCTGCAAGCCACATTCCCTCGGGATCGCGTCCAAAACGGGATCGGAAGTCTTCTTTGCCCCACCGGATTTGAGTGTGTTTGTCCCGCTCGTTTGCAAGGGGCATGATGATGTGGTTATATACTTGCGCGATCGCATTGCCATGCCCGTTCAACCTTTCACAACTCTTGCGGTCTGCTTCTAAAATCCGTTGATACACCTCTACATCGTGACGTTCCAGCCACGACATCAACGTAGGTCCAATATTAAAGCTCAAATACTCATAGTTGTTAACGATCCCCACCACTTCGCCTCGGTCATTTAACACTCGGGCAAAGGCATTGGGACGATAGCATTCGGCGTGAATGCGTTCATTCCAATCATGAAAAGGCGCTGCACCAGGTTGACGTTCAATTGCGTCCAAATAAGGGTTTTCCCGTGGAGGTTGGTAAAAATGCCCGTGGACTGTTACGTATACACCCGTAGCTTGTTTCAGGGGATCGAGCGTTTTGGTGCTTTTTGTAATTTCTTGTGGGATTAAATTTGTACCAGTATTAGCTGGCAATTCAGCAGCTGAAGTCATGGATTTATTATTCCAAATAGTATAGATAAGCTTGCAACTAAGCCCAAGATTAATCTCTATAAACCTTTCTACAGTGGTATTGCAACAACAGTTGGTGCTTTGAGAGCAACTATGAGATACGACCGAGTTCCACGTTTTGCGGTCTTCATGTGGCAGGTAATCTGCATTATCAAGCAGCTTTGCAAATTAAGCAACCATTTACAAGAGCCTCGGTTAACAGGTCTTGTCACTGGAGGTGCCAAAAACTTAATTGTCTTTTAATATATTAAACCGCATCTTTGTTGTAGAATTCGACGTTCAACTGAAATTTTTGCAACGAAAGATTACGAACACGATTTATATCGTAATCTTATTTTACAAATAAACCTCTAGAAAAGAAACAGTGAAATTTCGGAACCCTTCCATTAGGAGGTTGAGAGTATCCTAAGTAAGAAATTGTAGAGAGGTGATAGCACACATCTGTACAATAGACACTTTGAACAGCGTGTTTATCAGGGAGTGAGGAAGATTATTTTTCACTCTTGAGCCCTAACTCTGTTTCCATTAACTCTTTCAACTCAAAATGACATATGTCGGGTAAAAACATTTTCTTTTTAGTTTTGTCCCTATTTATTCCGGTTTCCTTTGCAGCACACTACTTCGAGTGGGAAGACCTCATAGTTTTCGTCACAGCCTGTTTGGCAATTTTGCCCCTAGCAGCATGGATGGGAACAGCTACAGAAGAAATTGCTGTTGTAGTTGGTCCTACCCTAGGAGGACTACTAAACGCCACTTTTGGTAATGCAACGGAACTGATTATTGCCCTGGTTGCCCTAAAAGCCGGACTGGTAGACGTTGTCAAAGCTAGTATTACTGGTTCGATTATCGGGAACTTACTACTAGTTATGGGTTTGGCGATGTTTTTAGGTGGACTGCGCCATAAAGAACAGACATTCCAACCAATAGTAGCGCGGGTAAATGCTTCTTCTATGAATTTAGCAGTGATTGCGATTTTGCTGCCAACAACCATGAAATTTGGTTCTCAAGAAATTAACCCACAAATCTTGCAAAATCTTTCCCTAGCTGTTGCCATAGTCTTAATTATTGTCTACGCCCTCACACTGCTGTTTTCCATGAAAACCCACGCATATCTCTATGAAGTAGGTGTATCGGAAACACTAGACGAAACCAATCACAGCAAACCAAATATTTGGTTGTGGGCAGGGGTGTTGCTAGTATGTACTATTTTAGTTGCACTAGAATCAGAAATGCTGGTCGAGTCTCTGGAAGTTGCTACATCACAGTTAGGTTTGACCGCACTGTTTACGGGGGTCATTCTTGTACCTATTGTTGGCAACGCTGCAGAACATGCTACAGCCGTGACTGTAGCCCTTAAGGATAAAATGGACTTGTCCTTATCCGTGGCGGTGGGATCGAGTATGCAGATTGCCTTATTTGTTGCTCCTGTCCTAGTTTTGGCAGGGCGAGTATTCGGTCAACCTATGGATTTAAATTTCAACCCTTTTGAATTAGTGGCTGTCGCTGTATCAGTGTTAATTGCCAATGGCATTAGTTCTGATGGTAAGTCAAATTGGCTGGAAGGCATATTGCTATTAGCAGCATATACAGTACTGGGGTTTGCCTTTTACTACCTTCCGGTTGTGTAGAGTGTTGGTTAGTTGCCATAAAATCATGGTATTAGCCGCTCGACCAACTTGACCTTAGCAGTAATTCCTCAATGTTATATTTACGCTCTCCATCGCGTGGAGTTGGAGAGCGGGCGGTACCAAGTCCTTCAAAATTTCCGCTTTCAAAGTTCAAAAAACCAGTTCTGGCAAAGCTTATAGCTGCTCTAAGTAAAAAAATCTATATAAAAAGATACAATCAGACCTAAAAATAAAGTTAAAAAAGCCACCAAAATAATATTCTTTTCGCTACAACTGTATCTAGTTGGTAGTGAAAACGAGACCCACAATCCGATTCAAAATAGCAGAGTGAATCTGCGCCTTGGTAGCGAAAGTATTATCCATAGATAGGTAATGCCGTGGTGGGTCTTCTAACACAATTTCACACCAATGAAAAAGTTTTAAATTTTCAACAAGTCACGGAGTGTAAATAATGACACAAGCTGCTGATTTTAATGCAACGCTTGAGGCTGCAGCCCGCTCTGTCAGCCTGCCATTAGTAATCCAGGGTGACAATGGTGATGCCGTGAGATTTATACAACAACTGCTAAACGCTTACAGACCTAAGATTGGGGATGGGAGCGCTGCAGCACTTAAGGAAGACGGAGACTTTGGTCGTAACACTTTTGCGGCTGTCGTCAGATTCCAACAAGAGTACAAAGGAATTATCGGCGATCCAACTTTTCCCGTCGATGGTAAAGTTGGGCCTCTGACTTGGCGTGCTTTGGGCGATTTTGGTTTTCGTCGGTGTCGCCCATAATCGTGACCTGTTAATAGCTAAGAGTTAATAAAGAAAAAGAGTCAAATCAACATCGTTCAAACAAAGATAGGAAAGGTAGATCATGGCTCAAAAGAGTTTGCCGACACTGCAAAATGGTTCCACTGGTGAAGCTGTAAGATTGCTACAACAACTGTTAATTACTTTTGGCAGGCTGGATAATAGCAGTTTTGATGCAATTTTTGGTCCCAAGACAGAGAGTGCTGTCAAACAGTTCCAAACAGAAAGTAATTTGCAAGTCGATGGCATAGTTGGTCAACAAACCTGGTCTGCATTAGGTAACCAGGCTAAAAATAACTGTGCACAGAGCTAGTACAAAAAGGCTCTCTGTATGAAGGCTAAAGGATGAAAGTAAAAGGCTTATACTGCAGGCTTTACAACGAGCGTGCAATAATAGCCTGGTTTTCGCGCCCTTTGTACTAGTCATTTTTGGTTTGGAGGTGCTTGTTTCACTTTGAAACCTGAAAATTAGGATTTAGCTTAATCGGTCATTCATCCCACATCTGACCGAAGGCAGTGTGGGATGAATGACCAGTTCTGCGTTAGGGAGACGGTCAATCCAATCTTCAACTATGGAAGTGATTGTTTTATCCTTGCTTGCTGCATATAAACGCCCAGCTTGCTGGAGTCACTGGAGGAGGGAACCCCTTTACCGCGAGTGGAGCCTGTGTAAGACCTGCAAATCGCAAGATTTAAAGGCAACGGTCTATGAAGCTCGAAGCCCATCACTTACCGCGCTTTTCGGTAGTGTGGGTAGTTCACACTTACCGCAAAGTTGTCTGTAACTCAAGACAGTTCAGTTAAGGTTAATGTGTAAAAAATTACGTGTGTAGGGACGCGCCTTGGCTCGTCTCTACTTTGTGTTCCTAACCCGGATTTTAGTTTTATCTAAATCGTATCGATCTATAACTCATAACTCATAGATAATCTTACACAACAAGGATTATTTATGAGTTCTTTTTATTAAGCTATCTTAAAAGCGCGTACATTTTGTCAGTACACTAAAGATTGAAAATCAAAAAAATAGAATAATAATCACAAACTTGGCTTGGGGGAGAGGCGACGACAAGTTAGCTAATTGTGTTGATGGATGTAGTTACTTTAAATTTTTGAAAAACGACTTCTCAATGAGAAGCTTTTAAGAAAAACTAGAAAATAAATAAAATTTTGAATTCAAAATTTGAAATTGATTATGAGACAGAATATGCGATCGCAGTTTCTCATAACCATACCCCTAGTCAGCGTGGGATGGATTGCTTCTATAAACACTGCCAAAGCCCAAATCATTCCAGATAACAGTCTCGGAAATGAAAGTTCAGTCGTGACTCCCAATGTAGAGATTAATAGCATTCTTAGCGATCGCATTGATGGTGGTGCAACTCGCGGGACAAACCTGTTCCACAGTTTTCAGGAATTCAATGTGGGTGAAAATAGAAGTGTCTATTTCAATCCATCAAGTAACATTCAGAATATTTTAACTCGAGTCACGGGAACTAACCCCTCAAATATTCTTGGGGAATTGGGTATTATATCTGGCAACGCTAACCTATTTTTCATCAATCCCAATGGCATTATCTTTGGGGAAAAGGCTTCTTTAAATGTGAGAGGTTCATTTCTAGGCAGTACAGCCAACAGTTTATTGTTTGACAATGGTTTTGAATTTAGCGCTACTAACCCAGCTGCACCGCCAATCTTAACCGTGAATATTCCTATTGGCTTGCGATTTCGGGAAAATCCGGGAGCAATTAACGTCCGAGGAACAACAGGTAACGCTCTTACCTTCAATGTACAAACTTTCGAGTTTCAAAGAAATCAAACTCCTGATACTGATGGTCTTAAGGTGCAATCCGGTCAAACTCTTGCCCTTGTAGGAGGTGGCGTGACGCTAGATAAAGGGAATCTCATGACAGATGGAGGAAGGATTGAAGTGGGGAGTGTCGCTGGTTCTAGCCTAGTCAGTCTAACAAGTACAGACAAAGGCTGGAGGTTGGGATACTCAGGTGTGACTTCCTTCCAAGACATCCTACTGTCTCAAAAGGCATCAATAGATGCAAGTAGTAGTCAGGGTAGCGGGGAGATCCAAGTACAGGGCAGAAACATAAAACTTACCGATGGTTCAGCCATTGTTGCTTTTACCGGGTCACAACCAGGAGGAACTGTGAGTGTGAACGCTTCTGACTCACTCGAAGTAACGGGAGTGTCAGTCAATGATTCGGTTCCCAGCACTTTATATACTGCTGTCTCCCCAGAAGCTCAGGGTACTGGTGGCGATTTAATTCTGGAAACAAGGCGGTTCATTGTCCAAGGAGGCGCACAGATCGGAGCTGATACCTATGGTGCAGGTAAGGCAGGTAACGTGGTGCTCAAAGCCTCCGAAACTGTGGAACTAAAAGGCACCTCAGCAGATGATATTATTCCCACTGCATTAGGTACGGTTGTTCAGGTAGGAGCCACGGGTGCAGGTGCCAAGTTAAGCGTAGACACACGACGGCTCACAGTTCAAGATGGAGCACAGCTAGTGACTTTTACTTTTAGCAGCGGGACAGCAGCCAATATAGTAGTAAAAGCATCTGAGTCAGCAGAATTCATTGGTACATCGTCGGGTGGTACGTGGAGCAGCGCCTTATCTAGTTCAGTCAATCCTAATTCAGTCTTACCAGAAGCCAAAGGTAATGGTGGCATTATCAACCTAGAAACTTCACGGTTAATCGTTCGGGATGGCGCTGAAATAACCGTAAGCAGTCTAGGTCTAAATTCAGGTGATGCCGGTGACCTTCAAGTCACAGCTGATTCCATAAATCTGGACAATGGAAGTATTAACGCTGCCTCTAACTCAGGAAATGGGGGTAATATTAACTTGGAAGTACAAGATTTCTTGCTGATGCGTAACAGCAGTCTAATCTCTGCTAACGCAGGTACAGAGGAAACTGGCGGTGGTAACGGCGGCAACATCTTTATCAACAACCTCCCCGGTTACCGAGGCTTTGTGATTGCCAGACCCAATGAAAACAACGATATTACTGCTAATGCTTTTAGGGGTCAGGGCGGTCAGGTGCTTATCAATTCAAATGGCATTTATGGATTTGTGTCTCGCAGCCGTCAAGACTTAGAGAGGTTGAGTCCAAATGATTTAAACCCAAGACTGATACCTACTAATGAAATTACTGCCATTTCGCGACAAAATCCGTCTTTGAGCGGCACTGTCACTCTCACCACCCCAGAAGTCGATCCCAGTCGGGGGTTAATTAAATTGCCAGAGAACGTCATAGACCCCACACAACAGATTGCCCAAAATCCATGTCAGCAGGGTGCAAAAAGTGAACTGATTGTTACTGGACGAGGCGGATTACCACCTAGCCCCAATCAAACCATTAGTAGTGACAACGTTCGCATTGATTTGCTAGAGCCTGTTGCCAACACAAGGAACTCTAATACTACAACTCAGAATCAACTATATCCTAGTTCAATAGTCAAACAAATAGTACCTGCCCAAGGATGGATTTTTAACGAAAGGGGTAAGGTAGTTCTCACAGCAATTGACCCCACCAGCACTGGCTTCCAACGCTCCTGGCAAACACCTACAGCTTGCCCTGCATTTTAATCATAAATTCAGGGTGCCCTCAATTAACGTGAATTCTACGGGTCGCTAAGCGCAAGTTTCACTGAGCATTTTCGACACGACAACTGCTTGGTAATTTTGGCGATCGCTGTGAGGTAATTTGATTGGGATTGTAAGCGACAAGAATGATTTTACCCCTTTCATTCAAGACCCATCCTTGAGCGGGTATGATTTGTTTGGCAGTGGAACTGGGACTAGCTGAAGGCTGAACTCTAGTTGCGCTATTAGAATTCCCCGTACTAGCGACAGCCTCAAGCAAATCAACGCGAACATTCTCACTTCCCAGAATTTGATTGGGGCTTGGTGGCAAACCTCCTCGTCCAGTCACAACGAATCTACTAGCAACACTTTGCTGACAGGGATTTTGGGCAATCTGCTGTGTGGGGTCTATGACATTCTCTGGAAATTCTACTAATTCTTCACTGGGATCGACCTCTGGGTTATTGATTTGCACTGCACCATCCAAAGAGGGATTTTGTTGTGAAAAAGCAGCAATATCACTTGTAGAAAACAGAGATGTCACAGGTGGCTCGTCAATATTAGGTTCACGGTTAGCTAAGCTCCTGAGTTCTTCTATTTTTTGTCGGCTCAGTACGGCTATACCAAAAAGATTACCTTCTGTATTAATTCTGATTTTGCCAGCATTAGCTTCTTGAGCATTTGCGGTAATATCACTATTTTCTAAACCTACTAGATTGCCAGTGTTAATCGTGATGTTACCTCCTGTAGCTAGACCTCTGGCATCAGTACTAATGTAGCTACCACGACGTAGAATTAAGTTGCGAGAGTTTAGAGTGATATTACCTTCTCCACCTCCACCTGTAGTCAAGGCGCGGATAGATGCATCATTATCTAATTTAATGTCCTCAGAGGTTGTAACTGTAATGTTGCCTGCTGAACCTTGGTTTCTATTGGTAACAGAGACCCTACCACCGTTAAGAGAAAGCGATCGCGCAGTCACATTAACGTTACCTCCGATGCCTGCTGCATTGTTTTCTACACTGCTAAAAATACCACTCTTGCGAGTTTGGTTGCTCACAGTTCCTTCCCCATCAATGGAGATCTTGCCCGTAGCGTTAATTGTAATGGTGCCTCCACTATTGTTTGCATTCCGATTACTAAAGATACTGCTACCGATTTGAGAGCCATTTTTCAGTTCTAGGTTATTTGTGGTGACGGAGATGTTACCCGCATTGCCATTGCCAGTGAGTTGCACATTAGAGAATATTCCACTAGCTCCATCTAAGGTCATGGTACTGGCTGTAATTGCCATGCTTCCTGCGTTGCCATTCTTGAAGGTGCTAGCTGCTATTTGTGCTCCATTGGTTATCGATAATGAATTGGTATCGATTTTTATGCCACCGACTTGCCCACTTCCGGTATTGTTATTTGCTGCTCCAATGTTGTTAAAAATTCCTGTAAATTGTTGCGTTCCTGCTAAAGAAACTTCTTTGGCAACTATCTCCACTCGACCTGCACTTCCGTTTCCCATCGGTAGAACGTTAGCAATAATTTGAGAGCCTGAGACAGAGAGTTTATCGGTGTTGATGATGACGTCGCCTGTATTTCCAGTGCCGCCATTATTGTTTCTAATCATACTACCGCTACTGACATTGACTGACTCTTTTGCATTAATCTCAACATTCCCTCGCTGAGTGTTACTGGCAGAGATTCCCGTTCGGATTCCAGACTCAATAATCACACTGCCCGAAAGCTCTAAATTTTTAGCGTTGATACCAATCGAGCCTTCGCCGCGATCGTTGACACTGACCACTGAGCGATTAGTCAGGGAGACATTGCTGCGCTCTAATTCTTGTGGAAAACTCAATCGCAGATTGTTGCCATTCACTGCCAGTGTGACTTCACCTGTGGCTGCAACCCCTCCCAACTCTACTCGACCATTGGGCGCTTGAAGTACAGCGCCATTGAGTTTGACTTCACCGCCTACCAATGCTATCGCTCTACCGGATCTGACGCTTAGACCACCAGGAATTGGGTTACTGACGAGTCCGGATTCAACACTGATGCTGGTGGGATTGTTGCGAAATTGCAAGCCATTGGGAATATTCACTGCTAAGAGTGGTGTTGTGGGATTGGTAGCACTGAAGAGACTGCCATCCGGAAACTTGAAACTGCTGGCTGTACTGGCTAAAAATGAACCTCTCACATCCAAAGAAGCATTTTCTCCAAACATGATGCCATTGGGGTTAATGAACAACAGGTTCGCTGTGCTGTTTTCCACACCCAAAACTCCTTGAATGTTGGAGGGATTATTCCCTGTGACGCGAGTCAGAATGTTGAGAATGTTACCTGCAGGTGCAAAGTATGCTCCTCTGCCTGCATCTACATTGAATTGTTCAAAACTGTGAAACAGAGTTGCATCGCGAGTTGCACCGCCAGAAATGCGGGTGCTGTTAGTTTCATTAATGACAACATTGGGTGTCACAACCGAACTTTCTGTACCTAGTGTGTTATCCGGAACAATTTGCCCTCTTGCAGGAGCCATTAATGCAAAACTTCCTACAACCCATAGAGGTCCAATATATAAAAATAATGTATGCTTACTTTGTGCCATCATTATAATTCCTTATATTAAGTTTGAAAGCGGCTAGAGATTTGTCAACTTTAGATCTTAAAAACAATACCTTTGTCGAGAATCCTGCGTACAACAAACTTGACACTCTACGAGTTTTCTACCATTTTGATTAAGTTAGTCAGATTCCCGACCACTGGGAGAAGTTGGCGATCGCCCAGCATCCCAAACTCAGTGTAGTTCACTACTTATCCTTTAGTTCTTCTCAAGATAATCTTAATGGTTGTATCTAGTAGATAGCTCAAAGAATTTTCATCAATTTAATTATCTAATAAGTTGCTGACATTGAAGCAGAATCACTGTCTGAGTTGATTTCCTACAAAGTCTACTGCTGCAAGCTTTGTTTGTGCAGTCATCAATTTTATTTATTTTTATTTTTTAATTTTTTTGTTAATAATTGTTGCAAAAATAAGAGAGTTTCGTTATGAGGGTTAGTTAAAGGGTCATTTTTTTAAAAAATAACTTCATACAAAAGAAAAAAAATTCTTTTTTCTTTGTATACTACATAAATCTTTAAGAAAGATGAAATATCGAAAAGTAACGTAAAATACAAAAATTAATATGTATGAAAACTTCTTTTCTCATAGCTAAGTTTGAAGATAAAGACAGCAGCGATCGCTTTTGTTTAATTCAATTTAACGCCATTTTATACGTACATTAGACTTAACATACAACATCTTACTGTTCGAGTACTTAAAGTTTTGTTTAAATTGTGCGGACAATTATGTATAAATACTTACAGGTAGAAATGGTTGTTTTTAGAAGCTTTTCAATTCTTTTGAAGTATTTATATAAAGATTGTGTGAATTTCTCTTAGTAGTTATACGTATGTTGTAAATTAAGGTTGCAGAATAAAAGTAGCAAGTTTATAAACAAATGATGGGTCTTCTACCTTTGATAAAAGGAAAAAGATAATATGTGGTTTTTATCCCACAACGTCCTAATAATTAGTTTCTACAATCCAAGATGTCCCTAAGTTTTGCAAAAACATAGAGCATTACATAGTGAAAAGCTTGTTGTCACTCAACTTGACTTTTTCAAGTTCTTTAGCTAAAAGCATTCTTTACTCTTGAAACAGCTTTGACGATCGTGTGCATCATGATTTTACGTTTTTGGCTTCATAGACATTGAGATTTTTACTACTGATAAATAGTTTGATTCTCATCTGAAATTGAAGCTCAAACGACGTATAAGTGTAACTGTCGCTTTGGTTTGAATGCAATTTCCGTGCAGAATCTTTGAGGCATTTCTGAAAAATAAATTTGGAAGGAGAATTTTATGGTGGACAACGAGAGTTCCAGCGAAAAGATTTACTACCCAGTTGAAGACAATTACGAACCAGATAATGATGAAAAAAGAGGTGACAAGCTGATTGAGTTGGAACGGAACACATCTCCTATTTCTCGAGACCTGTTAGAACTGTACGAAGAGTTCCAAAGCTATAGTTATGACCAAAGCTATAGTTATGACCAAAGCTATGGTTATGAACCTTTTCGGAGTAGTAATGATTTACTCTTCCTTGATGAAAGCTCCACAAGAGTTTTGATCAAGATTACTAACAGTAACGTAAAGGCTTTATTACCAGCCTTGAAAGAGTTAGGGTTTGATGAGACAGGTTTAGCGCCAGAGCATAACTTAGTTGAAGGCTTTTTGCCAATTAACTCAATTCCCGAGCTGCAGAAGCTAGCAGAACAGCGCTTTTTACAGAATCGCTCCATTCCTGAGGAACAGGGCTTCGCTCAATTTCAAATACAAGATACACAAACACAATTTGTGTTTGATGATGGTGGGGTAAGCCCTTCTTCACATAGCCAAGGAGGTGGAAAGGTAACCAGTCAAGCTGACATCATTCAAGAAGCAAGTCGAGTACGCAGTTCTCTACCTAAAGGTTTTGATGGATCGGGGGTAACAGTTGGTGTTTTAAGTGACAGTTACAACATCTTAGGTACGGCACAAGAGGATATAGACTCTGGCGATTTACCTGCGGATGGGGTGAGGGTATTCCAAGAAGGTGGTATTGCTAAAGAGCAATATACTGACGAAGGGCGAGCCATGTTGCAACTCGTTTATGACTTGGCTCCTGGTTCTGAGCTTGCTTTTTCTTCAGTATTCTTAGGTGAGGTAAATTTTGCCCAGCAAGTTCGCGACCTCGCTTTTGAAAAATACCATGCCGATATTTTGGTAGATGACATTGTATACTTTGATGAACCAATTTTTCAGGATGGCATTATCGCTAAGGCAATTGATGAAGTCGTAACCAAACACGGCGTTGCCTACTTTTCGGCTGCAGGTAACTATAACAGACAAGCATACGAATCCACAAAATTTGCAAGTAGTTCAGATTCTGCTGGTATTATTGCAGGGAATTATCATGATTTTGACCCAGGTCATGGTGTAGACACCCGTCAACTGATTACCCTTGCTCCCAATCAAAAAATTATTCTGACTTTACAGTGGGATGACCCCTTCTATACAGTTAAGGGTGTTGATACGGATCTAGATATTTTTTTACTAGAGCCAGGAACAGGAAATGTAATCGCTAGGTCTGATGATAACAACATTGCCAATCAATTACCTAGCGAAACCTTTTCCTTTACCAACCACAGCCACACCGAGTTGGAAGCTGAAGTCGTAATTCGACTAAATCATGGGACAGAACCAGGACGTATAAAATATATCAACTACGCGCCTGAAGAAGACAAAATTACCTTCAATGAATTTGGCACTGGTAGCTCCACAATTGTTCCTCACGCAGCTGCAGTCAATGCGAGTGCAATAGGGGCAGTTAACTATTTTGACCAAGACAACCCAGCATATTATCCCGGCAAAGATCCAAAAGACTTCTTTACTTCGGTAGGTCCAACAACTATTTTATTTGAACCCAAGGGACAGCGCCTAGAAAAGCCCGAACTCAGGCTAAAGCCAGATCTAGCTGCTATTCAGGGTGTTGACACTACGTTTTTTGGTGAAGACATTGACGGCAATGGTTTCCCTAACTTTTTTGGAACTTCAGCTGCAGCGCCTCATGCGGCGGCGATCGCTGCTTTAGTAAAACAGGCGAATCCCGATTTCACACCAGAGCAAATATACGAGAGACTGAAGTCAACAGCAGAGGATATTTACGTTCCTGGTAGAGACAATGTCACTGGATTTGGTTTAATTGACGCCTACGATGCTGTTTTTGGCCCAGTAGTCGCTGCTTCTCCAAATTTCAGCGATAACTTTGACGATGGAGATCTCCCACGCCGTTACGAAATTGACACTAATGGTGCGGGAAGAATTCGAGTCACTGACAGCGAAGATTCATTAGGTGCGGGACAAGTTGTATTAGACACTTTCTTGAATCCTGCTGTTAGCGAAAAGCTCAATCCTCAAGGTTCGTTGAACGAGTTGATTTTAAACATTAATACAGATGGGGTCTCAAATGCCACTCTCAGCTTTGACCAAAAAGAATTCAACGATGCAGACGATCCCATGCCAGATGCTTTCACTGGCTCAATCAATGCTGATGGTGTAGCTCTGAGTGTGGATGGCAAAGATTGGTATCGCTTAGTTGACTTGACTGGTGTCAATTCAACAAACGAATACAAGACCAATAATGTCAATTTGAGCGAATTCGCTTATAACAGAGGGCTAACTTTAGGTGAGAACGTGCAAATTAAGTTCCAGCAGTTTGGTCATTTTGCCAGTCCTGATGGTGGGTTTGCCTTTGACAATATCTCTGTCACAGATGGCACTTATCAGCCACACCCTGCTGTTTGTTACGAATCGCCAATTTATGTTTAGGCACATCTAACAAATCAACTGTCCCTAGATTGCGGTACGGGCATTCCTGCCCGTCTCGCGTAGAGATGCGCTGTTTGAGGCGTCTCTACAATCACTGCCAATTGCCAACCAGAACAAAAGGTGCCCAATAATGGGGATGCCTATACTCCTTACCCTCAAGGAGAGAGAGTTGTGCGAGACGCAAAGCTTCTGCCTTACCTGTGTTGTTCTTCTTAGCTTGCTCTAGCTGACGGTAAAATTCTGCCATGATATTGGCTGTACTTTTATCTTCAACTCGCCACAGTGTTGCTAATGTACTGCGAGCACCAGCCCGTACCGCAACTCCTGCTAACCCTAAAGCTGCTCGATTGTCGCCAACTGCTGTCTCGCAAGCACTCAAAACTAAGAGTTCAATAGCTCCCTCTTGAGATATGGGGTTGCTCCGCAGCATATTCCCCAACTGTTTGACGTTAATGCGCCTGTCCCAAGACAGAATAAAGGTTTCATCTGCTTTTGAGCTAAATTGACCGTGAGTTGCTAAGTGAACGATAGGAGGGATGCGAAAAGCCGCAACTTGTTGTTGAATTTGTCTGCTTGTAAATTGCTCGTTAAGAAGCAGTCGATCTGATATTCCAACTTTCTGAATCGTTTTTAGCTCTAGTTCTACGTTCCTTAAAGGCTCAAAATCTGATTTAAATTCATCGCTGACTTGGCTCAGCCCTGCAGTGATGGCTCTTAAATTAATTTGTGCAATTCGTTTTGGATTGACAAGCTGCAAAGAAGGGGTGACAGCAATAGCATATTTTTGTACTAAATACTGGTTGCCATCATAAAGCACTGTCATGGGAATATTTCGCAAATTTTCATCTAGCACAAACACTAGAGTTTTAATCTTGCTTTTTGTTAACTCTGTCTCTAATGGTTGAATCAGCCAACCATACAACTTTTTGTAATATTCGTTAGTAAACTGATTGACATCACTGTCAGGGCTTTTTAAAGAACGTTGTATTTGTTCTACCGTTTCCTGAAACTCTTCTGACTTAATAGGCGTTGTATAAAAATTGAGAGTTTTTTGATTGGGTAAACTGAGAATAACGTTTAATTGATTATTGAAGACAATTGTATAAAGAACTGCTGTTGAAGGGTCTACTTCATCAATTTGTCTGGGAATTGATGTGATACAAGCTTCTCTAAAAAAGTTGTTGAGTTCCGCAACTTGCAGAGATTCGATAACATTTCGAGCTTGAATGAGCCGTTCTTTTGTTGCTTCATTTTTCCCTGCTTGTTTTAGAGTAGTAGCATCTCTCAAATCTAACTCAACTAACTCTCGATAGACTGGTTCAACACTATCTCGGAAGGAAAACTGAAATTCTGGGTTGATTGCTACTAAATCATTACGTAGCGACTGAAGAGCATCATAAGCTTTGGTATAAGCGCTAATTGCATCTGGAATATCTCCTTGTGCTTTACGTATCCGTCCCAACTGTTGGAAAAATTGATAGGAAATATCTGGATATTCAAAAGTTGCCCCTAGACTCAAAGCCTGTTTTGTCAATTCTTCAGCTTGAGATAAATTTTGCTTTTTTCCCGACAATTCATACAATTTTCCCCGATTGCCTAAAGCATATGCTTCGGCTCTTGTATCTCCCAAACTTTTAGCTTGTTCGACTGCTCTAACTAAGATTTGGTCAATGTCATCTAAGCTAGTTTGCTGAGAGTTACTCTTGACCACAAAGCTATCTTTTTGAGCTAATTGAATCAGGTTTTGAGCCAGGTTAATTTGCTGATATACTCCGCTATGACTGGGGGGAAGTGTGGTGAGTTGCAGAGAAAGCACGCGCCCAATTTCTTGTGCTTGTTGCAAGCTGTCGGGAGTGTTGAGTTCTAGTAGGAAGCTTAGTAAATTCAGTTGTGCTTGCTGTTTTGTAGATGGTGCTGAGGAAAGCTCGGTTGCTTGTTGGTAAGAATTCAATACTTTTTCTTCATATTTTACTTTTTCACCTACAAGCACTTCTGTTTGATATATATCTCGTGCTGTGTTGCCCAAACTCAAATATATAGCAGCTAATTCTTGGGAATATTTTAATTTTTGAGCTAGGTTTTGGGCAGCTGTCACAAGAATTTCTGATTTCCTGAACTGACCCTCAAATCGCATGACCTCTCCAAGACTTCTGAATGCTATAACCGCAGGTAAAGAAGACTTTTGAGGATTTAATTCTTGAATTTTTTTTGCTAAGTTTTCCGAATCAAGAGCGCCAAAATTTTCACAACCTTGAACTCCAATTTCTTGGCTTAAAACTTCTAACAAAGTATCGCAAGCACGACGATAAAGACCGCTATCTTGCATTGCTTGAGCTTGGTTAACTTTGCTCTGAGAAACCTTTAATGGCTCATGGATTTTACTATATATTTGAGTTGCTTCTTGCCAAGTTTTCAACGCATCTGCTGATTTGCCTCTTTCCTTTTGCAAATATCCCAAAATATCTAAAGTTTGAGCTTGAATTTTAAGTTTTTCCTTTCCTTTTGGCTGGTTTTTTAACAGTGTCAAACTGTCTTCAATGACTTTTGTTGCTCGCTCCCACTGTCCCAATTTTTGATAAGTCAAAGAGAGATTGCTCAACGCCATTGCTTGGTTTAATCCATCTCCTTTACTGGCAAAAAAAGCTGCTGTTTGTTCCCATAGGGCTGCCGCTTCTGCAAATTTTTCATTGCGATAAAGCTGACTTGCCTGGTTAGCTAACTGTTTTCCATCTTGTTGAGCTTGAACAATAATGTTTGGTGCGGGAATTTTAGCAGCAACTACAGGAGAGAGTGATGAGAAGATAAAGAGTAGAACTGCAAGAAAAAGGGAGCGTCTCTTATACACTCTTCTTAGAAAACTTTGTAATTTTTTGCTTAGCCCAGGATGCATTTCCACGTTTTATTCCTCCTGCCAACTGAAGTATGAAATCTAAAGTATTATGAATTGTTAAAAAGGGCTGAAATTGACTGAAAAATAAAAGCCTTTCTCTTGCAAAGTCCTATCTCTATCTCTTGATTCGACATCAGTGAGTGGAACACCGTAATCAAAGCGGGCACTTAATGTATCTCCCATTTGCCATCGCAAACCCACACCAACACCAACTAAAGTATTCGGGCTTCGATTTTCCCTTCCAGAACTATTCCAACCAACACCAAAATCGACAAAAGGCGCAATTTGCAGCAGTCCATCTATATTACGCACTCGCAAAATTGGAATTCTGACTTCAGCAGAAGCTAAAATGCCGTTATCGACCAAAAGCTCATCTTGTCTGTAACCCCTGACGCTTTGCAACCCTCCCAAACCCAGTTGTTCTAAAGGGACTAAAGTTCTTGTTGCTAGCTGGATATCACTACGAAAGACAAAGAGTGTATCTGGAGCTAGCGATCGCACATACTGTCCTTGTCCCCGCCAAGAGAAGAAGCGACTATCGGGGGCTTGAGTTCTAAAAGTGGAGTCAAACCAGCCGACTCCAAGATTAAATTGAGAACGAAGTGCAAGGACTTGTTGCGAACTACGCTGGATGTACTCTTGATAAAACCGCAGTGCTGATACACGGGTTTCTCCATTGTCATCGGCTCCTGGTGATAGGAAGCTAAAGCCTTCTCCCAAAAGTTCCGTACTACTTTGCTCTCGTGACAAGGTAAAACCCAGGGCTAATTCGCGGGTTGGTGTTTGAATGATGGGCTGGCGGAAACCCACATTGATGTAAAAAGAATTTCCTTTGAGATCTATATCATCAAAGGGCGGTTCAATCACCTTGGCGTCTGTAAATCCACCTTGCAAAATGATAGAGCCATTACGGGCATTAACTGGTGCTGTGTAGCTGAGGTCGAGGGTGTTGCTACCATCAGTATTTGAATATGCTGCAAAAAAAGCGTCTCCAAAACCAAAGACATTGCCTTCACTGATGCTGATTCCCCGTCGGAAACTCCCTACACTGGGGGTACGACCATTATCGACAAATAATTCTGTTCTAAAGGAGTCTGCTTCTACGACATTAACTTTTAAGACGCTCTCTTCCGGACGCGAACCAGTAGACAGTTCAGCCGAGAGATTATCAATTAAAGGGTTTAGTTGTAACAGTTGCAGTGCTTTTAGCAGGCGATTTCTATTTAAAGGTCTGGAGATCCCAAGTTTGATGCGACTGCGGATATAACCGGGGTTTAAGCGACGCGTCCCCGTAACCTGGATTGTTTCTACTCCACCTTCAACAATCTGAACTTTAACGATCGCTCCTTTTGGGTCTAGTTCTTGTCCAATGGCGATGACAGCACCAGAATTGACATACCCTGCATCAGTGTAAAGCTTTGTAATTTCAGTTTCTACTTGTAGTAGTTGAGAAAAGGTAAGGTCTTTATTCAAGAATTTTTCTGTAATCTTTGTTAAGCGATCGTCACTAAATACTGTATTGCCTTCAAACTCAAATCTTTTAACGCTGATACTTCTAGGGCTTCCTGGGGTTTCCTCCACTTGGGGAGGAGTTGTCGGTATTGTCTCCAGTGGGGTTTCCGGAATAGGCTGTGGAACCGGAACTGGCTGCTCCGGTTTGGGAGGCAGTGGAGCGGGAAGTATAGAATCTGGTACACTGGGTCGAGGAATTTCGGTAGGATTTTGAACTTGAGATAAAATAATAGGCAATACTCTATCTTTTGCTGTAAAATCCAGTATCTGAGATTCAGGAGGAGGTAAATTTTCAGGGCTCAAACCTTCATTAGGCGAGCTTTCAGCCAAGACTTTGTACGCACATGAGGAGATTGCTACCTCAAGTATGAATGAAACAGCTAGATTGAGTTTCAAGACACCGAGCTGTCTGCTCACAATCATGGTACTAGCCACTCCTCTGTAAAAGTTTTGTTGTAAAAGGCGTTTTCTATAGTTTGCTGTCCGAGAACAATTCATCTATCTTAAGGATTATTTATCACATATTGTTCTTCTAAGTCACTAAAATAATAATTAGTTTTGCTAATTAAAAATTTTGAAAAGAATACTCAAATCATGGCTTATCTCATCAAAATCAGCTAAGATTTACATCTTAATTGTTAAGTAAAGTTAAAATATTTTGTTACACAGTCCTTTATATGCGATCGCCCACAACCAATCATGAACATCTCTCTTTCCTAGCCCCTAACCCCCGATTACTGACCCCTATATTCAAGCCAGCTAAGTATAGAAAATGACAAAGCAAACGGAAGGGTTAATCGTTGGACGATATCAGATTGTTAGAGAAATAGCAAGAGGAGGCTTTGGTGTCACATATCTTGCTCAAGATACTCTGTTATCCAATGCTGCTTGCGTTATTAAGAAGCTTAACCCCCAAAGCGCTGATATTGAGACAGCAAAAATATTATTTCAAAGAGAAGCACATGTTCTCAACTATTTACAACAAAATCAACAAATCCCAAAGTTTCTTAATTATTTTGAAGAAGGTGACAATTACTACTTAGTCCAAGAACATATCCAAGGGAAATCTTTAGATAAATTACTGGATCGTCGATGGTCAAAAGAAAAAGTTATTCATTTTTTACAGGAAATTTTACTTATTTTAAAGTATCTTCACCAAATTAATATTATTCATCGTGATATCAAGCCCTCTAACGTTATCAGAAGAGACGAAGACCAAAGATTTATTTTAATTGATTTTGGCTCTGTCAAACAATTAGATCCAAAATACTTATCTTCAAACGCTGCACAGACTGTTCCGACTCATACCATGATTGGAACTCCTGGGTATGCTCCTGTAGAACAAATGGACGGAAGACCAAGCTTTAAGAGTGATATTTATGGCTTGGGTATGACAGCAATTCATTTGTTTACGGGAATACACCCCAGGGACTTAAAACGGGATCGAGAAGATAATGTGATATTTCCTAAAGGCATTGATGCTGATAGCAGGCTATGTCAAATTTTAACAAAAATGGTGTATTTCAGTACGGAACGTCGCTACCAATCAGTAGACGAAGTGATCGAGCACGTCAATGAAATCACAATCCAACAAAATGGAGTCGTCAGAAACTGGACTGGAAATTTAGCAGCAACCAGAATTGAACCACCATTATCATTATCTCAACCGGATCGAACGCTAGCACCTCAACAAATATCATTTAAGTCTTCATACATTCCGATTGGATTTGCAGCAATTAGTCTGATGGTTGTTGGTCTTGAGTTCTTGATATCTCCAACCATCCGACCTGCGTATTATTTGTATCAAGGAGATAATTTAATTAAATCGCTCAAGCCAGAAGCAGCAAGCGAACAATTTCAAAACTACATCGATCTTAAACCAAATTCTAGTGAGGGATGGAGAGGAAAAGGAGACGCTTTGATGATTTTAGGGCGCTATTCCAGTGCTTTAGCTTTTTATCAAAAAGCCCTTTCCCTCGAACCTAAGAACTTAAAATCGTTAAATAATAAAGGTAGAGCATTATATAAATTAGGTTTAGCTAAAGACGCTTTAGAGACTTATGAAAGTGTATTAAAACTTAACCCTGTTAGCGACGATCTTGCTGAAGCTTGGAGTGGGAAGGGCATAGCTCATATAGGTTTGCAACAGTATGAAGAAGCATCAAAAGCCTTTGAAAAATTAAAGCAAATTAGGCCAGATAAACCAAATGTTTGGTATGAAACTGGGCTAGCAGTGGAACAATTACAAGGACCTCAAGCTGCTAAAGTCTACTATAGAGAGGCACTGGATGGTTACGAAGCTTTTCTAAAAAGAAATAGTAGAGATCCAATCTCATGGACTGTAAAGGGAGATACTCTACAAAAGTTGCATCGCTATGAAGAAGCCCTTGTATCATATGAAGAAGCGCTTAAAATCGATGAAAATTTTTATGAAGCTCTATTAGGTAAAGGCATTGTACTTTTGACTTTACAAAAACCGCAAGATGCATTTTGGTCTTTAGATCGAGCTAGTAAAATCCGCCCGCAGCAAAATCCTCAAGTTTGGTATACGCGAGGGCTGTTGCTGACTCGCGAATTTGGAAAGCATGAAGACGCTATACAATCCTTTGAACAAGCGATTAAGTTAGATAACCAATCTTATGCAGCTTGGCAGGGCAAAGGATTAGCACTATCCGAACTCAAACGCTATGAAGCAGCTTTGGAAGCATTGAACAAAGCTAGAGACCTTGCACCGAAGAATGCTTTGATATGGGCTAATATATGGTCTGTGTTGCAAGAGATGGGAAAAAGTCAAGAAGCAGAGGAAGCATATCAAAAGGCTATTGAACTGGGTTTTCCTGCTGAAGAATTGGAAAAATCACGAAAACAAAGTTAACTGCTGACGAACGCAAACATCGCATACTGGCAGTTGATACTGATTTAGCTGTAAAAGAACAAGAGCTTCCTGATAATTAAGAAATTGTGGATTCGTATATAACGGGTCTTTTGTCAACTTTTACACTAGCGATTTGGATCGCACTTTTCATCAAATGGTATGACAAGTTGGTTAACTGCAACATAAGCACTCGGCTTGTTGATTTTTCTTACCCTACCCTCCATAACAGCTTTATTTAACCAATCTTGCATCTGCGATTGTCGAACATTCAAGGATTCTGCAAGAGATTTTGCATCTTTTGGTTGTTGTAGGCGATCGAGGATAAATGGCAAAACAGCTTCATATATAATATCTTTTGTATTATCTTGAATTCCTTGAGGTTCAGTATTCGCAGTTGGTTGAGGTGTCGTTATAGCCTCTGTCACCTCTACTGATTCATTTTTAGATGCAGCTGCTGCTAAAAGTTCTCTTAATGGAGCATTCCAAGGTTCATGTGGAAAAGGTTTTGCCCCTTGTTCATAAAGCTGACGATTTCCTTCTAAGACATTTGAGTCCATCCGCACAAAAACGGGGATATCCCTAAATCGTTGCAAAACTTCCACCGCCCCAGCCCAAGTACCGCCCTTACCCACTGACGAACTGACAACAAGACCATAGTCTGCTAGAGCATAAATATACTTATTTCGACCCATTGCATGACCAATATTGAACCCAGCATCTGGATCGTAACTGGAAACCAAAGCGAGTCTACCCTCTTTGATACTGGAACGATACTTTCCATCAACGGACGCCTTTGTCAAACTATCTGCTAACACGCCGACAGATGTGCCCCCTGCTTCTAGCACACCTAACATCGCTGTTCGATCTACTCCACGCGCCCCACCAGAGATAACTTGCAAGTTACTAGCACAGCAAGTTTGTGCAACTCTATGAGTATAGCTAAGACTTTCTTCGTCCACATCACGAGAACCAACAATTGCCAGTCCTCCCATTGAAAGCAATTCGATATTACCAACTCCATAGAGAATTGGCGGTGCGGAAAGTCTCAACACTTGCTTGAGACGTCTGGGATAGTTGGTGTCACCTCTTCCCAAAACCCACAGCCCCTGATTTGTCCACTTTTCTACTGCTAAACTCAGCATTCCACCCCTCTGCAGCAAGGCTAGTAACCTGTTAGGGTCAAGTTTGCTGTCATGGATTTTTTCTAAAACTTCTTGTGCTGTCGGTTCGAGTAAATCTGCTGGACGCATCTGATTTTCTCGCAACCAGTCCGCTAAAGAGTTATACTCACTGAGGGTTAGAGGTTGGGGTTCAAGTTGACGATTTTGTCCAAAGCTAGCACATAACAATAAGATGGCTTGAGTATCTGGCGGTAGCACGTGATTTGACATGGTTTTCTAATCACCTTGACTGAACGTATTGAGGGCTAGTGCTACAGGAAAAACTGCCCCACTTCCAGCACGACGTAAAAGTGCTGCAATGACAGTGAAAGTCCAACGGGAATTGACCATATCATCGACCAAAAAAACAGAACCACTGATTCCTTGCCAAGGGTGAACTGCAAAAGCACCATCTAAATTCCTAGCTTGTTGGTAACTGTTGCTCATCTGTTTTTGCAACTGGGTTGGGCGAATTTTCTGCACGACTGGCATAAAAGGTATACCTAATTTTTCAGCCAGTCTTTGAGCAAAGTTCGGTACAAGCCCTGGACGATTCAAAGAGGGAACACACGTCACCCAAGTTGGAAAGGGTTGGGGTTGCCAGCGTTGAATCATTTCAAAAGCACCTTGCACCAGTTTATCGTCAAAATAATTATTCTGATATTTCCCGTGTTTAACTAGCTCTCCCCAACCTGAATCACCCCATAAAGACAATGCTCTTCCTTCCTCTAATCTTAAATTATCTTTAATTTTTCCAGAAAAACCATAGGTTGGAAACGCTTGTGAAACCCAGGTTTTACGTGGTTCAATAATTTGGTCGCTACGACGCAAATACTGAATAGCTTGATTCACAACCTCAATAGAATAGGTTTCTGGTAATAAAGGTTGACCCATGCATACAGCGCATCTACCACAAGCAGTCGGATTTGGATCGTCTAACTCGGCTGCAAGAAAAGACATCAAACATTGTTGGCTTTGCATATATGCCAACATTTGAGCTTGTTCTTGACGGCGAATTTGTGTTAATTTTCTTATCTTATCTTCATCAGGCTGATAATTTATCGGTGTTGCATACCATTTTGAATCTTTTTTAATGACTGGTGCAGGAGATTCTAGAGACAGCAGTTTTAACACTTTATCAATTTGACCTTTAGAAAGATTGAGTTGCTGTTCCATCTGAGGAACAGAAAGACCATCATCAGCTTGATTGAGAACGTTTAAAACCTGTTGGGTATGAACTTGTGGAGGAAAAGCCGTACTGATAAAGTAGTTGGTAATTTCATCGTCTTCATCCCCACTCAAAAGAATTCCATAAGCTTTTTCTACTGCTCTCCCTGCTCGTCCTACCTGCTGGTAATAATGTACGACAGAACCGGGGCGTTGATAATGAATGACAAATCCTAAATCTGGTTTATCAAAACCCATTCCTAAGGCAGTTGTTGCTACCAATGCTTTTATTTCATTTTTTAGTAGCTGCTCTTCTAATGCTACACGCAAAGAATTTTCGATATCGCTATGGTATGCCTTGGCGTTAATACCCTGTGTTTGTAACCAACCAGCAACTCTATCAGCATCTTTTACTGTTAATGTATAGATAATCCCACTTCCCGGTATTTTAGGAAGTTGCTCCGCTAACCATGCCATTCGTGCTGCTGGGTTGGGGATAGAAATATTTTGTAATCGTAAACTTTTTCTCGTTAAAGCACCTCTTTGTACGCGCAAATTTACCCCAAGCTGAGCAATAATATCGTTTACCACCCGATTATTAGCTGTAGCAGTGGTAGCAAGGGCTGGAATATTTGAAGGAAGCCCTTGTAGAACTCTTACAATCCGCCGATAATCAGGTCGAAAATCATGTCCCCAATCAGAAATACAGTGAGCTTCATCAATCACAAAGAAACCGATTCGTTGAGAGACGGGTAAAAGAATTTTTTCTCGAAATTCATCATTAGCTAATCTTTCGGGAGAAAGGAGCAGAAGATCTACTTTTCCTGCTAACAATTGGTTTTGGACAATTTCCCATTCTTCTGTATTGCTGGAGTTAATTGTCGCTGCGTTGAGACCAATACGTTGGGCTGCTGTGATTTGGTTCCGCATTAAAGCGAGTAATGGTGAAATCAACAGCGTACAACCAGCACCTTGGTCTCGAAGCAGGCGAGTCGCTAGAAAATAAACTATGCTTTTGCCCCAACCCGTGCGTTGAACAACCAGTAAACGCGATGTCTTGGCTTCTCCCTGGGAGTTTCGCCTCTCGACTATCTCTTCAATTGCTTCCCACTGACCGGTGCGAAACTCAGCGGTTGGATTATCAAGCGCCTGACGGAGAAGCAACAGTGCTCTTTCTTTATATTTAGTTGCCATAAACACTCAGTATTTTGTGACTGCTTCTGTTTTAGCACTGGAAACAACTATTACCAAGATATTTTAAGTAATTTTTTTTACTGCTTTACTGAAATGGAGTTATACCGTTTCATGAAAAGGATAATACAAATCGATAATGTAGAGACTAGCCATGCTTAGTCTTTATTCATATGTATCGCATTAAAATTGGATTAACAATTTAAATATGACCATTGAAACACTTAGGGCGTTTGCGATCTGCCCTCCGGGCAGGAGCGAAGCTATCGCAGTTGTTAATGACCAGCTAAATCGCAGACACAGCGCTCAAAGACTATGTTGTTAATACTAGCGTGGTTGTTCTATGCTACGAGGGGATACCCTCCATATCCGTGAGCAGCATCTTATTGCTTTTGTTAACTCGTAAGTCTTAAATAAAATTTTTAGAGGTGTAAATGAGTGACATTCCTTTCTTTAGTATAGTTATTTCATCCGAACTACCCTTAGATGAAATAAAGTCTTTAGAAACATCACTATCTCTAAATTCAATCAAGGTACAGAAGTCACAAAGCCGCGTGGTAGGTGTAGACGACATTATTTTTGTCGCTACAGTCGTTTCAGCGGTGTCAGCAACAGCGCAGTTGATAGATTACAGTATCAAAGCGGCTAAAGCAATTAATAATTGGCGGCGAGAATTGCGAGAAAAAGGGAGAGAACCAAAAGGCAAGTTAGAACACCCAAACCTTCCAGATATTGACTTAAACACTGCAACAGACGAAGAAATAGAAGCGTGGTTTAAAACACTAGTACAGAAAGGCTGAAGTATGAAGGATAAAGGATAAAATTAAAAGGCTTCCAGTGTAAACCTTAGAGCAATTTACACTGGTCGCTTTGTTTGCGCCGACTTGTACTAGAAACATGGTTGTCTCAAAAGAAGCTGTAAAAATCCCTTTTAAGCCTGGGGTAGAACAACTCCCCGAACAAGGTAATTCCTTCAGCAATCAAATTCTCATCTTGTTTTCAGCCCCTCTACTTGATGAAGACTTATCACCTGTAGAAAATTTATATATCCAAAAAGAAATTGATGAAATTGCTTCAGTGTTAGAGGATATATCTCATCCTATAACAGTGGAAATAGTAGTTAAAGTAGCCACATCACAAACTTTACAAGATGTGTTATCTAGTCGCGTCAAACCACTGATTATTCATTTTATTGGTCATGGGACGAGAGAGGGTGATAGTACAGCCCTAGTGTTAGAAGATGACGTAGGGATGACTCGTTCTTTTAGTGAAGAAGAGTTAGAAATCGCCTTATCAAATCAGCAGCAAGCGCCCTGTCAATTAGCATTATTGAATGCCTGTCATTCAGAAAAGTTAGCTCAAGCTTTTGTCAAAGCAGGCGTATCTCATGTCATTGCGGTAAATGCTGAAGATAAAATTTTAGATGTTGCAGCTCGATGTTTCTCCCGACGCCTTTATCAGGCATTATTTAATGAAGATTCAATTGCTAATGCTTTTTTAGTGAGTCGTAATGCAGTTAAACTTGATGATAAATTAAGAAAAATCTTTAACTCGCAGACTTTCCAGCAAGGA
Organism: Scytonema sp. NUACC21; assembly: GCF_054684315.1. Taxonomy (NCBI): domain Bacteria; kingdom Bacillati; phylum Cyanobacteriota; class Cyanophyceae; order Nostocales; family Scytonemataceae; genus Scytonema; species Scytonema sp. NUACC21. The sequence continues at coordinate 7,991 of NZ_BAAFZH010000105.1, read as the reverse complement.
GTTAATTTTGATGAAGCCTTTAAATTTCAATTACTCCCCCAAGTTCCCCACAATCAATCGCTGATTATAGAACCAGCCAATTCTCATCAAATTATCTATCCCCAGTGGTCAAATACAAATATTCCCCGTAACGACCCAAACTTTGTAGGACGCAGACAAGAAATACATCAGGTAATTAAAGTTCTAGTAGAGTCCGATCGACGTTGTATTGCTCTACATGGTATGGGAGGTATAGGTAAAACTGCCTTAGCTTATGCCATTGGTCAGTGGTTACACGAGCGCTTGCGCTATAAGGATGGAGTTTGGTTTATTAGTTTGCGCGATACTGATTCTGTAGGAACGCTAATTACCAAAGTCAAACAGAGTTTTGAATTCATGAGTTTTGCTTTAGAAAAAGAGTTAAGGAATCGTCGATTGTTTTTGATTCTCGATGATTTGGATAGATTGATTCAAAGAGAACCCAACGAACTCATTGACCTTTTAAACTCGCTCATAGAACAATGTCCTCATTTAAGACTGTTGTTAACTTCTCGTGATTCTCTGGCTGGGGATATTCGTGATTGCCATCAAGAAGAAGTTTGCAGCATGGGAGCATCAGAAACAATAGAGATATTTAGAAAGTATGCTCCCCCACAAGTACAATGGGGGAATAATGATGATTTGCTAGAAGACTTTAATCTTTTAGTCAAGTTTCTTGATGGCTATCCCTTACCCATTAAACTCGCAGCATCTTATATGGTAGAAACTAAATCTACTCTGAAGATGCTACGTGAAGACTTGATAGATGAACCACTGGACGTTCTTGAATCTTATTCTCCTGAAGAAAGAAAAGAAAGAAGTCTGCGGATAACTTTAGAGCGTTCCTTTGAGATACTCTCGGTAGAGGGGAAAGATATATTTCCTTTATTGGCTTTCTTTCCTAGTGGGTTGAGTCGGGATTTAGCTAGAGCTATTTGGGGAAGAAGTGGGAATAAAGCTGTGTTAGAATTATTTAAGTTTTCTATGGCAGAAAACTCTTCTACTGCATCTGATTGGAGGGTCACTTTACCCGAACCTGCCCGTAGTTATGCAGAAAGTAAATTGCAGACAGGAAGAGGAATTGACTATCTTGCTCCTCAAGTTTTGGATTTTTATAATGGCAATTTCTGTGACACGGTTCTCAAGCTTTTTGGCAATGGAGATGATAATAAGGGACGGCAGTTGCTTCTTCAAGAAAACTCAAATTTAATTTTGTTTCTCCAATGGGGTTACAAGCAGGAAATGAGTGCTGATAAAATCTGTCGCAGTGCCAGGGTAACAGCTTCATTAAGTCCCTACTGGCGTTGGATTGAAGCAAATCAAGACCTTTTAGTAAGACTGGATTTAGCTTTAGTAGCAGCCCAAAGAAATCAGGATTTAGAGGGAGAAAATTTAGTGAGAAAGGCGATCGCTGCTTTGGCTTCTAGAGAAGAATTTAAGGATATTCGATCTTTGGGAAAAGACAATGATGAGCTAAAGTCTTTTGATTTTGAAACTGTCAGAGTTAATCATCGTGGCGAAATCATCAACCGGGAAAGCAAACAAGCCCAATACTTTCAGGAACATTTGGGTGAAGGTATCACCTTAGAAATGGTCTTTATTCCTGGTAATACATTTATGATGGGTTCACCAAAAGGGGAAGGAGATAGCTCACAAAGACCTCAGCATCAAGTAACGATTCCGCCCTTCTTCATGGGTCAGTACCCAGTAACACAAGCACAATGGAAAGTCGTAGCCAAACTACCCAAAGTTAACCGCGATTTAGAAGCAGATCCATCTTACTTTAAAAATGATAATCGCCCTGTAGAGAGAGTGTCTTGGTACGATGTAGTTGAGTTTTGCGATCGCCTCTCTCAATATACAGGTAAAAGCTACCGTCTACCCAGTGAAGCTGAATGGGAATATGCAGCTCGTGCAGAAACTACCACCCCTTTCCACTTTGGCGAAACAATAACTTCCGATTTGGTTAATTATAACGCCAACTACACTTATGGTGAGGGTGTAAAGGGAACTTATCGTGGGGAAACAACGCCAGTAGGTAGCTTTGGTGTAGCAAATGCCTTTGGACTATACGATATGCACGGGAATGTATGGGAGTGGTGTGCTGACCATTGGCATAGGAATTATGAAGGAGCACCCGTTGATGGAAGTGCTTGGTTAAATAAAAATTATAATGATAATAGGGGAAGGTTGCTGCGTGGTGGTTCCTGGGACTACGTTCCCGCTCTCTGCCGCTCGGCGTATCGTTACTACGGCGATGCGGTCTTCAGGCTCAACGTCATTGGTTTTCGTGTTAGGTGTGCTGCTGCGTGGACTCAGTAGTACTTTATACTCTTATCCTCTTGCCCTTTTTTCTTTATTCTTTTTCCTTTATTACAGCGAGCGAAGCGAGCCGAAAAAATTTTTTTTGAAAATGGACGAGCTACCAATTATACAAAGAACTTATGATTTGATGAAATGGTAGTACCAATTTTCAACCGTCTCCCGCAAGATCGTAAATTTATGTTAGGAGATAGAATAATTGGTGGATTGTACAATCTGCTAAATAATTTAATTGAGGTTAAGTACGCTTCCAACAAAAGATTATTTGGCAGGATTGAGATTGAAAATACATCCAGTCAAAAATCAATTATTTGAAACACGACGCGGTGTTAATTTTTTGAGGTTTCCGGTTTTAAGCGATCGCATTAGAATTAGAACAGAAACCTTATATTTTGTACCTTGTCTTCATTTTAGGTTATTTAAAGACGCGCCATGGCGCGTCTCTACAAAAAACGAGGCTGTTGATGATTTCTGTACCGATGCTCTAGGCATTCTGATTTCAGACCTATTTTGCCTACATCACAAGACTTTTAAGGATACAAACCCCGGTCATGAAGTGCTTGAGCAACGCGACCAACGCCTAGAGTATAAGCCGCCAAACGCAGAGGTATTTGCCGCAGTTCAGATTGTTGCATAACTTGACGGTAAGCTTGCACCATGAGGAATTCCAATTCCTTATTGACTCGATCTTCATCCCAGAACACGTAAGAAAGACCTTGCACCCACTCCAGATAACTGACAACAACACCGCCAGCATTTGCCAAGATATCTGGTAGCACCATGATGCCTTTAGCTTCTAAAATCTGGTTTGCTTCAAGTGTTACCGGGCCATTAGCTGCTTCTGCAACAATTCTTGCCTCTATTTCATTCGCATTTTTCTCTGTTATCTGGTTCTCTAAAGCTGCTGGAACTAAGACATCACAAGGCAAAGTCAACAATTCAGCATTGCTGATTGGAACTGAGTCAGGGAATCCAACAATACCCTTGTGGTTCTCGGCTGCATAGGCTTTTAATGCAGGGATATCCAGACCAATATCTGAATAGACTCCTCCAGAACCAGTTGAGACAGCAATAATCTTTGCTCCTGCTTGGTGCATCAATAAAGCTGCTGCTGCACCCACATTTCCAAAACCTTGAATCGCTACTCGCGCTCCTGCCAGCGATTTACCTATATCTGCTAGAGCCTCGCGTACAACAATCATTGTACCGCGCCCGGTTGCCATTTCCCTTCCCCGCGAACCACCTATGGAAATAGGTTTACCAGTCACAACTCCCGGTACGGCATGACCCACATTCATAGAATAGGTGTCCATCATCCAAGCCATCTCACGGGCAGAAGTCCCCATATCGGGTGCTGGTATGTCTTCTGAAGGTCCGATATCTTTAATTAACTCAGTTGTATAACGACGGGTAATTCTTTCTAGTTCGCTAACACTGTAGCGTTTTGGATCTATAGCAATACCTCCTTTAGCACCGCCGTAAGGCAGTCCAACCAACGCACACTTCCAAGTCATAAGCATTGCTAGTGCTGAAACTTCTTGTAGTGTGACTGCTGGATGGTAGCGAGTACCGCCTTTATAGGGTCCTAAGATATCGCAATGCTGTACGCGATGCCCAGCCAGAACTTCTACTTCTCCATTGTCCCGCTTGACAGGGATAGACACCGTAATCACTTTGCGTGGGTGCGCGAGTATTTCTAATAGACCCCGATCCAAATTTAATTCTTTTGCTGCTTGTTCCAGATAGCTACAGGCTTGATCGAACGGGCAAATATGCGCTGGAGAGGCAGCCTCCAACGGTCTTAGAGAAGAGGAAATCATAAATGTTTCTCCTAATAGCGGTATTTCCGCTAACAAGATGGTTTGTTAGTTCCTGAATCAACACTCATACAGTCAAATCGCCTAATGTTTCCACTCTTTTCGTCGGCTATTTGCAACAACAACGATTGGATTGGGACGTTATTCCAACCAAGCGGACAAAAAAGCACACATTCATCTCAACTGCTTTCAACCTTTCTTGGTTGCTGCAGAGAGGAGTAGGAGTTATCTAGCAGTACATCCTCCAAGACACAACATCACTGTTTAAGCGCGTCTGTGTTACAAGTGGTACCGAACTGTACTGGTAGAAATTGGTTTGTCAAGATTTGACCATATTTGATGGAACTATGATTAGCGTAGCCTCTTTTCTAGAAAAAATATAAATTTGGTAAATTTCGTTACAATTTACTTTGATCCCTTGTGCTTTGAAGTTGAGAAGAGGAGTTTTTGGGTAGTTTGTTAAAGCCCTGAGAGCAATGTGCCAATTCCATTGAAAATTACTGTTGGCTCTATTCTGTTAAATTTCTTAAAACAACACTAAAGGTTGTCCAACCCCCACGGCTTTCGACCCGAAGTTCTCCCTCTAATTGCTCAACCAACCTTTGGACTAGTGCTAACCCCAATCCGGTACCACCTTGTCTCAAAGGATCTGCACCGGGAACACGATAAAACTTTTCAAAAATACGAGGTAATTCAGCAGTCGGGATTTCTGCTTGATTGCTCACCTCAAAGTCAATCGTTGGTAAAAAGTTTTGATTTGTGTTAAGCGATCTAATATGCTGCCTAATACTGAAACGAATCTGACCGCCAGATGCGGTGTACTTACAGGCATTGTTTAGCAATTCTGCCAAAACTCGTCCCAGGCTAGTGCAATCTGACACGAGGGACGGAGTTTCGGGCGGCAGGTCAACAGTAAGAATTTGTTGGCGCTGTTGAATCCGCGATAGAAACGGTTCGATAACGCTGGGTATCCAATACTGTAAAATTATCTTCTCAGGATATACCGTATAACGATCGGCTTCTAATCGCTGTAAATCAAGTAAGTCATTGATAAAAGCTAATTCTTTAGCACATTCTGTTTCCAAGATGTCTAAATACTTCTGATGTTCTTTGGAAGTAGGGTACATCTTCAAAATTTGAATTGCCATACTCATGTTAGCAATTGGTGTACGGAGTTCGTGAGATACAGTGTTTAAGAAGTCATCTTTAAGTTGATGTAGGTTTTTGAGATTTTCCACCTGGGTTTGTGCCCCTTGGTAAAGCCGAGCTTGCCGAATGGCGATCGCACACTGATTTGCCACCTGCTGCACTAACCGAATTTCTAGCTCATTGTAGATACAACTTGGTTGTCTAAATAACCATATATCAGCCAAAACACCTTGGTCATCAAAAATAGGACAGGCAAGAACCGCAGCCAATGGACGCTCGAACTTCGGAATCAACAGACAAAATTGCAAACACTGCTTCTGCAACAGGGAGTGATGAATACCAGGATAATCTTCTAATTGAAACACAGAACCTCGGCTTGCAGGCCAGTGGGGCTGTGCATACTCGTAATCAATGACTAACGTTTTTTGCTCCAAGTCGTACAAAGCAGCTGTACAACATTTAGCAGCAAGTACGCGAGTTAATTCCTGCACAACAGTTTGTAGAATTTGTGCTTCATCCAAACTGTCACGGACTTTATCCGTAACTCGTTTCAACATAGCTTCAAAGTCAAATGCTTGCTGCAGCTGCAATGTCCGTTCCTGTAGCTCAGATGTTCTCGAAGCCACCCGAACTTCTAGCTGTTCATTTGCCTGTTCAAGTGCGGTAAAGGATGCTTGCAATTGACCAGCCATTCGATTGTGAGCTTGAGCTAAAACTCGTAATTCGTGAATACCCTCTACTGCAACAGTTTGGTCTAACCTACCATCAGCAATGTCCTTAGACGCAGAAACCAAGCGGAGAATGGGTTGAGTAATCCAACGAGAGGTCATCACTCCTACGAGTGTAGCAGCTATTAGCGCTCCCAAACATAGTAAAATGGTGGTTCGCGTGTTAGCTTCGATGTGTTCCATGAAATCAGCTTCCGGAACCACTACAACAATCACCCAGTCCAGCCCATAGCTGTCTGTCAATGGCATGACTTGTATAAACTGCTGCTTGCCATCGATTTTAAAGTCCAGTTGCTGGCTGCGATTGATGTTTTTAAAAGTACCAAAATGTTCCTTTACGTACTGTGCTGTCAGACGAGTGATAGGATTGCTACTAGCAGTTGCAGCAAGCCGGCTCCGCCTCTGCTTCCCTCCCTCCTGGCTTAGGGTGAAAGGTTGCTTAGTTGTTGAACTCCCTACCAAGTTTCCAGAACGTTCGATAATAAATGTCTGCCCAGAGCGACCAATTTTCAAACTATGTAAAAAGTCGCTTATTTTTGCGAGAGATAGCGTTGCATTTGTAGCTCCAACCAAAGTTCCTGTTTTGTCGTACAAAGGTCGGGTTGCACTGATTGCCAGCCCTAACGAAGAGAAATATGGGTAAATTTCAGTCCAAGTAGCTCTACCTGCTTTTACGGCTTGTGTGTACCACGGGCGAATACGAGGGTCGAAGGTTTTGTTGACTCGAATTAATTTCACCCGATTCCCTTTGTCATCAGTCGTATAGGTATGGTAATTCCCTTTAGTTGATTCGTCTATGACCCGAATCACAAGTGAACCATCATTAAGGCGATCGACTGAATGAATTTTTCCCTCCTTACTTCCAACAGCGATGGGACTTAGGGAATTAAATAATTGCATTTGGAGCCAGAAATGGCGTTCTAAACTCTTTGCATCTTTTAAATCCAACTCACCAAGACGGATAGCATCGGCGTTAATTTGAGTCACAAGTGGAGGTATCCCCATGTATTCGCTAACATATTGATGAATTCGAGTTGTTACTTCATTTCTGAACTGAGTAGCAACCTCATTGACGGCTTTCTGACCATTTCTTAACGAAAAGTAAGCTGTGAATCCAACAGCAGCAGAGATTTGGAGGATAAAGGGTACTATGAGGGCTACACGGAGTGGAACCCTTAATAAACTTTGAGAAATCGGACGCAAAAAATTCTGCAATGGCATCTATATATTACTAACTCCTGCAAATCAGGAGGATTATGTTGCAAGGAATTTTAAACACTGTTTCCTAGCGACATAACTATAATCTTAACGATAATCTTCATTAAAAAATTCTTGTTTTTTGTGTAAGTAAGTTGGCGTGAATAAACAGAAATATGTTACAAAATGTAAATGCATCTGAAACCTTTACTAATGACCAATGACAAATGACTAGGGACGACCCTAACTAATTTCGTTTTTTCTTACTGACCTACTTAGCGTTCTAGATTTCTTACACAAAGCTGCAAAGTTTCTAAGAGAAGCTGTAGGGCTTTGCCTGTGGCGCTAAACAAATTAAATCTCTCCTTCGAGACCTTTTACTAAGTTTTTTGTCGATAATTTTTTGTCAAATTGGCGATGATACTTTGCCCTCTACCGATGCTTGGGAGGGCTGATAAAAAAAACACTAGTAGGGATACTAGTGCTTTAATAATGATTTTGAGTATAAAATTGTTATCTCAATAAATTAGAGAAAACACTCAGAAACAAAGTTACCATGCAAGCCATAAGGCACATGATGCTTGAGATGTAACCTTGCTATGGGTCCCCGTTCAAAGTCTTTGGCATTCAAGATAACCACATCTGAACGATGGTCGGTAGAGTCATAAACTAAAGCCAGTACCCAGCCATCATCTTCTCGTTGAGAACCAGGACGCGGGACAAAAATCGGTTCGCTGGCAAAACCACGAGGTGCCGCACT